>WQTM01000168.1 GCA_009786315.1 Pseudomonadota bacterium | reverse complement strand
CCATAGAAACATATCTCAGTTAAGAAAGGCCCCCGGGCCGCAGGCCCATAAAGACATAGCTCAGTTAAGAGAGGCCCGGGCCGCAGGCCCAAAAAGAACAACGCCCCAATGGGCGAAGAGAAACATTTCAAAAAACGGCCCGGGCCGCATGGCCCATAAAAACATTCTCAGTTAAAGAAACCCGCCCGGAGGGCGAGCCCCCCTCTCCCCCTCCTTGTGGCACTTTATTCCAGGGAATAGCCGATGAGGTGCAGGGGGGGGAGTTGGGCTGCCATGCGTATGGAGAGTTGGTAATAGAGGGAGAGGGAGACGCTTTGGGCGATGGAGGTACGCAAGAAGACGGCCAGGCCTGCGGCGTGCAGCCAGCGTTGGGTGGGGTTGTCGCTACAGGCGGTGGTGCCGAAGAGCTCCACGTCGACTTGTCGCCAGAAGAGGGAGGGGAAGATTTTGAAGGTGGAGGCGGAGCCTCTGTCGATGACGAAGGAATAGCGGTAGCGGGCGTTGGCGATGCCTGCGTGGTTGGCGCGTATGGAGAAGTCCTCGAAGCCGCGCAGGGCTTCGCCGAAGAACATGGGGAGGAAGGTGGAAGGGGAGGAGGCATAATGGAAGTCCTGGCTTTGGAAGAGGACGGGGTTATAGGACATTCCACCCAGTTGCAGCGTACCTTTGGGGGCATTGGGGAGGGAGCGGCCTTTCAAACTCAGCATAAAGGAATGCCGTGTTGAAAAAGGGAGGGGAATGCCGAAGTCGGCATGGCCGGAGAAGTCAACGACGTTGCGTGTACTTCCCACGCCTCTGAGGAAGAAACTGCCCGCGGCGCCTATTTGGAATAGGCTTTGGATACCCCCCATGGCAGTGGAAGTACCTGCGGCATAATGGGCGGAGAGGGAGGGGCCGAGGTAGCGTTGGTGGTGGCCCAAGCGGTTTTTGTCAATGGCGAGGAAGGAGAAGCGCAAGGGGGTGGCAAAGAAGCTGCGTTGTCCTCCGAGTTGCCCCGCCCAATATTGCACGAAGGGTGTTTTGTCATATTGGAGTTGAGCAAACACCGTCCACGGTGCGAGTTGTTGGTTGAGGTAGGCCAATGCCGCGCTATATGCTTTGTAGGGTGCAGCGAAGCGAAAGTCCACGGCCCAGTTGTGAAAGCTTAAGCGATCGCTGCCATAGAGGGACACGCCAAAGGAGGAGCCGACGCCGGCCTCCCAAAATTTTGCAGGGATATAAATGTCCACAAAGGGGATGCGCGCTTTGGGAAGCCAGAGCTCCTCCCACCCGGAATAGGGGTGGTTGGATTCTATTGTCAGCGCTCCAAGTTGGGGTTTTTCGTTTTGAGGGGTTTGGGCTGCATTGGCCAAGGTTTCGTTTGTGGACGTCCCATTTTCCAAGGCTTCGTCATGGAGGGTGAAGGGAATGCGCGCAAGGCTCCAGTCCCAACCCACCCGGTTAAGGAAAGTGACGTGCGAGAGAGACGGGCTTGCGTCCATGGCGAAGAAAGGCGCTTGTGTCAGGCGAATGTATTTTTGGGAGGGAAGGTGGAGGCGGAAGGCCTGGGCCGTATTTCCCTCCTGGCGGGTGAAGAGGAGGTTGTCCTTGTCCAGCCACTTGGGGGCATAGTTGAAGGCCGCGTCGTGCGTCAGTTGTTTGCATTCCCCACCTATGCGGCACAGGTGAATGTCCCACCCCTTTCCCTCCCAGCGAGAGAAGGCAATATATTTGCCGTCAGGCGAATAGCTGGGGGCGGCATAGCCAACGCCGGGGCCCTCTTCCAGCAGGGTTTTTTTTTGTTGGGTGAGGAGGTGGAATTCCACCAGGCGTGTTTTTCCGGGCTGCAACTCAACCCAGAGGTAGCGTTGCCCGTCCGGGTGGAGGCACCCCCCCAGGCTGCCTGCGTCCTGCCACACCTGCACCACCTGGGCTGTATATGCATCCACCTTCCACAGTTGCCCCACTTCGTTTCCCCAGCTGTTGATGTCGTTGTTGTGCAGGAAAAGCCAACGTCCGTCGCGGCTGAAGGAGAGCCCTGAAATGCCCGAAGCGCTCGCGCTTGTCCATTGGCGGTAGGGCACATATTGTGTCAGCGAGAGTTTGGCGCGCAGGCGTCCGTCGTTTTCCAGCAGCAGGAGGGCGGAGGTTTTTTCTCGGTGGGAGAAGGCGACGGCCATGCTGCCGTCGGCAGCAACCCCCAGCCTTGCGACGTAGCCGACATTTTCCATGAGGGTGGTTTGAGAGGCAGGGGGGGGTGGTGGGGGTGTTATTTTGGAGTTAAGGTGAGCTTCCCAGTCCTCCAGGAGGGAGGCGAGGGGTTTGCCATAGGTTTTTTGGAAGCGCAGGCTAACGCCGAAGGGAAAGAAGAAGGCGTCGGCCTGCAGGGAAATAAGCTCCCAGAGTTTTTCTTCTCCATAGGTTTCAGCGAGGTATTCAACGAAGAAGAGGGAGGTGAGGTAGGCGCCGGAGGCGGGCAGCAACTCCCTGGTTTGGGGGTGCAAGTCACTCTCATAGAGTTTGCCTTTTCGTGCGGCAATACCCGAGTGGAAGAGGGCATAATAATAGGGGCTATGGGGCCTTCCGGCGGGGTGTTTCAGGCGTCCCTCATAGAATTGGGCCACCCCCTCCGTAAACCACCTTTCCAAGGAAGCCTGAGGAGACACTTGTGGGCCGAAGATGAGGTTAAACCACCTCCAAATGCCGCGGGTTTGCTCAAAATGCACGTAGTGAAAAATTTCATGACAAACAACCTCAGAGACGTCCCCCCCGGACATATTATACCAATGAAAGGTTTCACTCGTCAGGAAGAGGGGGTTAACCGTATGCAGGGGCACGCCTCCATACTCACCGGAGACATAGGCGTTGTTGAGGTTGGCAGAGGTGAGGAAAACCAGCATGCGTTTTGTGGGGGTATTCCCCAGGGTTTTGCTGCGCAGGGTGAGCAGGCATTGGCGCATTTGTTGGGCAATGCGCAAAGCCTCTGCCTCATGTTGTTTTGGATAATAAATTTCCGACTCAGGAGTTGTCAGTTTCCACATTTCGTCGCGGGCGAACCCGGTAGCGATGGAGGTGGGGAAGCGGGGCGAGAGGGAAGCGCAGGCGCCGAGGATGAGGGTACAACCAAGCAACAAGAGAAGACGCATTGTCCTCATTCCTTCTAACAGTTGTATTTGGAAGCGACAAACTTTGTTTGCAAAACGAGAAATTTCAGACAAGCCTTGCATACATGCTATGGAGAGCCCATGGCCATAGACAAACCTCCGCATATTGAAGCAGCGCTCTCCCAGTTGGAGTCCCTGTTGAAGGCAGCAGAGAAGCGCGACGTGGACTGTTTGAATGCTTCCTGGAGTGAAATTGAAAAGTCCATCATTAAAGTTTTGGGTGGGGCATTCAAATTTTCCAAACCGGAGCACCAACTCATTGCTTTGGGGTTGGCGGCTGTCCTTGGGGAGAAGTTACTCCATATGCACAATGGGTTTTGGTTTCCCAACAGCGACTCGGTGGTGGGGGTTTCCCTGGGGTTTTCCGAGGCGATGATTGTGTTGTCCCCGTTTGAGGCTGTTTCAGAGGCTTTGGGTTTGGCGAACCTAGGAAAGCTTGACGAGTTGACTCGAAATTTGAGCAACTCCCTAAGCTCCGCGCGTATGGCTTCAGGAATTCCTCTGGTAGGCGCGCCCAAGTTGGATGCTGAACTCTACCAGCGTTTGTTTGACCCTGGTTTTGTCCAACTGATGGCTTTGGACATGGAGAAGGCCCAGGCCATATGGAAACGCCTTCCGGGCCAACTCATGCAGGAACTCAAAGACGCCCTGGCCCGTGCGGGAAGCGGGCTGCCCGCGAAGTTGAAGGCGCACATGGAAAACCAATTCCAAGCGGTGTTTAACGCCATGGAGCCGCACAAGCCCATGGGGGAGCAGTGGGAGAGACATGGACAGACGTGCGAGCTTGCTGCACAGCTTTGGGCAAGCCCTTCTTCCACGGGGCCTGTCCCGGAGGGTTTTTGGGAAGGGGTGGTATTCCCCCTGTTGTTTATAGGTTTCCCTGAGACATTCCCCCCACTGGAGGAGGAGGAGGTGGAGGCAGCCAAGAAGGGCGTCCCCGCCCTCTATGTTTTTTTGGAAGTGGTGCCCCATGCATGGCCTTCTCCTGAAGACGATGCCCTTTTGAGTGCCTTTGCAAAGTCCAACATTCACCCTTTGTCCCCCACCCCTTCTGGCAATACCCCATTGAGGATGTTGAGGGTGGATTGTGAGTTTTTGCAAAAACCGTTGAGTGTGTTTTCCGGAGAAAAACTGCGGGCGACACTTCAGCGTTTTTCTGCTGAACTCACCGAAAAAACAGGAGGCGAGCTTGCAAAAACTTCAACGGAAGAAGCCTCAGCAGAGGAAACTTCCCAAACCGTCCTCAAGTCGGCCATTGGCCTGTTGGATGACTTGAAAGAGGTTTGCGGCCCTCCTTCCAAGCCCAACGCGCTTTTTATTCGCCGCCTCACAGAAGCAGAAGCAGAAATGGAAGGCGCTTTTGAGTGGATTCGAAAAAGCCTACAAGGCCCCAAGTTGATTTTGGTTTGAGGTGTTTTGGTGTACATTCCAAAAATATACAAACCCAGTTTTTGAGGATTGTGAATGCAGCCATGAGAGTGAGTTTTGTCTGTTGTACCTTGTTGCTGACAGGTTGTTTCTTCCCCTTGGACAGGGGGCATTTGCTTGAAGACCATGTGCAGAAACTCACCCGGGAGAATGAGGTGCTTTCCCTCGAGGTGAAGGGAAACCAGGAGCGTACCAGCAAAGCACTGGGCCAGACGGAGCAGTGGGCCAGACAGAGTGGCGCTGACATAGGCATACAGTTGCAGCGCTCCACGGAGGAGATGGCAAGTTTGCGAGGGGAGTTGGGCCTATTGGAGCACCGCCTTCGGGAGTTGGAGGCGGAGCAGGTGGCGCTCCGTATGCAGCTGCAACAGAGTTTGAGTGCTGCGCCAGCAGCGGAGGTTTCCACGGTGACAACCTCAACGGTTGGGCCTTCAACGACGGCTCCTCCTCCTGTTGCCACAACCTCCAAAACCAAACCCAATGAGCCCAAGGCCTTTCTGAAATATACCCAGGAGGTGTTTGCGGCCAAGGACGTTGAGGGGGCCCAGGCTTTGCTGAATGAGTTTTTGCGTCGCTGGCCCAAAGACAGTGCCGCAGGCGAAGTGCACTTTAAACTCGGCGAAACCCATTTTGTGCGCCAACACTACCGCGAAGCACTTTATGAGTATGGAAGGGTTATTCAGGAATTTCCAAAGACAACCTCGGCGCCTCTGACATATTTGCGCTCGTCCGAATGTTTCAAGCAACTCAAAAAGCTAGCCGAAGCCAAGCTGGCCCTGGAGGAGTTGATACGTGTACACCCCAAGAGTACAGAGGCGAAGAAGGCAGCAGAATTATTAAAGAGTTTAGAAGAAACCGAGAAGAAGGGAAAGGAGAAGAAGAAGGGGGGCTAAAGGAGGCCCCAGGGTAGAAGGAAGTAGGGGGGGTGGGGGGATGGCGCCAACGGGGTGGGCGAAAAGGGGGAGAGGCATATTTTAGGGCGGCATCATTGGTGTTTTTGTGAGATAAGGGTGCAGGGGAAGGGTGTTTTTCTTAGAGTTTGGCATATGGGGCAAGAGGGAGGGCAAAGGTTGGGCGGAAGAAGGGTTGAAAATTTTCCCCATGAGTTGTTGAAGGTTATTGTATGTTGTTAAGTGTTTAGGCTGCATTCGTTGTTCCTGGTTTGTTTGAGGGCTACATGCCGAAAAATGTTCTGGTTGCTGACGACTCGTTGACAATGCGCAAGGTGATTTCCTTGGTGCTGTCCACCGATGACTTCCGCTTAGTTGAAGTAGACAACGGCATGGAGGCCATTGCCCGTGCCCAAGAGATGACTCCAGAAGTGGTGTTGGTGGACGGGTCCATGCCGGACAAGGACGGTTTCGAGGTTTGCGCAACACTCAAGAAAAACCCGAAAACGGCACACATTCCCATTTTGCTCCTCCTCAATGGGCAAGAAGCCATAGACGAGGAGAAACTGCGCCTTTCAGGTGCGGATGACCATATTGCCAAACCTTTTGAAAGCCAGGCGCTGCTTGACAAAGTATGCAACCTGGTGGGCTTGCCCTTGGTGGCGGCTTTGCCCATGCGCGTGCCTTTGTCCGCCTCAAAACCGCAGCCTGTTGTTTCGGCAGCCTCTGCGGTACCTGTCGTTCCACCCGCGCCTGTGCTTCCTCCCGCACCGGTTATTTCTGCGGCTGTGGTTCCTCCCATAGCACCTGCGGCTCCACCCACCTCTTCGGTTTCTCCTGCCGTACCGGCTTTTGTGCCACCACCTTCCTCCCCTCCGCCCCCTTCTCAACAGGCGACGACAGACCTCCTCCCGGCTTTTTCAAAACAACCCACAAGGCCGGCAACTCAGGCGGCCGCTTTTGCTTCGTCTTCCCCCATACCCAACTTTGCCCCACCCGCACCTGCACCTGCTCCCCTGAGAGAGCCCATTCCAAGAGTGGCTCCTGTTTCTGGCGGCATGGCGAGGCGTGTGCCGGGTGCTCCTGTGTTTGGAACACCCGTTGCGCCGTCGCCTTCCATGGGGGCGGGTATAGCTCCGTCGGACCCCATGTTACAAGCGACGACTTTGCCCTTGGACAGCCCTTCGCGGCCAGGCTTTCCAGTTGCTCCGGCATTCCCTCCCGCACGTGCGGCGACGGCTCCCCCCTCGGCCTTTGCGGCCAGGCCCCCTCCACCACCTTATGCTTCCCCCTCTGCACTGAGGCCTTTGCCTTTGACGCAGCAACTTCCCCCGCGCCCCGTGACGCCTCTGGCCGCACCCATGCCGCGGACGGCCCTCTCCCAACGTGTACCTGTTGTTTCTGCTCCCGCCCTGTTTCCTCCGGCAGGAAAGCCGACGGCAGTACCCTATCCCTCTCAAGGCTACCGCCCCCCTTTGTCTGCGCGTGCGCCCATGCCGCACCAGGCTGTTGTGGGGGGAATGGTACGCAGAGACCCGTTTGGTTTGATGGGGCGTACAACGCCCATTCCCCAAGCCCCACCCCCTGCAGTCCATGCTGAGGCCGCACTCAGGGAGTTGTTGCCTTCCATTTCAAAAGAGCTTTTGGAGAAGGTGATTTGGGAGGTGGTTCCGCAGCTGGCAGAAACCCTTATTCGCGAGCACATAGAGCGGTTGATTCAAGCCAAAGAAAAAGGCGAAAGACGCTAGCCATTTCGAGTTAAGTTTGTGAGAAAGAAGGCGGCTGCCTATATAAAGTGGCCGCTGTTTTTTCGTATTCATACAATGTTTCGTTGAGAGTGTTTTGAGAGGCAAAAACAATGAATGGACTTGAGTTGCCAAAATCCTATGAGCCCAGCCAAGTGGAAGAGCGTTGGTATGCTTGGTGGTTGGAGAAGGCGTTTTTTCGTGCACAGACGAATTCAGACAAGCCCCCCTATTGCATGGTGTTGCCTCCTCCGAATGTGACGGGTTTTTTGCACCTTGGGCATGCGCTGACAGCGACGTTGCAGGATGTGTTGGCTCGCCACAAGCGGATGAAGGGCTACAATGTGTTGTGGCTGCCGGGGATAGACCACGCGGGGATTGCGACGCAGGCGGTTGTGGAGCGCGAGTTGCAGAAGAACGAAGGGCTGACAAAATTCGACCTGGGGAGGGAGGAATTTTTAAAGCGTATATGGCAGTGGAAGGAGGCCTCAGGCAACCGTATTGCAGAGCAGCACAAGTTGTTGGGAGCCTCCTTGGATTGGAGCCGGGAGCGCTTCACTTTGGATGAGAACTCTTCTGTTGCTGTGCGTGAAGCTTTTGTCCGTTTGCATGAGGAGGGGTTGGTTTACCGCGCGCAGAAGTTGATTCATTGGGACCCCTCTTTGCGCACAGCGCTTTCGGATTTGGAAGTGGAGCATGAAGAGCGCGATGGTTTGTTGTGGCACATTGCCTATGCCGTTAAAGACAGCGAAGAGCGCCTGGTGGTGGCAACCACACGGCCTGAAACTTTGTTGGGAGACGTGGCTGTTGCCGTCCACCCTGAGGACGAGCGTTTTGCACACTGGGTGGGCAAGACTTTGTTGTTGCCTCTGTTGGGGCGGGAAATACCCGTCATTGCGGATGCCGAGTGGGTGAACAAAGAATTTGGGACGGGGGCGGTGAAGGTGACACCGGCGCATGACCCTGTTGACTACCTCATTGGCATAAAGCACGGGTTGCCGATGATTTCTATTTTTGACGAAGCAGCATGCACCAATGAGAATGCGGGCCCCTATGCCGGCATGGACAGGTTTGAAGCGCGCAAGAAGGTGGTGGCAGACTTGGTGGAGCAGGGCCTATTGGTGAAGGAGGAGCCCTACCGCCTCTCGTTGGCGGTGAGCCAACGCTCAGGCGCCCCCATTGAGCCGCGTTTATGCCTGCAGTGGTTTATACGCATGGAGCCTTTGGCGCAGGCAGCCATAGAAGCGGTTGAAGCGAAGAAGACTCAATTTTACCCGGAGAGTTGGAGCAACACTTTCTTCTCGTGGATGCGCAACATTCACGATTGGTGCATTAGCCGGCAACTGTGGTGGGGGCACCAAATTCCCGCCTGGTACCCTTTGGACACAAGCCCCAAGCTTGCGGATGGAAGCATTGACTTTGAGCGCGCAACGCCTGTGGTGAGCCGCGAAAACCCCGGTGTTACCGCTGAAAACCCCTCTGGGAATTGGGTGCAGGACGCGGATGTTTTGGACACATGGTTTTCTTCTGGGTTGTGGCCTTTTTCCACTTTGGGTTGGCCGAACTCGACGGAGGAACTCAAAACCTTCTACCCCAATGCCGTCATGGAAACCGGGCACGACATACTCTTTTTTTGGGTAGCCCGGATGATGATGTTGGGCATTCACTTTATGAAGGAGGTACCTTTCTCAAAAGTTTATTTGCATGCGATGATTCGCGATGAGAAGGGGGAGAAGATGTCCAAGGTGAAGGGGAACGTTGTAGACCCCCTCCTCATTATACACGGCGCCCCGGCCTCAGAGCTTCCGCCGTCCATGCGCTCCAAATTTCCTCAAGGCATGGCGCCCATGGGGGCGGATGCGCTGCGGTTTACGCTGGCCTCCTTGACACAACAGGGCCGAGAAATTCGCCTCTCCCTGGAGCGCGTCAACGGCCATAGGGCCTTTTGCAACAAACTCTACAACGCAGCGCGTTTTGCGCTGATGAATTTTGGTGAATTTGAGTTTGAAGCCTTGCCTCCCCCCGAAGCACTCTCATTGGCCGATGGGTGGATGTTGTCACGGTTGAACCGCCTTATAGAGACGGTGGACAAAGGAATTGAGAATTTTCAGTTTGCCGACACGGCCATGGCCCTCTACCACTTTGTATGGAGAGGGTTTTGTGACTGGTATATTGAATTCTCCAAGAGTATTTTGAGTGGAGGGGATGAGGTTGCCAAACATACAACCCGCGCATGCCTTGCTTGGGGATTGGATGTTGTGTTGCGTTTGCTGCACCCCTTCATGCCGTTTATTACGGAGGAGATTTGGCGAATGCTCCCCATGCGGCATGAAGCGGTTTCCATTTGTGTTGCCCCCTTCCCCCGAGTGGACTCCCGCTATTTGAATGAGCCTTTGGAGCTTGAAATGGGCATTGTTATGGCCTTGGTTGAGGCCCTTCGCTCCATTCGCGGAGAAAACAACATTCCCCCCTCGAAGAAAGTGCAAGCCATTGTCCAATGCGACCATACAGAGACGAGGGACTTGCTTGAAAAGCAGTCCTCTGTGGTTGTTTTGCTTGCAGGCCTTTCTGAGTTGAGCATTCAACCGTTGGGGGCAAAACCCAAGTGTGCAGGGGTGGACTTCTGCATGGGGATGGAGGTGTTTATTCCCTTGGAGGGGGTGGTGGATTTGCAGGAGGAGCGCCTGCGCATTCAACGGGAAATGTCCAAAGAGGAAAGAGACTTGGCTGGGCTTTTGAAGAAGCTGGAAAACCCCAACTTTGTCGCACGTGCACCCCAGGAGGTGATTGAGAAGGACCAGGCGCGCATTGAAGAGTTGCAAGCCAAACTCCAGAAAATGAGCGAGCATTTGCAACGCATTTCTCCAATGGAGGCAAAGGCTTCTTCCGAGGGTGCTGCCTCTGCGGATATGCCGAATGCCCCTGCCCCTGAGGCGTCACTTCAAAAGGCCACAACCGCAACTCCAACGAAAAAACCTGCCACAAAAAAACCAACTCC
>WQTM01000167.1 GCA_009786315.1 Pseudomonadota bacterium | reverse complement strand
CCCCCCCCCCCCTCCACTCCCCCTGTCAACGGAGGAAAAACGGGGGGCTCCTCAGCCCCCCCTTCTCGCGGGGCCACCCCCCCCCTCGCCCAAGGCTCCGCTTCAACGGGCATAGGCTCAAGCACAGACTCAAGCTCAGGCATAGGCTCAAGCTCAGGCACAAGCTCAAGCTCAGACACAAGCTCAAGCTCAGGCATAGGCTCAAGCTCAGGCACAAGCTCAGGCTCAGGCACAAGTTCAGGCTCAGGCACAAGCTCAGGCTCAGGCACAAGTTCAGGCTCAGACTCAAGCTCAGGCACAAGCTCGGGTTGTATCCATTCAATGTGCGCACAACGCGGACATTGTACGCGTACGCCTCGTGCCGTCAGGTATTTGTCGTCAACACGAAAGCGTGTCTGGCATTGTATACAAATAATACGCATAACTCGTTGGGGTTAGTGCCGAAAATGACGAATGCCCGTAAATACCATCGCCAGGTTGTGCTCGTCGGCCGCCGCAATCACCTCCGCGTCCCTCAGGGAGCCACCCGGCTGTATTGCACACACCGCTCCCGCCCTCGCCAATACCTCTACCCCATCTCTAAATGGGAAGAAAGCATCTGAAGCAACCGCACAACCTTTAAGCTTCTCCCCCCCCCTCTCCGCCGCTAACCTGGCCGAGTCCACCCGGCTGGTTTGCCCCCCACCTATGGCTAAGGTTTGGAAAGCATTGGCATAAACAATGGCGTTGCTCTTGACGTGTTTGCATACGTTCCACGCAAACTCCATGGCCGCCATTTCCTGGGCGGTGGGGGCGCGGCGTGTCACCACCCTCCAATTTGCTGCCCCCTCTCCCTCCTCTCCAATGTCCCTGTCCATGGCCAATAGGCCCCCGGAAATGCTGCGGTAGTCCACCTGTTTGCAGGGAGGCATGGGGGGCTTTTCCAAAGCAACCCCCGCTTCCAGGAGTCGCAGGTTTTTCTTGCTTGCCAAAACTCCCAAAGCCTCTTTGGAGTAGGCGGGTGCAATGACGGCCTCCAAAAACAGGCTGCAAAGGCCCTGGGCACAGGCAACATCCACCTCGCGGTTGAGGGCGACAATGCCGCCAAAAGCCGAAACCTCGTCGGCCTCCTTCGCCCTGGCAAAAGCCTCTTCAAGGTTTTTTCCCAAAGCAACACCGCAAGGCGTGTTGTGTTTAATAATGGCAGCGGCAGGTGTTTTGGGGAATTCCAAAACAACCGACAATGCCGCGTCCAAATCCAACAGGTTGTTATAGGAGAGTTCCTTCCCTTGCAACACGCGGCTGAAGGCGAGGCTGGGCCCGACAGGCTGAATTTTTGAGCGGTAGAAGGCGGCACGCTGGTGGGGGTTTTCACCATAACGCAAAGGCTGGGCTCGCTCAAAAGAGAGGGCCAAGGTTTGGGGGAAGTCCTCTTCGGCGCGCTTTTGCAACCACTGGGCAATGGCCGCGTCATAGGCCGCGGTATGCTCAAAAGCCTTGCACTGCAAATAGGCCCGCGTCGCATGGCTTAGCTTGCCTTGGTTTTCTTCCAACTCCTGGAGGACGCGCGCATAGTCCGAAGGGCTTGTCAGCACAATAACATTCTGCGCATTCTTCGCCGCAGCGCGCAGCATGGTTGGGCCCCCCACATCAATCTGCTCCACAACTTCCTCCGGGGGAGCACCACGCGCCACCGTCTCAATAAAAGGGTAGAGGTTGACGGCCAACAAGGCAATGGGGCTTATGCCGTGCGCCAACATTTCAGCACAGTCGTCCTCCCTCTCCGGCCTCCCCAGCAGGCCACCGTGAATTTTGGGGTGCAGGGTTTTGACGCGGCCATGCAAAATTTCGGGGCTCTGCGTATGCTCGGCAACCGAAACAACGGGAATTTGGGCTTTGCTCAAAGCCTCAAAAGTGCCGCCGGTGGAGAGAATTTGGTAGCCCAGGCGAGCAAGCCCTTGGGCCAGGGGCAAAAGTCCTTCTTTGTTGGAAACACTTAGTAGAGCAAACACGCTTCTCTCCCATGCAAAGCAATGTTTGGCATCTACCGCGCAATCCTTCTCCGGGCAAGCGAAAGGGCGCCCTCGAGGGCTGCTTAGTCCCCCAACCCATCATCCGTCGCTTCACGTAACTTGAGAAGGCCTTGTGTCTCCACCTGGCGAATGCGCTCCCTCGTCAAATTCATAATTTCTCCTACCTCCTCCAAGGTAATTCCACCCCTCTCGGCCACATCCAATGCGCATGTGTATTGAAGTTCCGTAATTTCTTTGTCTGGAAAATTCAGCTTCACAGAGCCTGTCTCGGGGTTTACGTCCAAATAGAGGTTGTGCTTGCACGAAACAAAAAGACATGGACGCGGAGCATTCACACAATCCGCACGTGTCCGTGGACGTTTGCTCTCAATCTCATGGAATAAATCCAACTCTTCTTCATTCCATTGCCCAGCCAAACGCTTGCGGCGAAGCTCTCGAGCCATTTCCTTGCGAGACATCGTCTTGGAACGTTTTCTCGCTTCACGCATCTCCAGAGAATACTCTGTTGCCAGCTCATCTGCTTTTGCTTCATTCATTGCATCCGCCTCAAAAATACTGCTCGTATGACTTAGGCTGCCAACAACGGAACATTCCACGCCCCAAACAGACGCACTTCTGCGGGGGAACAACTTCTTGCCCTCCCAGAAAATTTGGCAAAGCCACGCAAGGCTTTCAACCTCTTTTTTGTGGCGATCGCCACATGCGAAAAATACCCCAGGCGGCGATCGGTCACAGCCCGGAATACGGGCGACAACTTGGCTAAAATCCTTGCGCTTTTGCTTCCGAAAAGCCAATGCGCGATCGCATGTAAACCCCATGTGGCAGGCGAGCGATCGCCTGCAAAAGAAAACCCCCACACCATCATAGCGTGAGGGCTTTGTTTGGCAAAATTTTTGCTCAACTTGGTTTGAATTCTGCATCCACCACGTCTTCTTTGGAGGACTCAGCAGGTTGGGCTTGGCTGCCTGGAGCACTCGAAGGCGCTTGGGCATTCGGCGCTTGTGCAGACGAAGCTTTATACATCTCCGCTGCCGCCTTGTGGCCCGCCGCCTCAAGCTTGTCAACAGCCGCCTTGAGGGCCGCTTTGTCGTTGCCCTCCCTCACCTTCTCAAGCTCTTTCAGCGCTGCCTCCAGCTCGCTTGCTGTTGCTTCCGACAACTTATCCTTGTCTTCTTTGAGCAATTTTTCCAGCTTGTAGTGAAGGTTTTCTGCACGGTTCTTCTCTTCAACCAAAGCACGACGCTCTTTGTCTGCTGTTTCGTTGTCCTTGGCTTCTGTCACCATACGCTCAACTTCGTCCTTGGCGAGGCCTGAGGAGTGCGTAATCGTCACCTTCGCTTCTTTGTTGGTTGCCTTGTCCTTCGCCGTTACATTCAAAATACCGTTGGCATCAATGTCAAAGACAACTTCAATCTGCGGCGCACCTCGAGGCGCAGGAGGAATTCCCGTCAATTCAAAGCGGCCTAGGGACTTGTTGTCGCCTGCCATGTCCCTTTCGCCTTGCAAAATGTGAATCTCCACCTTCTCCTGGTTGTCTGCTGCCGTGGAAAACACCTCGGACTTGCGCGTGGGAATGGTGGTGTTGCGCTCAATCAACCGTGTGAAAACACCACCCAAGGTTTCCAGGCCCAGAGAAAGTGGCGTCACGTCAAGCAGCAAAATGTTCTTCACCTCTCCAGACAAAACACCTGCCTGCACCGCCGCCCCCACCGCCACCACCTCGTCGGGGTTTACGGAGCGGTTGGGCTCCTTCCCAAACAACTTCTTCACCGCTTCTTGTACCGCGGGAATGCGTGTGCTGCCACCTACCAAAACCACTTCGTTGAGCTCCCCTACCTCCAATCCAGCATCCTTTGTACACTTTCTACAAGGCTCCAAACTCCTCGCAATGAGGTCCCCTATCATCGACTCAAACTTCGCACGCGACAGCTTGACGTTCAAATGCTTGGGGCCCGAAGCATCCGCCGTGAGAAAGGGCAGGTTAATGTCCGTCTCCATGGTGCTCGAAAGCTCAATCTTCGCCTTCTCAGCGGCTTCCTTCAAGCGCTGCAACACCATCTTGTCCTTGGAAATGTCCAGGCCCGTGTCTTTCTTAAATTCATCAATCAGCCAGCCCATAATGCGAGCGTCAATGTTGTCTCCACCCAGGTGCGTGTCCCCGTTGGTGGCCAACACCTCCACCGTCCCCTCGCCAATATCCAAAATGGAAATGTCAAAAGTCCCTCCACCAAAGTCATAGACGGCTATCTTCTCGTTCGCCTTCTTGTCCAGTCCATAGGCAAGCGCTGCCGCCGTCGGCTCGTTCACAATACGGCGTACGTTCAGCCCCGCAATCTCCCCAGCGTCTTTCGTCGCCTGACGTTGAGCGTCGTTATAGTAGGCGGGCACTGTAATGACAGCGTCCGTCACCTTCTCTCCCAAATAATTCTCCGCCGCCCGCTTGAGTTTGAGCAAAACCTGCGCCGAAATCTCCGGCGCACTGTATTGCTTGCCATCCACGTCCACTCGGGCGTCTTGGTTGGGGCCTGCCACCACTTTGTAGGGGACAAGCTTCGTCTCCTCTGAAACTTCGTCAAAACGACGCCCCATAAAACGCTTAATTGAGTAAATGGTTCGCTCAGGGTTCGTTATGGCTTGCCTCTTCGCCACCTGCCCCACCAACCGCTCCTGCTCCTTGCTGAAAGCCACCACCGAGGGCGTTACGCGGTTCCCTTCCTCATTGCTAACCACTTTCGCTTCGCGACCTTCCATAACGGCCACCACACTGTTGGTCGTTCCAAGGTCAATTCCAATAATTTTGGCCATCTATGGTCTCCCAAAACAAAACTGCTAACCAGGTAAGTTAGCTGAAACCTAACCAGCGACTTCGGACTGTCAAACCCCTGAGTTGTTTTTAGGGCCCCTTTTCTTTGGTTGCATTCCTCCCACCCTATGGTGAAAATCCACCCCCATGCCTTCTCCCCTCCAACCTGCCGTCTTGCTCAATGCCAATGCCCGCAACGTCGGGCCTAAAATCTCCAAACTCATCGCCCAAACACTCCCTCAGGCGGCCGTCTTCCTCTCCCATAACCTCAGCGAAGCTCAAGAGTTGGCAAGAAAAATCCTCACCACCCCACACACCCCCGTCTTGCTGGGTGGGGGGGATGGTACCCTCATGGGCTTCCTGGAGGCCCTCCTCCTCGCCTCCCAACAACTGGCCAAACCCCTGCCCGAGTTGGGCCTCCTACGCCTCGGTACCGGTAACGCCATCGCCCGCTGGACAGGCCAAACCCACACCGGAAAAAAAGCCCTCCAACATGCCCTCAGGTATATGGGCTCAACAGGGGAAAAAAATTATAAGTCGCTCAATTTAATAGAGTTTGACAAACACCTCGCCCCTTTCGCCGGCGCGGGGGTGGATGGGAGGGTGCTGGTGGACTATGTCCGCTTCAAAGAGCGCTCCTCCCAAAAACCCTGGAAACACCTGGCCACCGGAATGAAAGCTTATGTCGCCTCCGTGGCCCTCCACACCCTCCCCTACTACCTGCTGCACCCTACCCAAATCCACTGCCAAATACAAAACCTCGGAGAAACGGCTTTCCGCGTCTACCCCGACGGAAGCCTGGGGCCCCCACTGCCTCAGGGGACCCCCCTCTTTGAGGGAAAGGCTACCATGGTGGCCGCAAGTACCATCCCCTTCTATGGCTATGGCATACGTATGTTCCCCTTCGCCCAGCGCCTGCCTCGGTGCATGCACTTGCGGGTTTTGCGCAGCTCCATCCCCCATATGCTCCTCCACCTCCACTCCCTGTGGAAAGGCAGCTGGTTCCCCCCAACTACCTGTGACTTTGTCGTCGAAAACGTCACCGTCTCCTGCTCAAAACCCATGCCTTGCCAAGTGGGTGGCGACGCGGCAGGAGAGCGGAACACCATGCACCTTAGAGTCTCTGAAACCTCTGTCCCCCTTATGGCCCTCTCCCCCGCCTCTTCAACGGAGGGGGTAACCTAGAGCGGTTCCACTTTAGAGTGAGCTTATAGCCCGGTTTCAATTGGACATAAGCTCGACGCGGACGAGGCTTTGAAACTCGCTTCGCCCGTTTATTGCACTACGCTCGCCAAGAGAGAGCACACGCTCTCTTTCCTCGCTCCGTTCCGTGGCGAGAGGAGCGCACTTGAGCGGCTGTTTCTCTGCTATTGGGCCTGAGCAAAAACGAGTCCAACGAAGAAGTCATGCCAAAGTGAAACCAGTCTAGGCTTCCTTGGCGAGGAAGGTCGCCCCTACCAACGCATAGGCCGTTGAAAGCAAGTCCTCCTCCTTTATGCCGGGCGCCTGCCTCTTCAGCCATTCCTTGCTGCTTTGCCCCCGCGAAATAAAAGGCTGACACTCCAAACTCATGCTCTCAAACCCCAAACCACGCAGCTGGTAAACCAATTCATTCGGCGTCCAAAGCGGCCTGCCCCACACCTCCTCCCAACAGGCCGAAACACGCCGCAAACGTATGGGCCAAACCAATAGGAGACTGCCCGGACAAGAAAGCTTGCCCAACAACCCCTTGAGTTCATCCATGGAAATGCCGCATACATTGCGAAATACCAAAGCGTCCATCGTCGGCCACTGGCTCAAAACACCCTCACGCTCTCCCCATAGGGCCCCCTGCGCCTCCACCCCCATCTCCCTCGCCAACCCTTGGCCAACCTCTACCTGCTCAGCCGACATCTCCAGGTGGAAAAACTTCAAACCCAAAAGCTTTGCCAACCCAAAACTCGAGGGGGCCGCCCCCACTTCGAGTATGCTCATCCCCGGAAACCAAAGCAGCTCCCTGGCCAGTTGCCCCGGCTTATTCGGCCCATCAAACCAGTCTCCTCTTTCCATGAGTACCTCCTTTCTTTCACCTCCCCCACCCCCCCTCTGTCTGTTAGAGCAAATTGGCGGCCAATTCCGCTAGGGGGCTGCGCTCCCCCTTGGAGAGCGTCATATGCCCGGCAATGGGCTCCTGCCTAAAACGGCGTACCACGTGCACCAGGCCGTTATTCGTTGAGTCTATGTAGGGGTTGTCTATCTGGTAGGGGTCCCCCGTCAAAACAATCTTCGTCCCCTCGCCTACTCGGGAAATAATGGTCTTCGCCTCGTGCGGCGTCAGGTTCTGCGCCTCATCCACGAGAATAAATTGCTGCGGTATGGAGCGCCCGCGAATGTATGTCAACGGCTCTATCTGGAGTATGCCCAAGTCAAACAACTCCCGGCTGCCCCTCCCCTCCCTCTTGTCCTTCGAGGAAAGGTTCAACAAAAATTCCACATTGTCAAAAATGGGCTGCATCCACGGCGACAACTTCTCCTCTATGTCCCCCGGCAAAAACCCAATGTCCCTCCCCAGGGGGAATACGGGACGGGACACCAATAACTTTTGAAACCTCCCCTCCTCCGTCACCTTCTGCAACCCCGCCGCCAAAGCCAACAACGTCTTCCCCGTGCCGGCTTTGCCAACCACCGTCACCAACTGCACCTCGTCACAAAGCAAAAGGTCCAAAAGGTAGCTTTGCTCGAGGTTGCGCGGGCGAACCCCCCACACCCCCTCCTTCATATTTCGGGACAAAGGCACCACGGCACCACGCCTCGCGTCAAAACGCCCCATGGAGGTGTGCGTGGGGTTGGCCCTGTCTCGCAGTTGTAGGTATTCGTTGGGGGAGAGGGAGGGGGCGGCCTCGGGCCCTAACTCGGGCCTCCCCTCCGGCCTCCACTCCGCCCCTGGCCTCCACAAGCCATCCACCTCTCCCGCGTCCGCCTCCAAAAAAGTATGCCCGGAATAGAGTTCCGTAATCTCTGTCCTGTCCGGCTCAAAATCCTCGGAGCGTAGCCCCAAAGCATCGGCGCGAATACGCAGGTTAATGTCCTTGGAAATAAAGGTGGTGAGGTGGGGGGGCCAGGTAGCCTTCACCTCCATGGCCACGCTCAAAATACAGTTGTCCATGTTGTTGGCTGTGCCGACGGAGGACAGCAGGCCCGCCTTCAACATCCACACTTGGACGACGCCCCCCTCCTCTGTGGCCACCCCCTCTGTCAGCGAGCCTTTCTGGCGCAGCACGTCCAACTCCCGGGCCACCGCCCGCGCATTTCTCCCCAACTCGGACATGTCGCGTTTAAATTGGTCCAGCTCCTCAATGACAAAAATGGGAATTATAACGCGGTTATTTCCAAATGCATGGAATGCGCACGCATCGTGCAGCAATACATTGGTGTCCAAAACAAAAATTTTTTCCGCTTGCGGCATTGTCAACCCCACTTCTCCAACGGTTTCGTCCACTCCAGGGAAACTTTGTAGCCTGTCTCAACCAAAGCCCAAAGTACATTGTCACTCAGAAAGTTTTCAACTCAACCAGGGGCAGGGGGCAAGCCCGGTGGAGGCGGGTAGAGGATGGAGTGGACACACAATTCCAACTCCCCCTTGGGGACATGCACCACCACCACATCCCCCACGCGCTTGGACAACAAAGCCTGCCCAACGGGCGAGCTTATGCTGATACGCCCCCATTTCGCATCTATCTCATCCGGGCCCACCAACTCAAAGGAGTGGGAGTCCCCCGTCTCCAAATTCTCTGCCACCACCACCGCACCAAAAAAAATACGCGTCTTGTCTGCCGTGAGGGAGGGCTCTATCACCTGCAAAGCGTCCATACGCTTGCCGAGGAAACGAAGGCGCCGGTCAATTTCTGCCAGCCGCCGTTTGCCATAAATATATTCCGCATTTTCGGAGCGGTCGCCTTGGGCCGCAGCTTCGGAGACTTCGCGCGTCACCTGTGGCCTCTCTATGTGCAAAAGTTGCCTATATTCTTCCTTCAATGCGGCAAAACCTCTGGGCGTAATATAATTTT
Source organism: Pseudomonadota bacterium (assembly GCA_009786315.1). Lineage (GTDB taxonomy): Bacteria > Myxococcota > Myxococcia > Myxococcales > Myxococcaceae > WRKR01. Next base: position 1,230 of record WQTM01000167.1, on the reverse strand, counting down.
TGGACTGGCTCACAACCCCTTCCTTCGCGGCTATTTATTGAAAAAACCTCGCTGCTCCCTCCATATAAGCACTCCACCTTCTTCCCTGCATATAAAAAAGGTTGTTGACCTGAACACAAAAGACAGACAAAAGAGCCGCCACGAGTCGATAGCTCAGTTGGTAGAGCACCGGCCTTTTAAGCCGAGGGTCGAGGGTTCGAGTCCCTCTCGACTCATGAAGAGGGGCGGGGGGGTTGAGGGAAACACCACGGTGCCCTCCTCTCTTTTTCATGCCTTCTTTTTTCCATACCACTCCCCCCCTTGTGCAAAATGAAAAAACCCACGGCTTCAGAAGAAGGTTGGGGGCGGGAAGTGTGTCGCGCAGCATGAAGTCTCACCGTTGGCGCAAGTGCAGATATTTGGAAAAAGTCAGCGGGGGGAGCAAAAAATCCGCGAAACGTCCCGCGCCGGACTCTGTGCTCTAGCGCTTGGGCGCCGCGGTAGCAGATACGCAAGTCAGAGCGGTGCTTGGGGTGCTTCTTCCAATTTCAGCGTGTGCCTCGCCTTCGGGTGCAGCTTCTTCCATTTGCTCTATCAGCAACCGTGCAGCCTCACCGATTTTCAGCAAGTCCAGCGAAGCAGACAGGCTTCCATCCGTTTTCTGGACGCTTGCCCCCCCCATAAAACGAACGACATTCTCATTAAGTTGTTGATTTTAATTTATGAATATATTGGCGCACAACTTGCACCGTACGAGTCATAACCTAAAAATATGAGAGGCGAAATGGGCGCTGAAACAATGAATCGCAGTAAAAAACAAAAAATTGAAACAACCACAGACAGCGATCGCCTTAGAAAAGAAGCCATCAGCAGTTTCGCATGTAAATACAAAAATAGAAAAGACAGAAAGGAATGGACATTTAGACAATGCGCATGAAACAGAGGAAAAAAATAGGCTTCCATAGAGGAATGGGGCCTGCTTTTTGTTTGTTTTTGACTTTGGCCATGTCGTTTTGGGCATGCGTGGACAAAGACAATAACAATGGTGTCGACAATAACAACAATAAAAATCCCGGAAATAACGGCAACAACCCTGTAGAGCTTGAGTTGTTTTTGCCATTGTCAGACAGTCCAAATTCAGAACAAACACAGTCATTCGTTCCGTTTTTAGACGATAGTTATCCAGAGGCGACGCCCAAGCAATTGGAGCAACTTGATAGGATTAAGAAAAGGAAAACAACAAAATCTATT
>WQTM01000166.1 GCA_009786315.1 Pseudomonadota bacterium | reverse complement strand
GAAAGCAAGGCAAACTAGACACTCCAACAACATTATATAGCCGCCTGCTGAAAGCAGGCGGTTGGCTTCAAAAACTGCTGCTGACACGCCCCAAGTTTTGCACGCGGCCCCGCGACCCTCGCTGATGGGAGCGGAGGAGGGAGGCCCCAAGAGGGTTGCGAGTGAGGCAAAAAGCCCCGCAGGGCGCCGTTTTTTTTTGGTTACTTTTTTTTTGCGCGCGCAAAAAAAAAGTGACTCGCCGAAGAGGCGAAAACCTGCCCGAAGGGCGAAAAAGCCCGGGCCGCATGGCCCTTAAAAACATTTCTCAGTTAAGAGGCCCGGGCCGCAGGCCCAAAAAAAACATTCTCAGTTGGCACCCAACAACCCGCCCCAATGGGCAAAATTTATGGACGACACTGCCTAGGGTTTTTTCAACCACAATACAAAGAAGAGCGGCCCCCCCAACAATGCCGTAATGGCCCCCACCGGCAACTCCGTATGCAGGCTGCGAAACATAAAACGGCTGAGCATGTCCGCCAAAATGAGAAAAGCCGCACCCAACCCGGCACACCCCGGCAAAACTTTGCGCATGTCCGCACCCACCACGCGCCGTACCAGGTGGGGAATAAGCAAGCCCACAAAACCAATAAGCCCTGAAAAAGCCACCGCAAAAGCCACCGCCACGGAGCATAAAAAATAAAGTTGACGGTGCAAGCGGCGTACGTTGAGGCCCAGGCTTTGCGCGTCCTCGTCCCCAAGGCTCAAAGCATTCAACTGGCTGGCCTTGGCCCACAACAACCCAAAACTCAAAAATTGCGCAAAGGCCAAACCCCAAAGCGCCTGCGGCGTCTCATAGCGCAACACCCCCGCAAGCCAAAACAACAACTCCCCCAACTTCCCAGGCTCCGTCAAAGCACGCAAAAGCGAAATGAGTGCCATGGCAAAAGCGTTAAACATAACCCCAGCCAGGAGAATGGAGGCTCCCGGCCCCACACGAAAACCTACCCAGAGAATAAATAGGGTGGCCAACAAAGCCCCCAACAAAGCCAACAACGAGGAGCCTGCCAAAAAACCTATCCCTGACAGCCCCAGGGACATGGCCACACTCGCCCCCAAAGCAGCCCCCCCTGAAACACCCAAAATGAAAGGGTCCGCCAGCGGGTTTCGCACAGCCGTCTGCAAAACAGCTCCCGAAACAGAAAGCCCCATGCCCACCAGCCCGGCGAGGACAACACGCGGTAACCGCAAAACAAAAAAAATTTCGGACTCGGGACTTAAACTGTTGGCCAGTTGCCCTATGTCCAAACGCGTTTCCCCCACAAACAAAGCCACCAAAGCACAAACCATGGCCACACAGGTACTCCATATGCAAATGCCCAAAGGGCTGAGGGGGGAACGGAGCATGGCCAAATACAAACAAAATACAGAAAACAAAAAAACGAAAACCTTTGAGACTCCCAAAATGAAGCAAAGTTAGGTGAATTTTTTTTCGGCAAATTGGGTGCTATATTCTACCCCAGGCCGTTATGTTTCACGCATGCGCTTCTTTTTGTTTTGTGTGCTTTTGTTGCTCATGGGAGGCAGCACCCTTTTTATTGCCTGCGGGGATGATTGCCAGCCAGAGTTGTGTAAGGGCTGTTGCAACAATAAGGGTGTTTGCATGAAAGGTACCTCCGTCTCGGCTTGCGGAGTCCGAGGCGAATCGTGCATGCGCTGCAGCGGCGGACAAACCTGCTCCCTGGGCGTCTGCTTGGGGGGTAACCCCAACATCACCCCCCCCGGCAGCAACAGTACCGGCCAGTGTGGGGGAGAAGCGGAGGACTCCCTCATGTCGGCACTCTGGTGGGTGGAGGACTTTGGCGCATATAGCACCATGCACCGTTATCTGCCCAGGTTGTCCGAGTTTGCCGAATATGCCTTCAACGCCCCCATACTTTTTTTTGACGTAAGCCTCGACGGAAACCGCCTGGCCATCGCCTTGGGCCCCTCAGCAAAAAAATATGAAATTTTCCACGGCTATGAGGGCAAACACTATACGTTGAAACAGGGGGATGGTGTGCCCCAAAAAATCGCCTTCGCCGAAGACAACCGGGGACTGGCCATCCTCATTAATACCAACCAAGGCCAAGGCCAGCTGTTTTGGACTACCGAAATCGGCGACACCACCCCTCAACAGCTCCTTTTCGGTAGCTGCACTGGGCTTACCACCGCCACTACCAACGTGTTGGACTTTGCCTGGTCTCCAGACAGTACCTATTTGGCCGTCCTCGCTCGTATAAAAACGGACATGCGTGTGGGTGTTTGGCTGCTGCGGGCAGCAGCAGCCCCCAAATGCATCACCGTGCTGCACCCAAATGAAACCCTAGGGGTGGGCGCAGACTGGGGGGCCTTCGGACCTCTGGTGTGGACTGACAACCAACACTTCTATTTCAGAGCAGCCGTGGAGCAAGCCTATCCCCAGCTTTATTCCGCAGACTCGAGCGGAATACGTACCCCCGTGGAAATCCCCAATAGCCTCCAACGCTCCCTCCTCCACTTCGCCTTTAACCCCTCCTTGAGCCTCTTCGCCCTCCTCCAAGATAACCCTCACCAACTGGGCCTCTTCTCCCCTAGCCCACCCCCTCTTCTCGCCTACCCCCCACTGTGCCCCATAGCAAACCAGCCCTCCTTCCTCTTCTCCTCAAGCAATTGGCTCCTGGCCTTGGGAAATGACAACACCCAACTTGTACACCTGGGCAGCATGCAATGCTCCGCCTCCCCCACCCCCACCGCTACAGAGGCCGCCTGGTCCCCCGACGGAAACCTCCTCGTAGAATTGTCCCAAGTGGGTTCCTCCGAGTGGGCCCTCCTCTTAAGCCAAAGCAACGGTAAACAACTGCTGAATACCATTACCCTCCACTCAAGCTTCCAGCCTATACGCCAACTTAAGTGGTCTTCCTATTAGGCCCCCTCTCACACTGCCCCCTCCTGCCGGAAATACACCATACCTAAACCGTCCAGCCACAGCATACATGCTGTAGGCAAAACGGGTACTTCTTGGCTTCTTCGAAAAATCCTCTCCTTTGCTGCTTTAGCGCTTGCCAAGGTGCACAAATCCAAGGATGTTGCGAAATTTAAAAAGAATAACACCATTTTTTCCCTAACATCCAATCAGAAAAGGAGTCCCTGTGCGTAAGTCGATGCTTATTTTTGCTTTCGCTACGGCTGCAATGTTTGCTTGCAAAGAAGAAGGCAACCAGGCCGAAGCCCCCTCTAAACCCACGCCCCCACCGCCCCCTCCCCCTCCGCCCACCAAAACGGAACCCATCATCGGCGAGTTTACGTTGATGTCGTTTCAGGGAGGACCAACCATTGAGGCCCTCGCCAAAGAAGGTGAGAAAATTTCGAATGACTTGGTCAACCTGGGCCGCATGCTCTATTATGATATGCGCCTTTCAAAGGCACACGACGTCAGCTGCAACACTTGCCATGACTTGGCCAGCTATGGCGTTGATGGCAAAGTCCTCAGCACCGGACACCGCGGCCAACTGGGCAAACGCAACTCCCCCACCGTCTATAACTCTTCCATGCAATTCGTTCAGTTTTGGGATGGGCGCTCCAAAACAGTTGAGGAGCAAGCTTTGGGCCCCATCACCGACCCTGCCGAAATGGCCATGCCCGCTGATGGCAAACGCGTTGTTGCCACGCTGGAGTCCATTCCTGAATATGCAGACGCTTTCAAAAAACTCTTCCCCAACAGCGCCAAACCCGTCTCCATGGAGAATGTCGGCAAAGCCATTGGCGCCTTTGAGCGTCGCCTCATAACACCTACGCGCTTCCACAAACTCCTCGCAGGTGACACCAAAGCATTGACGGATGAAGAGCAACGTGGCCTTGAAGCCTTCCACCAGGTGGGTTGTACAAGCTGCCATACGGGCGCTGGTGTCGGCGGTACGCAATACCAGAAACTGGGTGCGGTGAAAGCTTGGCCAAACCTCCATGACAAAGGTGTTGGGGAGCTCACGAAAAAAGCTGAGGACGACTATAAATTCAAAGTCCCCACCTTGCTGAATGTCGCAAAGACAGCTCCCTATGGCCATGACGGCCAAATGGCAACCATGGAGGAGACGGTGAAGATGATGGCCGAATATCAACTCGGAAAGTCGGTTACGGATGCTGAAGTCAAGTCCATTGTCGCGTTTTTGAGTGCACTGACGGGCGAAATCCCAACGGACTTCATCAAACAGCCAACACTCCCCAAAAGCACCGCCAAAACCCCCAAACCGGATAAGAAAAAATAAACACCTCGCTTTTTTGAAGACAAAAAAGCAGGGCATTTCGCCCTGCTTTTTTTATGGGCACAGTTTGTATGTGCCGCAAAACTTCAGTCCACTCCAACCTATTCAACGGCGAGCAGTTTGGCATTCATTTCAACGGCCATGCCCTCTTGGACATAGACTTCGACCAGCTTGCCGTCTTTGGGGCTTTTAAGCTCGTTTTCCATTTTCATAGCTTCGACGACAATGACACCTTGACCTTCTTTGACTTCTTCGCCAATTGCCGCCAGGAGGCGAACCACTTTGCCCGGCATGGGTGCACAGAGTGTTTGCTTGCCCTCCTTGGAGTGCTCCGGGGCAATGCTGCGCAAGCGCATGCGACGCTCGTCGGCAACGTCGACATGAATGGGCAAGCCGTTGATGGTGACGTGAATGAGCTCGCCCGCCTCGGCCTGAATAATGTCCATGGAGTGGGAATGGCCGTTGATGAGAAGCGACACGGCGCCTTTGGGCAAGGTGGGCAGTACCAGAGACTCAAGCTCAAACTTCTCGTCGTCCATGGTGACGGCATAGCGGTTGTTACCGAGTGTTTCGACGTCAATGGTGACAGGCTCAGCGTTTTTAATATTCTTGTTGGTGGCAATATAGCGCATGGTCCTTGGCATTTTATATTCTCCTTCCGCGATACGCACGCCAGGCCGAGATGAAGCCTTTTTCTTTGGACGGCGGAACAAATTTTTGGGCAAGAGCTTCGTTTTTTTGGTGTGCATAGACAGCTGCAGCCAGCAAAGCCGTACGCACATCTTTTGGGTTTTTCTTCGTCACCAAGTCCTCGTGGTTTCGCAGCAAGAAACCCGTGTCATAATTTCCGCCTTGGAATTCGGAGTGGCCAATAATGTTGAGCAAATATGGAATGTTGGTGGTAATGCCTTTGACAACATATTCTTTGAGGGCTTCTCTCAAACGAGCGATGGCCTCATCCCGCGAGGGAGCCCAGACAGACAGCTTGGAAACCATCGGGTCATAGTGGTTCGTCACCGTATAACCTGCATAGACGCCCGTGTCGTTTCGTACGTTGTGTCCGCCCGGCACACGCATATAGGTGATGCGTCCAGGTGAAGGCATGTAGTTGTTGTCGGGGTTTTCTGCATAAATGCGGGCTTCAATGGCATGGCCGCGGGGGGAGACGGGGTGCACGAAGGGAAGTTTCTCTCCCATAGCGATGCGCAGTTGCCAATTCACCAAGTCAATGCCTGTTGTCAACTCCGTGACAGGGTGCTCGACTTGAAGGCGGGTATTCATTTCGAGGAAATAAAAATTTCGGTATTTGTCGACGAGAAACTCAATGGTGCCTGCGCCCACATAATTGACGGACTGGGCAGCTTTGACAGCGACTTCACCCATTTTGGCGCGCAACTCAGGGTTGAGGATGGGGGAGGGGGACTCCTCGATGACTTTTTGGTTGCGGCGCTGGGCGGAGCATTCGCGCTCGTTGAGGTGGATGACGTTTCCGTGGGTGTCGCCGAAGATTTGGATTTCAACGTGGTGGGGTTCTTCGACGAATTTTTCAATATAAATAGCATCATTCCCGAAAGCCCCCATGGCTTCGTTTTTGGCGGTTGTCCATGCGGATTGAATGTCTTTGGCGTCTTCAACCTTGCGCATGCCTTTGCCGCCGCCGCCGCCGGCTGCTTTCAGCATGACGGGGTAGCCGATTTTGTCGGCATAGGCTTTGGCCTCTTCGAAAGAGGCGAAAGGCTCCGTGGAGCCGGGGACAACAGGGACGCCGGCTTGCACCATGTGTTTACGGGCACGTGTTTTGTTGCCCATGGTGTCCATGGCTTGCGCGGATGGGCCGATGAAAACAATTCCCGCCTTTTCGACGGCGCGGACAAAATCCGGGTTTTCTGACAAAAAACCATAGCCGGGGTGAATGGCATCGGCCCCGGATTTTTTGGCTGCTTCGATGATTTTCTCCTGAACCAAATAGCTTTCTCGCGAGGGAGCCGGGCCCACGCAATAGGCTTGGTTGGCCAAGCGTACAACATGCAAGGCCGAACGGTCTGCTTCTGAATAAACTGCCACCGTTGCAATGCCCAATTCCCGGCACGTGCGCATTACACGCATGGCAATTTCACCTCGATTGGCGACAAGAACCTTTTTTATGCGAGACATAGCTCTCACTTATCCCAAGAGACTTTCATTGTGTGACAAAACACCAAAAAACAGCATTGGCTTTCGAAAGTTTCATTTATCGATATAAAAGTGAAACCGAAAGACGAAAATACTTGGATATATGGTGGGGATTTAGGCTAGTGTTTTTCCCCCTTGTTTTTTTGCTCATGGTTTTTTGTATTTTGCCAAACCCTCTTGCCCTATTTTTGAAATACGAATTCCAAAGATGTATTGAGAATGGAGAGCCCTTGGAAGCGCGTGCACTTTCAGCAGCACCTAAAGGGTTAACGGATTAGAAAACAAGAGTGCTTCACAAAGGTTTTTATGAGCGATGATGAGAGAAGAAAGTTTAGGCGTGTACGTGCTCCCGTTTTTTGTCGTCCCACGGGGCCGCTCGCATCCATCCGTTATGAAACAAAAGACATTGGCATTGGCGGCATTCGTGTGCTTTCGGATGAGAAACACAAAGTTGGGCAGCACATTGACATAGAGTTACTTTTGCCCAGCCAAGAGTTTTTGTCGCTGACAGCGAAAGTGGTTTGGGTTTCGAAGGGGCAGGCGGGGTGGGAAACTGGTTTGAGTTTTGTGGATGTAAGCCCCATGGACTTGAAGTTGCTCGAACCGATTCTTGAAAGTGAAGGTACGGACAAAACCATAAAAGCCCCACGGGTGATTTAACGCAGTGCGCCTTAAGCTATTGCTTGCGTACGCAACAAAATCTCTGCAGCCTAAGGGCCATGACTGCTCAAGCCGTATATTTGAAAGACTATCTTTCGCCTGCCTGGAGAATTCCGAACATAGAGTTGCGTTTTGAATTGGGGCTCCAAGAAACCTTGGTATATGCGCGCCTCCACATGGAGCGCGTAGAGGGGAAGGAGGCAGAAGCATTGACCCTCCACGGGGAGGGGTTGGAGTTGTTGGAGCTTTGCTATGGAGAGGAACCGCTGGGGGCGGGGGCTTTTCGTTTGGAGAAGGACAAACTCCACCTCCTCTCTCCACCGGATACGTTTGTATTGAAAATGAAGACGCGCATTTGTCCGCAGACCAACACGGCGCTTGAAGGACTCTATGCCTCCAATGGCCGACTGTTGACACAATGTGAGCCCCAGGGCTTTAGGCGCATGATGTATTCTCTGGACAGGCCGGATGTGCTTTCGCGCTTCAAAGTTGTTTTGGTTGCGCCGGCTGCAGACTTTCCCGTGCTTTTGTCCAACGGCAACCTCGTCGAGCAAGGGCATGCGGGCAGCCAACATTGGGCGGTTTGGGAGGACCCCTTCCCCAAGCCAACCTATTTGTTTGCCCTGGTTGCAGGGGATTTGGCCCAGCTGGAGGATGTTTTTGTGACACACTCCGGCCGCCGTGTTGCCATTCGGTTTTTTTCAGAGCCTCAGGACGTTGGCCGCCTCTCTCATGCGGTGAATGCACTCAAGCGCGCCTTGCGTTGGGACGAGGAGCGTTTTGGCCTGGAATATGACTTGGAACAATATACGGTGGTGGCGGTTTCAGACTTTAACATGGGGGCGATGGAAAACAAAGGCCTCAACATTTTCAACACGCAGTGTGTTTTGGCGGACAAAACGGTGGCAACCGACGCGGACTTTCGTGTTGTTGAAAGCGTCGTTGCACACGAATTTTTCCACAACTGGACGGGCAACCGTGTGACGTTGAGGGACTGGTTTCAGCTTTCACTCAAAGAGGGGTTGACCATTTTTCGCGACCAGGAATTTTCGGCGGCGATGAACTCAAAGACAGAGCAGCGTATAGGTGACGTACGCTACCTCAAGTCCGCACAATTTGCCGAGGACGCAGGCCCCCTCTCCCACCCCGTCCGCCCGGAAAGCTACTCTGAAATTAACAATTTTTATACGGCAACGGTTTACCAAAAAGGTGCGGAGTTGGTACGCATGTTGGAAACCTTGTTGGGCAAAGAGAAGTTTGACGAAGCACTCAAACTTTATTTGCGACGCCACGACGGAAAGGCGGCCACGTGTGAGGACTTTTTGGCGGCCATGGAGGAGGTGAAGGGGGAGGCACTCTCTCAGTTTATGAATTGGTATACACAGAGGGGGACACCCACTGTTTATATAACCGAACATTTTAATAAGGAAGCGCAGCAACTTATTTTGACTTTTGAGCAGCAGCTGCCTTTCCAGAAGGAGGTGCAGGAGAAGGCGGGGAGGGAGGAGGTGGTGGAGGTGGCGGCGACAAAGCCCCTGCACATTCCCATACGTATGGCCCTGTTGGACGAGCACGGCAAAGAATGGCCCCTGCACCTCAACGAGGGGCATTTGCCAGAAACGCACGCGCCGACGGAGCGGGTATTGGAGTTGAAGGAATGGAAGCAACGTTTTTGTTTCTCCAACATTCCTCAAAAACCTGTTTTGTCCGCGCTGCGTGGATTTTCTGCGCCCATATTGCTGAAGGTGGAGGGCGAGGACTTGGAGCGTTTGAGTTTTCTCGCGCAAAAAGACAGTGACGAATTCAACCGCTATGACGCGACAGAGCGCCTTGGCATTGCCGCTGTGCAGGCCGAAATGCAGGGGCATATGCCGAAGGCGCTTTGGAGGGCTTTGGAGGGCATATTTGAGCGCACCCTGAAGAGTGAGACTTTGGAGTTGGCCATGCGCCATTTGTTGGTGTGCTTGCCTTCAGAGTTGGCGTTGAGTGCGCTGGGGTTGCCCATAAATGCGCCGGCCATTCGCCGAGCCCGGGAGGGTTTGCGAAAGAAATTGGCGCAGACATTTTTGCCTTTGTGGGTGAAGAATGCAGAGGCTTTTGCAAGCAAGGAGCCTTTTCAGTTGGGTGGTATACACGCAGCGCGGCGCAGTTTTTATAACACCTGTTTGAGTTATGCCGTATTGGGGGAAGCGCCCCAAGCCACCGCATGGACATGGGAAAGTTTTGAGAGGGCCGACAACCTAACGGACGCGTTGGCGGCGTTGAGGCTTATTGAGGCTGGCCAGTGGGCGGGGAGGGAGGAGGCCCTGGAGGCGTTTTGGGAGCGCAACAAGGAGGAGGCGTTGGTGGTGGACAAGTGGTTTGCCCTGCAAGCGACTTCCCTACGTGAAGACACCTTTGAGCGCGTGCAGCAACTGACCTCCCACGCAGCTTTTCGCACAAACAACCCCAACCGTTTGCGCGCTTTGTTGGGCGCCTTTGCCCACCAAAACCCCGGTTGTTTCCACCAACCCGACGGCAAGGCCTATGTTTTTTTGACGGATTGGGTTTTGTTTTTGGACAAGAAAAACCCTCAAATGTCCTCTCGCCTCGCCAGTGCACTGGCAAGGTGGCGCCAGCATGTTTCGCCGCAGCGGGAGGCGATGTATGCGCAACTTGAGCGCCTCATGCGAGCCCCCCAGCTTTCGCCCGACTTGCATGAGGTGGTACGCCGTAGCCTCGGAAACTAACGCCATACCCCACCCAAGAGGCCCTAGCGACGCCGAGAGGAGCCACCGGGCGAGCGACCAGAGGACGAGCCACTCGACGAAGAGCCTCCCGGTGAGCGACCCAACGAAGAGCCACCGGACGAGCGACCAGAGGACGAGCCCCCCGACGAAGAGTCCCC
>WQTM01000165.1 GCA_009786315.1 Pseudomonadota bacterium | reverse complement strand
CCCCCCCCCTCCTCCACCCTGCTAGCCTCCAACCCCTGGATGTGGACGCCCTCTCCCAGGTTTTCTCCCCTAGCCTTGCCCAACAAGAATTGTCCACCCAAAGAGAGGTTGAAATTCCAAAACCCGTAAGGGAGCTTTATGCACTGTGGCGCCCTACACCATTGGTGCGCGCACGACGGCTGGAGGCACTCCTGGATACGCCCGCACGTATTTATTTTAAGGCCGAAAGCTCCAGCCCTACCGGTAGCCACAAAACCAACTCGGGCCTGGCCCAGGCTTTTTTCGCCAAACAGGACGGTATTGCACGTATTACGACGGAAACCGGCGGGGGACAGTGGGGCGCTTCTCTGGCCTATGGCGGTGCACAGTTTGGCGTGGACGTCGACGTTTTTATGGTGCGCGTCTCCTACCAACAAAAACCCTATAGGCGCGGACAAATAGAAGCCTATGGCGCCCGCTGCGTGCCCTCCCCCTCCTCCACTACCCAGGCAGGCAAAGCCATTCTCGCCCAAAACCCCAACCACCCCGGTAGCCTCGGCGCAGCTGTCTCCGAGGCCCTCGAGTTGGCTATGCAAAACAACAACACACGCTATTGCCTGGGCTCCGTGCTGAATTATGTCATTTTGCACCAAACCATTATTGGCCAAGAGGCCCTCACTCAAATGGAAATAATGGGGGACTACCCGGACATCGTCATCGGCTGCGCCGGCGGCGGCTCCAACTTCTCCGGCCTCGCCTTCCCCTTCCTCGGCAAAGCCCTCCGCGAGAAAAAAACCACCCGCTTTGTTGCCGTGGAACCCCTCGCTTGCCCAAGCCTTACCCGCGGTACCTATACCTATGACTTTGGCGACGTCGCCGGTATGACGCCCCTTTTGAAAATGCATACGCTGGGCTCCACCTTCACCCCACCCAGCTTCCACGCGGGCGGCTTGCGCTACCACGGCATGGCACCCCTCACCAGCCACGTTTATGCCCTCGGCCTCATAGAGGCCACCGCCGTCTCCCAAACCGCCTCCCTGGAGGCCGGCATTCAGTTTGCCCGCACCGAAGGCATTGTGCCAGCCCCCGAGTCCTGCCACGCTATACGCACAGCCATTGACGAGGCCCTGGTGTGCAAACGCGAAGGCAAAACCAAAACCATCCTCTTCAACCTCTCCGGCCACGGCCACTTTGACATGCAAGTATATATGGACTTCCTCGAAGGCAAATTGCAGGACGAAGCACTGGACGAAACCCACCTCAAAGAGGCCCTCTCCCACTTGCCAAAAACAAACCCCCAAACCTAAACAGCCACCCCACACCCCCCACCAGGCCGTAGGCGAACACCCATGAGTATGCACGAATACAGCGAGGACCTGGAAGGCATTGGCGCCTTGGCACAGGTACGCCAAAACGTTTTGGAGGAGTTGGGCAAGCGTATTGTGGGCCAACACGAGGTGATTGAGCATTTGCTGGTGGCTTTGCTCTCCAAAGGACATTGCCTGTTTGTGGGCGTGCCGGGCCTTGCCAAAACTTTGCTGATTTCAACACTCGCCGAAGTGTTGGACTTGGGCTTCTCTCGTATACAGTTTACGCCGGACTTAATGCCTTCGGATATTACGGGTACAGACGTGCTGGAGGAGGACAAAACCACCGGCCGCCGCTCCCTCCGCTTCCTCAAAGGCCCCCTCTTCGCCAACCTCGTCCTCGCCGACGAGGTGAACCGTACCCCCCCAAAAACCCAGGCCGCCCTCCTCCAAGCTATGCAGGAATACCGCATAACGGCCGGCGGACACACTTTTGAGTTGGAGCAACCCTTCCTCGTTTTTGCCACACAAAACCCCATTGAGCAGGAAGGTACCTATGCCTTGCCTGAAGCACAGTTGGACCGCTTCATGTTTCTGGTGGACGTGGGCTACCCCACCCTGGAGGAGGAGTGCGAGGTGGTTAAAACCACCACGGCAGGCAAACCACCCCCACTGAAAAAAGTGCTGGCCCCACAACGTATTTTGGAGTTGCAAGCCCTCGTGCGGCGTGTGCCCGCGCCGGAGCACGTGCTGCGCTATGCGGTGGCCTTGGCACGCGCCACCCGCCCCAAAGAGGCGGGGGCCCTGGAGTTTGTTAGAGAGCATGTGGCCTTTGGCGCGGGGCCTCGGGCCAGCCAATATTTGGTGCTGGGCGCCAAGGCGCGTGCGGCCCTCATGGGGCGCTTCGCCGCCAGCGCCGAGGACGTTGAGGCCGTGGCCAAACCTGTGCTTCGCCACCGTGTGTTGATGAGTTTTTCCGCCCAAACAGAGGGGTTGGACAGTGTGGAGTTGGTGGAGCGCATTTTGAAGCACGTCACCCCCTAAAGCCCCCCCCTGAAAGACAGCACATGCCCACTTTGAGTGCCCCCTTCCTCGCACAGCTTGCAACGTTTAAGCTGCGCGTGAAAACTTTGGCCCAGGGTGTGCTGACGGGTTTGCACAAGTCCCCCCTGCAAGGGCAGAGTGTGGAGTTTTCAGAGCACAAGGAATATGCCCCCGGTGACGAGTTGCGCCATTTGGACTGGAAGGTGCAGGGCAAGTTGGACCGCTATTTTATAAAACGCTTTGAGCATGAGGCCAACACACCCTTTGTGCTGCTTGTCGACTCCTCCGGCTCCATGGGTTATGGCGAAGGGGGACTCCACAAACTGGAAACCGCCAAACTGCTGGCCGGTGCCTTCGCTTGGGTGGCCTCCAAACAACAGGACGGCGTGGGGTTGCTCTCCTTCTCCCAAGAAAAACCCCAACTGCTCCGCCCACAAGCACACGCAAACCACCTGGGGTTGGTGCTTTCACAACTGGAGGCCCTCAAAGCCCAGGGGGGCACCTACCTCAACGCCGCGTTTGAAACCCTCGCCACGCAACTGCGCCGCCGGGCCGTGCTTGTCGTCTTCTCGGACTTGTTGGACGAGCGCCCCAACCCCCTCCCCAAACTGCTGAAAGCCAGCAAACAAAAACACGACGTCGTCCTCTTTCATATTTTGCACACCGACGAGTTGCACTTTCCTTTTGAGGAGCCCACGCTGTTTCTCTCCATGGAGGACGAGCGCCGGCTTGAGGCACACCCCTTGCGGCTACGCCAAAGTTATTTGGAGCAAATGCAGGGCTTTTTGAAAGAGACTCAAACCCAATGCCAGGCGGCCAATGTGGACTATACACTTGTGCCCACCAACAGCTTGTTGGAGCCGGTGCTGGTGAGGTTTTTCGCCCAGAGAAAGCACAGGAGGCGAAGTTGAAGGGGGGGCCCTCTGTGGCCCCTCTCAATAAACCTCAACGGAAAAGGGGTGTTGAATGTTGGCCCCCACACTCAAAAACGCCGCGGTGTCCGCGTCAAAACCTTGCCCAAACACAGGCAGCGGCTTTGAGGAAACCACCCACAAGGCACGGTAGAGGCCTATGTGCTCCACTGGAATTTGGGCCTTGAGGGTGTTTTCGGTTTGTTGGCAATGGTGCCCCAACTCCACAGAGGAGCAGGAGAAAACCAGGCGGTTTTGCACATAGACGAAGAGGGCGGCTTGCGAGGCAAAGGGTATGTGGGCTTTGACGTGAATTTGGTTGCCTACCCTCGCCGTGCCAACACTGCGAATTTGCAAGGTTGCCGTGTCAAAAACATTCCAGGAAAAGGCCGTCTCTTTGGCCAACACCATTTCTGGTGCGCTGGGTTTTTGCTCCAGCGAAAAGAAAACCAAACCCACCAGGGCCGCCGTGGCAAAACCTCCCAAAACCCAACGGTATGGCCGTAATGCCATGCGCCACTTCTCCCACAAAGAGGGCGTGTGCACCTGCTTCTCTTGCGCCTCAATGGCACGCCAAACATTCTCCTTCCACCCCAAAGGCAAGGCCACAGGCGTTTGGGCCTGCTCCAAAAGTTGGGTGAGGTTTTCATAACCCGCTTGCGCTTGCTGGCATTCTGCGCAAGCTTGCAGGTGTTTGGCGAATTCTTCTGAAAGCATGTCCACCTCCAACCCTTCCTCTTCAAAACGATTGCAGCTTTTCATAGCTTCCCCCCTTTGGACTCTATGCATTGTTTTAGCTTGGGCAACACCCGGGTGACGCGTACCCTCAAAGCCACCGCCGTGGAGCTGCCGAGAATTTTGGAAATCTGCTCATAGGGCAGGTTTTCGCGAAAACGCAAAACCAAGGTGGAGAGGGTGCTGGTGTCCTTGGTTTGTATGCGAAACTCCTCGAGACATTGCTCCAAAATTTTCAACAGCTGCTGCTTGTGGATGAGTTGGTCCGCCAAGGGACTGGCGTCGGTTATGTCCATATTTCCATCCATTTGTATGGACAGCTTCTCCTTGCGCCTTAGGGAGCGTAAATGGTCAACAGCACGGTTGCGCGCAATGGTTAACAGCCATACACGGAAGGAAAGCCTTTTTTCAAACCCCGCAAGGTTGTTGTAAACTTGTACAAAGGTGGTTTGTAAAATGTCTGCGGCAGCATGCGTGTCGCGAAGTATCTCGCAACAAAAAGCATATACGGAAGTGCCATAGGCCTCCATGAGCAGCTCCAAGGCCTCACGCAACGCACCTTCGTGGATGAGCTTTTGACATTGCTCATCCACAGCCTTGTCAGCAAATTTGGAGGTAGCTCCCGACATACCTTCAAGCGTTATACCAAAAGCAGAGAGCTGGCGACTTCTAACATTCAAAGCACCCCAAAGTAGCCCAAGGAAAAACCGCTGCCCCACTCCCTCAAAGCCCAACCCCTCGGAAATAGCCCCCCTCCTCCTCCTCACCCCTGGGGGGGGCCTGGGGGGACTTTTCTCTGTGTATGTTTCACTTAAAAAAATTCGCATTCTATAGAAAGAAGCGCTTGAAGAGACGAAATGTTACATGCAAATGCACTCAATTGCCGGCACATGGCGCATTTTGTGCCAAAGCCCCAACCACCCCTCCCTGCCAAGCATGGCCTTCCTGAAGGACGGGCCATGCAACAAGCCCAAAACCTTTGGGTACAGGCCTGTGCCGAGGTTGTGTTATGGCGTTTTGGGGCAATGGGGCGTGGGTTTGTTTCCTCCATAAAAACTTGCATGCTATAGAAGCAAGTGCTTGGAGAAATGGACTGTTGGACGCAGGCGCACTCAAAACCTGGGAAAGTGGGTGGTTTGGTGCTGGTTGCTTGGGGGCGCCATGGCTTGCTCTGCGGAAAGGCGCTGTGAAAGGGCCTTTGAAGGGGGGGACTTTGTGCGCGCAGCCCCCTTGTGCGAAAAAGCCTATAACGACACCCCCCATGTGCACCTCCTGGCCTTGGCCGCAGAAAGCCATTCGCAACTTTTGAACCCGGACGAAGTCGAACGCCTGTGTGCTCCTTTGCTGAAAACACCCAGAAGGCCCCAGGCACTCTATTTGCTGGGCGTGGCCACCGCAGACCGCGGGCAACGCGACGAAGCCAAAACCTTCTTCGAAAAGGCCTATGCCGAGGCTTTGGAGCAAAGCGCCCTCGCCCATGCGCCCAAAAACCAAAGGGCTGCAAGCCGCGCAGCTTTTCAGTTGGCTTCGCTGAGCCTCTCCAACAACAAACTTGAAGAGAGCGCAAGCTGGGTGCAACGCGGCCTCCATGAAGCCAAAGCCTCCGCAGACTTCAAAACCGAGGTGTTTTTGCTGGAAATGCTGCACAGAATTGAACTGTGGCTCGGCAATGAACTGGCTGCCGAAAACGCCTTGGCTGCAGCTGAGGCCTTGCATTGGCAAAAAAGCCAGAGCCCCCAAGCACAACACCTCCTGCTCGCGCGTGCCTTCCAAAGCCTAGAACAAGAACGCTGGGCCTTGGCCGAGCAACAGTTTTTGCGCCTTTTGAATTTGAGCGAAGGCAAACCTTGTGACTACGAGTGCCTCTTTGCCTGGTATGGCCTAGCGAGAACCCGTCTCTACCAGGGGCAGCCTGACAAAGCTGAAGCTGCTCTGAATGAGCACCTGCGCCTTTCGACGCTTCCTGCCAGTCCAGATGTTCTGTTGCTTCGCGCCCAATTGGCTGACGAGCAAAAAAACCCAGCGAAGGTGCTCGACGTTTTGAATGAAGCC
Organism: Pseudomonadota bacterium; assembly: GCA_009786315.1. Classification (GTDB taxonomy): domain Bacteria; phylum Myxococcota; class Myxococcia; order Myxococcales; family Myxococcaceae; genus WRKR01. The sequence continues at coordinate 3,918 of WQTM01000165.1, read as the reverse complement.
CAACACCTGAAACTCACAGACAATGAGCACCAATGGGTGGCCGTCTTGCGTGGAAATGCCTTGGCCGGGCTTGGCCGAAAAAAGGAGGCTGAGGCTGTGCTGAACGAAGTCGTCCAACAACTTGAAGGCATGCACAAAGCCCTGGTTGCGCCTGAACAAAGGAGCAGCTTTTTGCGCACGCGCAGATGGGCCTTTGAGTGGCTGTTTGAAACACATATGGAAGAGGGTAGGGTGTTCGAAGCTTTGGAGGTGGCCGAAAGGCTCATGGCGCCGACCTTCATGGAGTTGCTTTCGGCCAAACTGGCGCCAGGTTTGAATGCTGCAGAGGTGCATGCGCTTTTGGCACGCGCAGAGCAAACGGACGTCAAAGTGGCTGCTGAAGCCCCCAAACTCAGCGTTGAAAAGGCCTTGGAGCTTTTGAGCCGGGACGAATTTTTGTTGTTTTTCTCTTCAGGTGAGAAATTCTATCGCCTGTGGTTTCACGAAGGAAAGCTGAAGGAGCTGCGCAGCCTGCCTTGGAAGGAACTTAAACCACGAATTGAAGCCTTTTCCCTCTCACCTTCTGAACCCCAAGAAGCCGAAGCCCTCGGTGCGTTTTTGTGGCCCCAAGGGCTTTCGCGAGGCACACACGTGCAACTGGTGGGGCAAGAAGCTGTGCGCAGGCTGCCTTGGGCCGCCTTGCGCGTGCAAGGCGAGTGGCTGGCTGCAAGACACGCCGTGGCTTGGGCACCGAGTCTCAAGGTGGCGGCATTGCTGCACGCGCGTGCGCGGCACGAAGGCGACATTGTGGTGGTCGGAAACCCCACGGGTGACTTGCCGCATGCCCAACTCGAAGCCTTGCAAGTGGCCCAACGTTTGAATGCCGCACCCTTTTTGGGTGTGCGTGCACAGCGCTCGGTGTTTGAGCGGCTTTCAGGCGCCCAACTGTTGCACTTGGCGGCACACACCAGCCTCGAGGCCCAAGGCGCCAGCATTTCTTTGGCTGACGGAAAACTCTATGCGCATGAAGTGCTCCAAAGCGGCCTTGCACCCCAAACCGTCGTTTTGGCCAGTTGCGCCTCGGCCAGAAGCCGCGACGGTGAGGGCCTCATGAGTTTGGGCGGCAGCTTTTTGGCTGCCGGCAGCCGCCAAGTGGTGGCCAGCCTCCGCAGCGTCGGCGACGCGGTTTCGGCTGAATTCATGCAGCATTTCTATGCCGAAGGCGGGCTTGAAGCACCGGCTTGGGCCCTGGCCAAAGCCCAAATGAAAATGGCCGACCACGCCCCTGTGGAGCAATGGTCGGCCTTTGTGCTTTGGGGCACCACCCGCTAAACCTAAGGCCTAGAACCGCCAACAGGCGCCTGGGGCCTCGGGGGGTCCGGCATAGCAAAAGACACCCTCATCACCCTCTTCCCTAAATTTTTTGAAGCTTCCATCTTCCCTGCCTCCACTTTCTTCGTGTTGTTTAATTGTTGTATTTTTTCTAAACGACGCTCAATGCAACTTTGAAAAGACACCTTGCGCGCCGCCGCTTCATTGCTTCTACTGCCCATTGCTACCCCTGCACTTCTCTGCACCTTCAACCCCATGACTTCTCCCCTGCGTTCCCTTTAAAAAAACATAAAATTCAACAGCTTGTCTCAAAATACTTCCACAACATGTGGGTTGCCGGGTCCTCCTATTTAACACCGCACTTCACTTCTCCCGGCAACCCACGGGTCCCTTTGCTCAACTGCTCAACTGTGCCCAATTCTGCTGGCCCCTATGCCCACCACCCCACGAGCTACCCAACCACTTTCCCTTGCTGCTTATGCAAATGGGTTAAGCAAGCGGTGTGCCAATGTAGGTCTTCGGAGCATTTCTCAATTTTATTGGGTTTTTTCTGGATGTCTCTGATAAATGAGAATGAGAAGTTTCTAAAACGTCTAGAACCTAGATGGGCTTTCTATAAACGGAGACCCACTGTCCCACTTGCCCACCCCCTCTCTCCTCGTTTGCAGCCTTCCTTGTTTCCCTCTATAGCCTTGGTTTGACCGAAGAATATGGCCTCAAAGGAGACTTTATGCCCCTGGTAGCGGTTATTATGGGTAGCATTTCTGACAATGAAACCATGCAGCATGCCGTGGACATTCTGCTTCAATTTGGCATCGCTCATGAAACCCACGTCGTCAGTGCCCACCGTACGCCTGAAGAAATGTTCCGCTTCGCCAAAGAGGCCCAAGGGCGTGGCCTACGCTGCATTATTGCAGGGGCAGGGGGGGCGGCACATTTGCCGGGTATGGTTTCCTCGCTCACCCCCCTCCCCGTGTTGGGCGTCCCCATCCTCTCCAAAACCCTGCACGGTGTGGACAGCCTCCTCTCTATTGTACAAATGCCCAAAGGCGTGCCTACGGCCACCTTCGCTGTTGGGCCGGCCGGCGCTGCCAACGCCGCTTTGTTCGCCGTGCGCATCCTCGCCCATGGCAATGCCACCCTCCAAAACCAACTTGAAAAACACAGGGCCCTCATGGCCGAAGAAGCTTTGGCCTCGGACTCCCTCCTCCAAAAGGCACGCGCATGAGGGTGGGTATTTTGGGAGGGGGCCAGTTGGGGCTTATGCTGACACACGCCCTCGAAAAACTCGGCGCCCATGTGCTTTCTCTGGAGGCCGACGCCCAAGCGCCCGCCCACCTCCGCCTGGCTCATGTCCGTTGCGCCTCCCTGTTGGACGCGCATGCCCTGTCGGCCTTCTTCAACGAGGTGGAGGTGGCTTGCTATGAGACGGAAAACCTCCCCACCCTCCACCTGGGCCCCTATGCTGAAAAATTGAGGCCCTCCCTCTCCACCCTCAAAACTTGCCAAAACCGCCTCCTTGAAAAAAATTTCCTGAGCGCGCATGGCTTCCCCACTGCCCGCTATGCGGCGGTGGCCAAAGGCAACTGCATGCAGAGCGCGTGCCGCCAACTCGGCTTCCCCTGCATCCTCAAAACAACCCAGGGCGGTTATGACGGCAAAGGACAAATACGCTTTGAGAATGAGGCCGCACTCTCAAAAATAACACCCTATGCCCAGGAGGACTGCATCGTCGAAGAGGCCCTTCAACTGCATGGGGAAATTTCTTGCATCGTCGCTCGCTTCACCACAGGAGTGTGCCACTGCTTCCCCGTGTTTGAAAACATCCACCACCAACACATCCTCGACTTCACCCTCCTCCCGGCCCGCTTCCCTGAAATATTGCAAAACCAAGCCAAACAAATGGCCGTGGCCATTGCAGAGGCATTGGACGTGTGCGGCTTGCTTACGGTGGAGTTTTTCGTGACGCAAAAAACCTCCGGAGAGTTGCAACTGCGGGTGAATGAGTTGGCGCCCCGCCCGCATAACTCAGGCCACATTACGCGCAAGGCCACCTCCTTCAGCCAATTTGACGCGCTGGCGCATGTGCTTTGCCAAACCCCCATGCCACCCCCCACCCTCCTCCCGGGGGGGTGGTGCATGGGCAACTTGCTGGGCAATGTCTGGCTCTCCCAAAAAAGCCAGGGCCCCCTCCACCTCGCCGCCTGGGGTGACTTTCCTGAAGTCCTCGAAGTCTATCTCTATGGGAAACGCGAGGCCAAACCTCAGCGCAAAATGGGACACTTCATCCTCAAGGCCGACAACGCACAACAAGCACTCTCAAAAGCGGCTGCATTTAGGAATGCCTTGTGTATGCACAAAATTTTGCCCTCCGGGCGGGGTTCTGTTGCCAACTGACAATGTTTTTTTTGGGCCTGCGGCCCGGGCCATTTTTTGAAACGTTTCTCTTTGCCCTTCGGGCGTTGTTCTCTTTGGGCCTGCGGCCCGGCTTTCTTTGCCCTCCGGGCGTTGTTTTTTCTTGGGCCTGCGGCCCGAGCTTTTTTTCCCTCCGGGCATTTTGCCTCCGGCGGGGAACTTTTTGCTCGCCCAAAAAGTTCCTCAAAAACG
>WQTM01000164.1 GCA_009786315.1 Pseudomonadota bacterium | reverse complement strand
GGGGTAGCGCAATACTAAAACGAGAAACGCCTCAACCGTGCCATTTGAAGCCACCTCGAAACATACGCCTCACTTGCAACCCTCCTGGGGCCATCCGAAACAGCCTCGAAAAATACCCTTCACTCGCAACCCTCTTGGGGCTTTCCTCACCTGCCTCCATCAGCGAGGGTCGCGGGGCGCTGTACAAAACTTGGGGGGTGTCAGCAGCAGCTTTTGAGGCCAACCGCCTGCTTTCAGCAGGCGGCTACATAATGTCGTTAGAGTGTCAACTTTACATTGCTTTCTGTCAACCCGTGGATTGACATAAGGTAATGCAAAGTTGGCATATGGCTGTTTAAAGGCCTCGTGTCGAAGACACGAGGTTGAATGCAGAGAGCATTGCTGACACCCTTCATATTTCGCACAGCGTCCCGCGACCCTCGCTGATGGGCGTGGAGGAGGGAAGCCCCAAGAGGGTTGCGAGTGAAGGGTATTTTTCGAGGCTGTTTCGAGTGGCTAGGGAGGGTTGCGGGTGAGGCATATTTTCCGAGGTGGCCTCAAACGGCAGTGCTGACACGCTCCAAGTTTTGCACAGCGCTCCGCGACCCTCGCTGATGGGCGCGGAGGAGGAAAGCCCCAAGAGGGTTGCGAGTGAGGCGAGAAGCCCCGCAGGGCCACCGGAGGGAGCCGTTTTTGGGGGACTTTTTGGGCGAGCAAAAAGTCCCCCGCCGGAGGCAAAATGCCCGGAGGGGAAAAAAGCCCGGGCCGCAGGCCCAAAGAGAACAACGCCCGGAGGGCAGAAAAGCGCGGGCCGCATGGCCCATAAAAACATTCTCAGTTAAATAAAACCCCGCCCGGAGGGCAAAGAGAAACATTTCAAAAAACGGCCCGGGCCGCAGGCCCAAAGAGAACAACGCCCCAATGGGCGAAGAGAAATGTCTGCCACCCTGAGCCACCCCATCTGCCCGTTTGACCCATTTCACTTGTTGCTATGACTGAAATTGACGTCAAACTTAAGCCAAACTGCTGAGGCTCAGCTTACCCAAGGGGGCATGGGTGTGGCACTCTCCGGAAGAGTAGCATGCAAACTCCGCTTTGTGGCATGCGTTTTTTCGTATATGAAGCGTCCTGCATGTGTTAGTACGCCATTGCCGGGGGGGGGTGGGCACAAAATCTTCGAGAGGGACTCCATGGAAATGCAAAAACTTGTTTTGGCCTTTGTATTGGCTTTTGGGGTGTTCGCATGCAGTGTTTCGGGCAAATGCAAGGTGGGAGATGATGCAGGCTGTCCAGTGGACACCGTTTGCTATGGAGGCGAGGGGGCAAAACCTGGGGTGGATGGCATATGCACGGAGGGGGAGTTTTCGTCAGGCCTAAAGTTGGTAGGAGCGGTGAAGGGGTGGAGGTTGTCGACGGAGCCCGTGGGGGAGGTAGTGCCCTTGTTGTGGGACAAGAGGGAGATAGGGAAGGGGGGGGTGGCCTTGGAGAATGCGGAAGCGGGCTGGGTAGGCAAGAAGTCAGCGGTGGTGGAGGTGGAGGTGGTGGGCCTAAAGTCAGGAGAGTTGCTGCGGGTATGGACAGGGCAGGGAAAGGAAGCCGTGTGCGAGGCCCAGGGGGCAGCAGAGGGAAGCAGGGCGAAGCGGTGGGCGTGTATTTTTGAGGAGGGGTGGGCAGGGACAGGGCCCGAGGTGGAGACAGTGGAGGTGAGGTTGAAGGCCGGGGTGGAGGCCGACGAGCACGTGCGCACCTACCGTGTGGATGTGCAAGCGCCGCTGGTGGATTTGGTGGTTTCTGCTGGCACAAGCTGCAGTGGCGACAGGCCTTGTCCTGGAGGACAAAGCTGCAAACCTCTCAATGGCAGCGCTCAGGGTTATTGCGCGGACGCAACTGGAGCCACAACGGTGCGCGTATGCGCGCATGTGCGGGATACACAAAGTGGTGTGCAAGAGACAGACAGAAAGAACCCCCCTTTCGTCTCCTTAAACCCAACGGATGAACCGCTGAAGATAAAAAAGTGGGACTATGAAGAAGGGGGAGAAACGGCATGGTGTTGGTTAGGAAGTTGGCCTGCTGACGAAGACATTCACGCATACTATTTTGGAATGACCATCAAAGCCCGGGACAAGCTGGGCAACGAGTTTTATTCGGGCACCTATGGAGATGAGCGTGCGAGCCTCTTTGGAAATTTTGAGCGTTTGTCATGCAGCACGCAGGTGGAGGGACTTGGTTTCAATGCGGTGAAGGCGCCCTTGGTTTTTTCGAATGGGCGTTTGTTGTTTGGCACAAGCGTGGGTGCTGGGGCGACGGCGGAGAACAATGCACTCTATGTTGTGGACGCCGAGGATTGCAGCCTGAGCTCCAGCTTGCACACAGGGGCCATAGAAGGGCCGATGGTGGCGTTGGGAGGCAGTGGAAGAGTGGCCATAGCCTCCGGAGAAGGGGGCCCCAAGAGGAGAGAGGGACCGCGCCTTTCATTGATAGAGGCGGGGGAGGGGAAGCTGGAGTTTGCCTATGGTGGCGACTGGGATTGTGTGCCAGGCATGAATGGAATCCATGGTGGAGCGGCGTTTGACAAGGGCCTTTCGCTTGTTAGCGTGGGGGAAGCCAGCGGAGCGGATGGCGCCACCGTGTGGCGTCTTGCGGCGCCGGCCAACAGCATGGAAGAGAAAGCAAACCGCCTGGTGGCCTATGCGCCCAATGCCATACCGTTGTGGCGTTGCATCACGAAAGTTGTGGATAAAAACGACGGCGAGATAGAACAATCCGGCGACCGTTTTATGCTGACGCCGGTGCAATTTGCGAACTATGACTTAGTAACAACGCATGCAACAGGCATAGATGGATGGTTATTTCATGACGCCCTTACGTGTTTGCATTGGGGCCAATGGGACATTCCTCCGTCCAACGCACCGACAACCTCTTCGAACATTGCTGTTGGAAAAATCACCTATCCAAATGGAGAGCCGGATGAGCCACTATGGTTTAGCGGCGCAGGCTTGAAGAATTCACTCCTTGAAAATCCACTCTTTGAGAGAATGCTGGTGGACGCTCGTCAGCATACAAGCTCCGTGGTTGTTGACAGCCGAGGCTGGGCTTATGTGGCAGCAAGCACAGACTACTCAGCCCCAGGCTCAGCCTATACAATGCAACGCTTTTCGACGTCGTGCTCCAGCAACGCTGAATGTGAACAAGTATGCGTGGGTGTGAACAACAAACTTTCCACAGCAGGTCTCTGTCGCTATTCGAGCGACCACGCTTTCAAAGAAACCCCTGTCGGAAGCCCCTTGTTGGGTGAGCCCATGGGCGCAAACCGCGCAGAAATATATGTTGTCGGTGTCGAAGGCACAGTGTTGGCCCTCGACGCGGAAACATTGCAACCTTTATGGGCACAAAGTTTGGGCATACGCGTGTTGCCCACGGCGCAACCTGTGTTGGTGGCGAACAAGCATGGGAGTGGCACCTTGTGGGTGGTGGGTGCAAGCGGCGAGGTGCGTGGCATTCGTGTGAAAAGCGCAGGCCTGAGCCGCGCAGCCGCATGGCCCAAGGCTTTTCATGACAATTGCAACACGGGAAGCGCTGCGGTGACCTCAGCCGACCTGCCCAAGTGCTTTTAGGTGCCAACAGGCGCAAAAAACTTTTGAAGGAGACACAATGAAAGCATGGAAACTGTGGCGTCTATGTGCATTTTTGGCCGTGTGGACGGCTTGTGACGGGGGTGGCATGAAGATTGGCACGCCGTGCGTGGTGGGTGTCACGGACTGTGGTGCGGGCAAAGAATGTCTTTCCAAAACGCAGGGCTCCACAGAGGGCAGTTGCGAGCCAGCAAGCGTTTTGAGTTGCACGGCAGACGAAGCATGTGGCGAAGCCTGCTGTGACAGCGCAACGGAGTTTTGCGGCGAGAATGGCGCCTGCCAACCGCTGTTGCCTCCTCAGCCCCGGTTGACGCGTGTGCAGTTTTCGGATGACTGCACGCATATTGAGTTGTTGGGCGAGGCCAGCATTCAACCCCCTGCGGCCTATGCGAGCAGCACAGGCTCCATTGGCACGCTCTGCCACCCAAGCGTGAGCGGAGAAGCCTCGGGTTTTCGTTGCACCCTCAGCACGGGGCCGGTGAATTCCTTTTTGCCGGGCACGCATACGGCCCTTTGGACGGTGCGAGACGACAAGGGAGGGGTATCCACAGCGGATTATTCTTTTCAAACCACTCTGGAAGCCATTGAGAGCACGACGTTTCCCATGGAGCGGTTGAGCCCATCAGCCGTTTTGGGCCGTGATGCCATGGTGGGCCGTCAAGCGTTGGCCTCTCAGCCCCTGCCAGGCGGCCCTAGCGCCCACTCTTCTGGAGAAGGCTGCTGGGGTGGAATGACTCTGCGTGGAAGCATTGCCGTGGGCGATTATTGCAACTGCGCCCTACAGGCCAACGGCACAGTGCAGTGTTGGGGGGGCTGTTGGCCTGTTCCTCCGGGCCTGAGTGCCGTGGCCATTGCTGTGGCTGGAGGCCATTCCTGCGCCTTGAGAAGTGATGGCACGGTGCGTTGTTGGGGGTGGAATGAAGATGGTCAAACCGATGTTCCACCGGAACTGAACAATGCGGTGGCCATTGCTGCGGGTGGAGCCCATTCCTGTGCCTTGAGGAATGATGGCACGGTGGAGTGTTGGGGAATAGACAATGGAGGGGAGTATGACTATCGGCAAATTGTTGTCCCACTGGACTTGAACGATGCGGTGGCCATTGCTGCGGGTTATGCGCATACCTGCGCCTTGAGGAGTAATGGCACGGTGGAGTGTTGGGGATGGAATGAAGATAGCCAAGCCGATGTCCCCCCGGGCCTGAACAATGTGGTGGCCATTGCTGCAGGTGGAATCCATTCCTGTGCCTTGGAGGTTGGGGGCACGGTGGAGTGTTGGGGATGGAATGAAGATAACCAAACCGATGTCCCGCCGGGCCTGAACAATGTGGTGGCCATTGCTGCGGGCGCATACCATTCCTGCGCCTTGGAGGCTGGGGGAACGGTGGAGTGTTGGGGGTGGAATGAAGATAGCCAAGCCGATGTCCCCCCGGGCCTGAGCAATGTGGTGGCCATTGCTGCGGGTTGGTTCCACACCTGTGCTTTGCAGGACAATGGCAACGTGAGTTGTTGGGGCATCAACGATAAAGGAGAAGATGACTATGGCCAAGCAACCAACCACTCCGGCGCCGCAGTCCAAAGGGTGGGCCAGCTTGTCATAAAATAAGGCAAGGCATGGGCCACCACCCGCAGCGGCCCATGAAGGACGCACTTTTTTCCCGGTGAAGCGAGCCGACATGCCCCATTGTTTTTGAGGCATTCCTTTCCGAACAGTCCACGGCATAGCACCCAACACACACACTCATAACTCGTTATAGCATGTTTGAATATAAAATGCCCCGCCGCAACGGCCCCAGGGCCGAAGCCTTCCCCCCCGGGGGGGCAAAGTTTGGGGGAAAGGGCCCCCGTTGAGAATATGGTTGCCTTGAAAACAGGCCCTGATAAACGTCTCTTTTTCCTATGCAGCCACAACAGGACAGCCCATGAAAATACTCATACCCATAAAGCGGGTGGAAGACCCTGAATGCAACATAAGGATAACCCCGGAGGGGACGGGCATTCTCCAGGAGGGCCTCAAATTTAAGGTGAACCCTTTTGACGAAATTGCGGTGGAGGAGGGGTTGAGGTTGGTGGCCAAGCACACAGGGGAGGTGGTGGTGGTTTCCATAGGGGGCAAAGAGACGCACGAGCAGTTGCGCCACGCTTTGGCCATGGGGGCCTCCCGCGCCATATGGATTCACCACACAGAGCCTGTGGACCAGATGAGCATTGCGCAGTTGCTTGCGAAAGTGGTGGAAGAAGAGAAGCCCGCCCTGGTGCTGATGGGCAAACAAGCCATTGACGATGACCAGAACCAAGTAGGCCAATACCTGGCCGAATATGCGCAAATGCCGCAGGCAACCTTTGCCTCCAAACAGGAGGCTTTGGACTCAGAAGCTGAGAAAAGCAAGCAACCGGGCATTGTATTGTCCGCAGACGGCGCCTTCGTCTCCATAACACGCGAGGTGGACGGGGGCCTTTTGCAGGTGGAGTGCACATTGCCGGCAGTGGTGACGGTGGACTTGCGCCTCAACCAACCCCGCTATGCCTCCTTGCCCGGTATTATGAAGGCCAAAACCAAACCCATCAAAGAGTTGAGTTGCGCCGCCCTGGGGATAGCCCCGAGCAACCATTTGAGAATACAAAAACTTGTCAAACCTGCCCCAAGGAAAGCCGGCGTTATTGTGCCGGACGTGGCCTCGCTGGTTGACAAATTGCGCAATGAGGCCAAAGTCCTCTGAAGAGAAGGAGTCCAGCAATGGCGGTTGTTTTAATTTTTGCAGAGACGCAAAACGACGGGCAGTTGAGGAAAGCAGCCCTGCATGCGCTGACGGCAGGCAAAGCTTTGGCCCAAGCGCTGGGAGGGCAACTGCACGCAGCCGTATTAGCGCCCCATGCCGAGGGGGCGGCCGAGGAGGTGAAAGGCTATGGCGTCGCCCAAGTGCACGCCGCCAGCGCCGCATGTTTTGCACACAACCTTGCAGAGGCTTGCGCACCCGCCTTGGCCCAGTTGGCCCAAAGCATAGGCGCCCGGTTTATAGGCGGTGCGGCCACAGCAGCGGGCCGCGACATATTGCCGCGCATGGCAGCACGCCTGCAAGCGGCCATGGCTTCAGACATTATGTCCTTTGAGGTGGAGGGCGGGGAGGTAACATGGACACGCCCCATGTGGGCAGGCTCCGTCCTCGCCAAAGTTGCCCTTGGCACCCCCACCCAAGTATTCTCCATACGCACCACCGAGTTTGCACCGGCGGAGAAGACGGGCGAAGCGGGGGTGGTGAAGGTTTTTGTGCCCAACCTGCCGGCCACCCTCCCCTCGAGAATACACGCCTTTATAGCCGTGAAAAGCATTCGTCCCGAGTTGACGGAGGCGAAGGTGGTGGTTTCCGGAGGAAGAGGGACGAGGGGGGACTTTGGGCCCTTGGAGGCCCTGGCGGACTCTATGGGTGGTGCGGTGGGGGCTTCTCGTGCGGCATGTGATGCGGGGTGGATGCCCAATGACTTGCAAGTAGGCCAAACAGGCAAGGTGGTGGCCCCTCAGCTTTATATAGCCGCTGGCATTAGTGGAGCCATTCAGCACTTGGCGGGCATGAAAGGCTCCAAAACCATTGTTGCCATAAACAAAGACGCCGAGGCCCCCATTTTCCAAGTGGCCGACTATGGCCTCGTCGCGGACATGCACGACGTATTGCCCAAGTTGCGCCAGGCCATAGAAGCGTTGAAATGACGGCTTTTTGGGAAGGCAAAACCTCCGCGTGGGACGAAGCCCAACTCCAAGCTTTTGGCATTATACGCCTAGAGGTGCCCGTCCCCTTTGCGGACACAGGGGGCCCGGCCAACATATATGCCATAGAGAATGGCGATGGCAGCCTGAGTTTGTGGGACTGTGGTTTTGGGACTTTGCCTGCGTTGGCGCATTTGCGAAAGACGGCTGCGACGCGGGGTGTGGCGCTTGAGAAGGTTTCCCGCATTTTCATTTCCCACGCCCATGTGGACCACTATGGCGCCGCCGAGGCCATAGCGGCCCACTCCAACGCCCGCATATACATACACCCCCTGGACGCGGACAAAGTGGTGGTGCCCTCGGACTGGACGGCCATTCTCTATGCGCATGGGGACTATATGCGCCGTTTGGGGGTTTCCGAGGTGGAGATGGAGGAGATGAAGCGAGGTTTTAGGGGGGCCGAAGCCTTCGCCCCCCCTGTGGCGAAGGAGCGCCTCACGCTGGTGGAGGAGGGGGAGGCATTTTCCTTCGCGAAGTTTTCTGCAGAAATTCTCCACGCGCCGGGGCACAGTGCGGGACTCATATGTTTGTGGGCCAGGGAGCCCAACCTGTTGTTTTCGAACGACCAGGTATTGGAGCGCGTGGCGCCTGCGCCTTTTTTGGATTTGTCCATGGGGGAGGGGGAGGGCAAATTCCTCTCTTTGGTGGAATACATAGCCTCGGCCAAGCGTTTTGCGGCCATGCCGTTTGAAGCCATATTGCCAGGCCACGGCGCTGCTTTTGTGGGCCACCGGGCATTGTTGGAGGCGCTGTTGGTGTTTTATGAGCAGCGTGGAAAGAAGTTGTTGCAGTTGTTGAGCCGCCAGCCGCTAACCGTGCGCGAAGTGGTGGGGTGTTTGTTTGCGAACATAGACACGCTGCGCATTTGGCCGATGCTTTCAGGCGTATTAGCGGCCATAGAAGTATTGGAGAAGGCGGGGCAGGTGAAGCGGCGGGAGGAGGGTGGGCGGTTTATATTTGAGGCCACCGTCCCCTGAAAAACCCATACGCAAACGAGAGCGGACGTGGGGGGTGTGCGTTATTTTTAGAGAATGATTCAGATGCTGCGAGTCTCCAAACGCTTCCCCAAGCAGCCTCAGGTACTTGCCGACATTAACCTCAGCATACACAAGGGGGAGTGGTTAGGGATAGAAGGCGGCGAGGGGGCGGGGAAGACGACGTTATTGAGGTTAATGGGGGTATTGGAGAAGCCGAGCCAGGGGCAGGTGGTGGTAGACGGGGTGGACACCAGCACGGTTGCCAAGGAATACGCTTTTTTATGCAAGCGGAGGTTGGTGCAACTGACGCCCGCGGATGGTTTTTTTCCGAAGTTAAATTTGAGGGACAACCTTTGTTTAGCGGCAGAGGTGGCAGGGGCGCCCGTGAGGGGGAGCCGCAAGCGCAGCATGGAGGCATTGGCCTGCATGGGGTTGGAGGGGCTATGGCGGCGAAAGCCGGGGCAGTTGTTGGCCCCCCAGAGGATGGGGTTGCTTTTGGCGCGTGGGCTTATTCGCATGCCGCGCATGTTGCTTATAGACGGTTGTATAGACAGCCTTGAAGAGGCGGACGCCCAGCATTGGCTATGGGTATTGGGCAGGTGCCAAGCGAAAGGGTGCACCGTGGTGGTAGCAGGGCGGCGGGGGTTTGGGGAGATAGGCAGGAGGTTGAGGTTAGAGGAGGGGGGATTATATGCGGCCTAGGAGGGGAATGTCCCTATGGACGAGGGTGAAGGTATTTTTTTATGGCATACGGCACACAGGGCTGAGGAGGGTGGGGTGGGTGGTGGTGGTGGTGTGCGGGCTATTGGGATGGGAGTTGGCGCACACAAGGGAGGGCCGGGCGCCGAAGGCCACGAGGCTGACGTTGTTGTTTAAGCCAGGGGTGGAGGCTTTGGAGGCAGAGCGTTTTCTCCAGGCATTGCCTTTGTCCCCCTCCCATATTTTGTTGGAGCCCCCCCACATATTGGCCGAGTCCCAGCGCATATTGGAGAGACTCAGCCACATGCCAGAGGGTTGGGAGTGGCCGGAGGAGGTGGGGGAGATGGGGTGGGTAGCCGAGGTAGAGTGGGCACGCCTCTCTACGGAGGAGGAGGGGGTGTTGCGGGGGCAGTTGAAGGAGGCGGGGCACATAGAGGAGGCCTACTGGGGGGCCCCCCCCCTTTCCCCTGCTAGCGTATGGACGCCCCTGGGGCAAGCCCTGTGGATATTGTTTGCAGTAGGGGTGGTAGGGGCCTTGGTGATATTGTCCCTCAACTGTTTGGAGGAAGAGGGGGCGCATTTAAAGTTGCTATACGAGTTAGGGCTAAGCCTTGGGCAGCTACGCAGGCTTTGGTTTGGGCAGAACCTGTTATGGGCTGTTTTAGCGGGGGCCGGTGCCTACATTTTTTGGCAAGCAGCCGCACAGTGGGGGGCCCTGGTAGGCATAGAGGGGGGCCTGGTAGGCATAGGAGGGGCCCTGGCGAAGTGGGTATTTATGGGGGCAGCCTGGGGGGG
>WQTM01000163.1 GCA_009786315.1 Pseudomonadota bacterium | reverse complement strand
CCCACCACCACCTCCTCCTCCCCCTCCCCCTGCCGAAACCACTTCTCCTGAAAATGTACCCCCTCGCCCCTATCCCGTCTTCTCCATCGCCTTGGACTACCACCTCTTTAACCATAAACTTGAATTCGTAAACGTCACCAATAACAACCTGCGCTCCTTCAGCGCCAAAATCCAAGCCGCCCCCACACTGAGGACTGAATTCTATCCGCTGGCCTTCACGGACTTGGGCCTCTTCTCCGGTATAGGCTTGGACTTTAGCTTCGGCTTCGGCTTGGGGCTTAAAACCAAAGACGAAAACGAAAATGCCTTCCCCATGAAGTGGATGGTTGTGGACGGCGGCTTGCGCTGGCGCTTGCAATTCTCCAAAACATGGAAAGCCGCTGTTACGCCTATGCTCGGAATCCAACACCTCAGCTTCTCCCACGGTACCTTGGAAAACGGAACAGAGTTGAGCGGCTTCCCTAACCTCAAACTCACCGCCCTCCGCATCGGCGTCGGCTTCGAGTTGCCCTTCGCCTCGGACTGGGTGCTCATCTTCGGAGACTTCTCCATCCTCCCCACCCTCTCCGCAAAGGACATCCTCTCCGACGCCTATTTCCCCGAAGGCTCCGCCTTTGGGTTCGAAACCAAACTCGGAATCGGCATCAAAGTCATAGGCCCCCTCTATGTCCGCCTCTCCGGCTTCTTCTCTCGTACCAACTTCTCCCTTAACCCCTCCTCCTCCAACCCCTTCCAAGCGGATTCGGCCTTCCACCAACGCGTAGGCGCTCAACTGGGCCTCTGCGTCTCCTTCTAGTCATAGCTCATCAGCCACATACGCGGTTGCGACCAGTCTTCTTCGCTTTATAAAGCTGGTCGTCAGCCGCCTTTATGAGTGCGTCCACATCCTTCATCTCGGAGCTGAGGTCTGCTACCCCAAGCGACAACGCTATCGGTATCGCCCTCGCGTCAAAGGTGAATGTGTGCCCCATCGTCGAAACACGAAGCTTCTCCGCAAATATGCGCGCATTCTGCGGGCCGGACTCCGGTACCACCACCGCAAACTCCTCTCCCCCATAACGCGCAAAACATTCCTCTTTCCGTATGAATGAACATGCCACCCCCGCCAACTCCTTCAATATGTAGTCCCCTGCCAAATGCCCATATTGGTCATTCACCGCCTTAAAATGGTCCACATCAAACAAAATCAGACTCAAATCCCTCGAATAACGCTTCGCCCTCCCAAACTCCCGCTCCAAAAATTCCAAAAAATAACGCTTGTTATAAATCTGCGTTAAACCATCAATAATCGTAAGCTTGTAAATTTCTTCATAATAAAGCGACTCGACATTGTTCCCTTGCAGAAACTTGAAAATGGCACCCCCTACCTTTATGAGGTCCCCTGTCCTGAGAATACGCTCCTCAACCAACTCCTCCTGGTTCAAATAAGTCCCATTCGTCGAGCCCAAATCCACCACCCGGGGGGAGCCTTCTCGAAGCGTAATTTTGGCGTGCCTGCGAGAAACATTGTCCAAATCAACGACAATGTTGTTCTTCGAGTCCCTTCCAATGGTAGACTCCTCTGTGTCCAATACGTACCTCTTCCCGAGGTTGGGGCCATGAATTTGCACAAGACACCCCTCCTGGCTAATAGAAAAGTGTTGGTTCAGCTTGTCGACTTTTGTTACTTGGGTTTCTTTACTGCACATGATTGCGGAACCTATCACAGCATTAGGTAGCTATGATGCCATCCAAAATAATTTTCTTCCTCCAGGCAACTGTTTTCCTCCTCTCCACCGCCTGCCTGAAAACCATAAACCCCCCTCCTCTCTCCGGTTTCCCCTTCCCGCAACCCTTTCGAGACTGGCGCTCAATTCACGTATGTGAAGTCGATGAAACGCTGATTGAAGACGAATTGGCCCGCTTCAACACCTTCGCGGACGCTTTCCTCGAAGACACGTCCGAAAAAACAAAACTCCCTAAGAAAAAACGGGTTGACTCCCTGAAACTCGCCCCGCAAATCAAACCCTTGCTCGACGGCTTTGGAAACCTCATCTTCCAAAGCCCAAGCTGCGCCTTTTCTAAAAATACTCGGATGACGAGCCTGGTCCGCCGCAGCGCCGGACTCCTCTCCCTCTCCCGTCAACGCCTCGAACAAGCCCCCGCACTCATTAAACTGCTCGAAGAGGGCTGGGAAGACTCAACAATAGAGAAAGACTTTATTAAAAAAGCTTTCGAGGAATGGTGCCCCCCTCCCGGACAACGCAGCCCCGTCCCGGATATTTATTATGTCTCCGAAAATGAAACGCTCCGCAAAAGATGGCTGTTTTGCGACGGCGCCGAAATGATTGCCGAGCCCGGAAAAGAACTCTCCCTCACCTTCCCAAACAACCCCCCTCGCAATTCTCGAAGCTACCCGAGAGGCCTCTATCGAGAAGTGGCCGAAAGCTACCCGGACAGCCAAATTCGTCGCCCCCCCAAATCCAACAACTCTCCCAAGGGAAAAACACCATGAGTAAATCTCTCGCAATGGTTTTGGCCGGAGGTGCAGGAACACGCTTGGAGCCTTTGACACGAGAACGCGCCAAACCTGCCGTGCCTTTCGGCGGACGCTACCGCATCATCGACTTCTGCCTCTCCAATTTTGTCAATTCAGGAATTTATAAAATTAAAGTCCTCACCCAATATAAGTCCGACTCCCTCAATAACCACCTCTCCCGCGCCTGGCGAATGGCTGCCTTCGTCGGCCACTACTGCGAGCCTGTCCCCGCACAAATGCGTACGGGAGGAGACTGGTATAAAGGCTCCGTCGACGCCATCTTCCAAAACCTCAACCTCATCTCCGACGAGCAGCCAGAGCATGTGTATGTCTTCGGCGCTGACCATATTTATATTATGGACGTCGAGCAAATGGCGTCCTTCCACCGCCAAAACCAGGCAGACTGTACGGTCGCAGCCATCCCCGTTCCCATTGAAGAGGGCTCCCAATTCGGCATCATCGACGTCGACACCAACGGCGCCATCCGCAACTTCCTCGAAAAACCCAAAAACCCTCCCCCCATGCCCAATAACCCTAAAATGTGCTTGGCCTCCATGGGTAACTACCTCTTCAATACTTCTGTCCTCGTGGACGAAGTCATTCGGGATGCGAAAGACCCCAACTCCTCTCATGACTTCGGCAAATCCATCCTCACCAAATTGCACAAACACGCCCGCGTCTATGCCTATGACTTCGCAAGCAACATCGTCCCAGGCCAAACCCAAAACGAGCGCGGCTATTGGCGCGACGTCGGAAACATCGACGCCTATTATGCCGCCAACATGGACACCATCGCCGTGGAGCCCGTCTTTAACCTCTATAACCAACAATGGCCTATACAGGCTTATATCGCCAGCTTGCCTCCAGCTAAATTCGTCTTCGCGGACTTCGACCAAAACCGCGCAGGCTATGCCACGGACAGCATGGTGAGCGAAGGCTGCATCATTTCAGGCGGACGCGTCGACCGCTCCATCCTCTCCCCCAAAGTACGCATCAACTCCTATTCCGAAGTCTCTGACTCCATCCTCATGGAAAATGTCGAAGTCGGACGACATGCCATTATTCGCAAAGCCATTATTGACAAAAACGTCACCATCCCCCCCAAAACCACCATCGGCGTGGACTTGGAAGAAGACCGAAAGCGCTTTCATGTTACCGACAGCGGTATTGTCGTCATTGCCAAAGGTACACACATCGACTGAGACACCCCTCTCCCCTATATGCCCCCTCCACCAGCCCCACCGCTGCCCCCAAAACTTGGCAAGCCTGGGCTTGTCCTTCTGGGGGGTGGGTTTGTTGAGTTTCGAAGCCCTGGCTCATATAGGCGCCGGGCTTTGTCTTCTCGCTGTATTTTGGGCGCGCCCACCGTGGACGCAACTCAAAAAAGCCGCCCATGCCTGGCGTTGGCTTCTGGCCTTCATCCTCTGGGCCTGCCTCGGCCCCTGGTGCTTGGGTTATGTCCCCAAAGGCTCCGGCGTTGGGCGCTTGTTGCTGCTTTTGGCGCTCCCTGTGGCCGCCTATGCCTTCTTTCTGGCCGGCCCCAAGTGGACACAACGCGTGCTCCTTGGCAGCATGGCTTTGTGGTTGCTGTCTTGTCTGGTTGCGGCCTTCCAACATTTCGGCCTCTGGCCTTCGGAAGAATGGTTCTCCTCCCTCCCCCCTCTCAAAAGCAACTTCTACCGCGTCTATGAGGAAGTCCCTGGGCAGCCCGGCCGCTATATGGCGGGGGGACTTTTGTTTCACCGGCTGAAATTTGCCACCGTCGGCAGTCTCTTCTCCCTGCTGAGTTTGGGGCTTGCACTCTTCTCCACTCAACACCGCTGGCATTGGGTTGCTGTTTGTGTGCTGGGAGCCTTCTCTGTCGTTTGGTTTCCTTTCGCGCGTATGGCCGCACTCTCTTTGTGCTTGGCTTTGGCTTTTCAACTTTTGCTTGGAATGCCCAAACGCAAACTGGCCCTGCTGTGTGTTTGTGGCCTTGTTTTGGCCTCTGCCTTGGCCCTCACGTTGAATGAGGGCCTGCGTCACCGCGTCGTTTCTTCGCTGAGCAATGCAGGCAGCGGAAACCGCATCGCCCTTTGGCATTCAGGCTGGCGCGCCGTCCAATCCTCACCCCTGGTTGGCGTCGGCGCAGGCAAGTTTCGTCCAGCTGCATTCCCTTCGGAGGACATGCCCTCCACCGTGAAAGAGCACCCAGGAAAAGCCCACAACCAAGCGTTGACTGTTGCGGCTGAAAGTGGCCTCCTGGGTTTGTTGCTCGCATTCATGGCGTTCTTTTCTTTGGCCAAAAACTTTTGGCGTCAACAGCACTTTGGCACAACCGGGTTGAGCATTCTGCTTTTTTTCGCCTTGCTCAGCCTCATGCATGACCCTCTCTTTCAAGACGTCATTATTTTGGCCTTCACGTGGGCAGCGGGGGTTTGCCTGGCTCTTGCCAAGCCGACAGTCGCAAAAGCCGCTCATCCACAAAAGCCAACATCTGCTCCTTCTGCTTCTCCTCCATAAACGCGGCCTCAAAACCATTGCGCGCCACAACACACAACTCTGCAATGCTCAGGCCCATTTCAAAATATGCGCGCGCATATTCTCTGGAGAGTGTGGTGTCCGAAACCAAACGGTTGTCCGTGTTCAGCGTTGCACACATTCCTTGGCGAATAAAACGCTTCAACGGGTGGCTTTTCATGTCAGCAACCGCTGCGGTTTGCACGTTGGAAGTTGGACAACACTCCAAAGGAATGCGCCTCTTCAAAACCTCCTCCTCCACAACCACATCCTCCACCAGGCGAACGCCATGCCCAAGGCGACAAGCTTTCAACATGTGCAGGGCTTCACGTATGGAGTCCGCCCCCGCAGCTTCTCCTGCGTGTATTGTTATGGGAAGCCCAAGCTGCAAAGCCCTTTCAAAAGCAAGTTTGTGCGGCGAGCCTGGAAATTGCGCTTCCCCTCCTGCCAAGTCAAAAGCCACAACACCTTTTCCCAAAAACGGACCGGCAACTTCTGCAAGCGCCATGGAAGTCTCCAAAGGGAAATGCCGCAGAGTGCAAACAATAACGCCAAAGGCAATGCCATATTTCTGCTTGGCTCTCCCAAGCCCCCGCAACACCGCTTCAACAACTTCATCCAAACGCATGCCTCTTTCTGTGTGCAGCGCCGGAGAATAACGCACCTCAAGGTAGCCAACGTTTTCTTGGTGTGCATCCTCGGCCAACTCAAAGGCAATGCGCTCCAGCGAGGCCGCGTCTTGCAACACGGACAGCGTCGTTGAAAACACACGTAAATAGTCTGCGAGGTTTTCGCAGGGCATTCCCAATTTCAATGCACGCTTCAATTCTTCGGGAGAATGGCTTGCCAAAGGAATGTTTTGTTCCTTCGCCAAATCCACCAAAGTTTGAATTCTCAGGCTCCCATCCAAATGGCAATGCAAATCCGCCTTCGGCAACTCCAAAAACCACGGCTCCAAAATTTCATTCATTGTTTCTCCCATTCATGCAAGTTGCAAAAACCTCGCAATCACTGTTTTGACACCGACGGTTTCAAAACGGACAGTCAACTTCGCGTTGGCACCCATTCCGCTGGAAGAAAGCACCTTCCCCTTTCCAAACTGTGCATGGAAGACACGCGCTCCCACGGGGTTGTCTGTGTGCTGGGAGTAGTCCTCGCTGCAATAGTCCTCGCCTTTCACCACGCGCCAACCCGGAGAGTGTTGTTTGGACGCCTGTGGGGTGGGCGGTTTTTGCGTCAACATGGGGTGGGGCTCAAAGAGGTGCTGGGGGACATCCAACAAAAAGCGCGAGGGCGCATTAAAGCGGAGCTCTCCAAACAGAGTCCTGCTTTGGGCCAAGCTGAGGAATAACTTCTTGCGCGCACGCGTAAACCCCACGTAGCAAAGCCGGCGCTCCTCCTCCATCTCCTCCTCGTCTGCTTCAACCCCTGTCGCCCTCCGGTGGGGGAAAACCTCTTCCTCCATCCCCGTCATAAATACCACGTCAAACTCCAAACCCTTGGCCGCATGCAACGTCATCAACGAAACCTTCCCCTGTCCGTCTTCTGTGTCCACTTCACTCAACAAACTCATCTGCTCCAAAAAAGCTTCCAGCGGAGGCAAACTTTCCAATGCGTCGTCAGCAACAACTGCACTTGAGGCCGCATGGTTTTTGTCAAACTCCAAAGCGGCAGAAACCAACTCCCTCAAGTTGTCCGCCCGCCCTTGGGCTTCTTCTCCACCTTCTTGCATCAAATTTGAGAGCAACCCCGTTTCCTGGAGCATATGTTCTGCAGCCACGGCTGCGGGTGGGCTTTCTTTGGCAAACAAAATGAGGCCCCCAAGCAACTGGGAAAAAGCAACAATGCGTTTTTTCGCCAAAGCGTTCAGCCCCTCAACCTCCTCGTGCTCCAACAAAGCTTCATAGAAGGAAATTCCTTTCTTGCGTGCATGGCCAAGCAACCTTTCTATGGTGGTGTCGCCTATGCCTCGCGTAGGAATGTTGACAATGCGCAACACGTCCACATCCGAGTAGGGGTTTGCCATCACCCTAAAATAGGCAATGGCATCCTTCACCTCTGCGCGCTCCCAAAAACTGCGGCCTGCCAACAACACATAGGGCACACGCGCCATGCGCAGGCTTTCTTCCAAAACTCGGCTTTGCGCATGCGTTCTGAAAAAAACCGCCACCTCCGAAAGAGGAATGCCCTCCGCCTTTGACAGCTTGTGAATGCGCAACACAACCTCTTGGGCTTCCACACGCTCGTTGTGCGCAACAACCATGCCCACAAGAGGGCCCTTATCTCTTTCAGTCCAAAGCCTCTTGCCCATGCGTCGACGGTTCTTCGAAATGACGGCATGGGCCGCATCCAAAATGTTTTGGAAGGAGCGGTAATTCTGTTCCAACTTAATGAGTTTGGCGCCTGGGTAGGCCTCTGAAAATCCCAGCAAGTTTCTCACATCCGCACCACGCCAACGGTAAATGCTCTGGTCATCATCCCCAACAACAACCAAATTTCCTTCAGGAGGCACCAACAACTTCAACAAACTCCATTGCACAGCATTCGTGTCTTGGAATTCATCCACGAGGACGTGCCTAAACTTATGCTGGTATTTTTGGCGAAGCGCTTCGTTGTCGCGAAGCAGCTTCACCCACAAAACCATGAGGTCTCCAAAATCCACCGCACTGGCACGCGTCAACTGTTTTTGGTAAAGCTCATAGAGGCGTTTTTGGAAATGCCACCTCTTCAACCTGCGCTCCGCCCTGGTGGACAGGCCGCCCTCTGCCCCCTCCAAGAGAAATGCCTCCTCCGGCTCCTCTCCCAATTCCTCGGGAAGTTTTCCCTCATTCTTCTGCTTGTCAATAAACCCCAACATGTCCCTGGGAGACAAGTTGTATTCCTCCGCATTCATCTCCCTCAACAAACGCCGAAGCAGGGAAAGCTGGTCTGCCTCATCATAAATAACAAAGGAGCGCGACAAACCCACAGCCTCGCTTTCCGTGCGCAACACCCTCGCCGCAGCGGAATGGAAAGTGGAAACCCAAAGCGCGTCTGCCGCCGCCCCCAACAACTTTGAAAGCCGCTCCTTCATCTCCCTGGCCGCTTTGTTTGTAAACGTTACGGCAAGTATTTGCCAAGGCATGACGTGGTGGTTTTGCACCAAATGCGCAATGCGGTGCGTCAATACGCGCGTCTTCCCACTGCCAGCCCCTGCCAAAATGAGCATGGGGCCATTCTCAAACAACACAGCCTCTTTTTGGGGAGAGTTGAGGCTTTCAATAAAACCTGTGGGCATGGCCATAGGCTGTTAGCATAAGCTTTGGCGCTTGGAAGACGGTTTTGCAATTTTGCCCAACTTCTGCCACAAACCAAAGCCAATGCCCCTGCCCAAACACACTCCCTCCCCGGACAAAACCCTCTTCCTCTGTACGTTGGGTTGCCCCAAAAACCAAGTTGACTCGGAAATTCTCCTGGGCAGCCTCCAGTCCGAGGGGTGGCATTTTGTGAGAAATGCGGAGCAAGCACGCGTCATCCTCGTTAATACTTGCGCTTTCATCGGCCCAGCCAAGGAAGAGTCCGTGGACAAAATATTGGAGCTTGCCCAACATAAAAAACAGGGGCGCTGCGAAACGCTGGTTGTCCTCGGCTGCCTCGCTCAACGCTATGGAGAAGTTTTGGCAAAAGAAATGCCCGAGGTGGACTATTTTTTGGGGACTTCAAGCGCCACACAACTGGCACCCTTGCTTGCACAAAAAGACAAACGCCAGGAGCGCCTTCATGTGAGAGAGCCCCTCTTCCTGCAAAATGCCCAAACCCCTCGCGTCAACACCCTCTCCCCCTATTCTGCTTATTTAAAAATTGCAGAAGGTTGCGACAACGCTTGCAGCTTTTGCATTATTCCAAAACTGCGAGGGCCCTTGCGCTCACGCAGCATTGCGGACTTGCTGGGCGAGGCAGAAAGGCTGCTGAATGAAGGCGTCAAGGAGCTTATTCTCGTTGCTCAGGACACCACTGCCTATGGCATGGACTTGCCAGGCAAACCCAAACTTGAAACCCTGCTGGCACAGTTGAGTCAACTGCCTTTTGCGTGGATTCGCTTGCTATATGCATACCCGCGTGTCCTCACCCCAAGCTTTGTCCGCCTCATGGCCGACACCCCCAATATCGCCCGCTATATGGACATGCCTACACAACATGCCTCGGACACATTGTTGCGCGCTATGAGACGCGGCAGGGACAGCGCCTTTCTCAAAACCATGTTGGCGGAGCTCCGAGAAGCCATTCCAAACTTGGTGCTGCGTACCAGCGTTATTGTCGGCTTCCCCGGAGAAAGCGAAGAGGACTTCCAAACCTTGCTTCGCTTTATTGAGGAAATTCGGTTTGAGAGGCTTGGCGCCTTTGTTTATTCCGACGAAGAAGGTACGGCGAGTTTCTTGCTGCCCAACAAAGTGCCCTCCAAAACCAAAAACCAACGCCACAAAAAATTAATGTTGGCACAACAGCGCATTCACAAAACACACAACCAACAACTCGTCGGCCAAACCCTCCCTGTGCTGGTTGAAGGGAGAAGCGAGGAGAGTGAGCACCTGTTGGTGGGTAGGCATGAGGGCCAGGCACCTGAAATTGACGGGCTTGTTTATATTAATGACGGTGAAGCCAAAGTGGGCGACATTTGTCCTGTGCGTATTGGCCAAGCTTTTGAGTATGACTTGCTGGGCTGCGCGCAGAGAGAGAGGGCCCCCTAATGGAAGCCCCCCCCCCAGCCTCCCTGCTGTCCTTTTTGCCCACCCCCCCCCAGGGAAAAAACCCGAAAGAGTTTGCCTTCG
>WQTM01000162.1 GCA_009786315.1 Pseudomonadota bacterium | reverse complement strand
GTGCCCCTCTGCCCCCTGAGGACACCCCTCCCCCTTTTCTTCAAGAGGCCCCCCATATATTCAAAACCCAGGCAACTCAAAATTGGGCCGCGGCTGTCAGCGCTGTCAGCAAAGCCTCCAGCCGTTATGGTACGGCTTTGGGCCACGCACGCTTGGTTCAACTTCAACCCGGCAGCGTGCACCTGGCCTTCACCCCCCAAGCCAGCTTCCATAAAAACAGCGTCTTCAACTCAGGACGAAATGTCATCGAAAAGGTTTTGAGCGAATTCTTCAACACCCCCACCCAATTGGTTGAAGACAATACGCCACAAGCCTATAACTCGGCCAAACCCAGCTTCGCAGAGCAACAGGAGAAACTCCGAGAATCCACAACCCGACAACTGGAAGCCAAAGTCCACGCCCACCCCAAAATCCAAGCCACCCTGTCTATTTTGGGAGGACATATTGAGTCCATCCGTGCCCTCGAGGCTGCGCCTGCCCCATTGACTTTCTTTGAAGACGAAGACAACGACAATGACAATGACTGAAGTTATTTATTCAATTGGTTTTATTCTCCAAAAGGAGCTTTCATGCCCGGTTTAGACTTGAATTATTTCGTCCGGCAAGCCAGCAAAATGACGGAAAAAATTGAACAACGAAAAACAGAGTTGGCCGAGGAAACCGTCGAAGGCAAATCCGGCGACAACCTCATCGTCGTCCTGGCCAGCGGTACTCAGGAAATAAAAAGCATCAAAATCAGCCCTGAAGCAATGGCGCTCAATGACACCGGTATGCTGGAGGACTTGCTGGTGGCCGCCGTCAACAACGCCCTCAACACCAGCCGTACCCTGATGCAAACAGAGCTTGGCAAACTCACAGGCGGTATGAAAATCCCCGGACTTCTGTGACTCCCGACACCTTCAACCAACTCGTTGCCCTGCTTGCACGCTTGCCGTCTATCGGAGAAAAAACGGCACAACGTATGGCTTTTTTCCTCCTCCGCTCCCCCCCGGACTTTGGCCAATCCCTGGCCAAAGCCATCCAAAATACCCTCCAAAAGGTTCAACTGTGCTCGCGCTGCTTCAGCCTGACAGAAACCGCTGACCATGCAGTGTGCAAATTTTGCGAAGACGGACGGAGGGATGATTCTCTGCTCTGCATCGTCGAAAGCATCAGCGACCAGCTCGCTATTGAGCGAACACGCGAATTCAATGGCCGTTACCATATATTACACGGCGCCCTCTCCCCCTTGGAAGGCATTGGCCCCGAAAAATTGCGCATCCGAGAGCTGCTCTCCCGCCTGGACAACTCAACTACGAAAGAAGTCATTATCGCAACCAACCCAAATGTCGAAGGGGATACCACCGCACTCTATTTGACAAAACTCCTGCGTCCTATGGGGGTTAGGCTGACACGCCTCGCCCAGGGCTTGCCCATGGGAGGGGACCTCGAATATGCGGACAAGGCTACCTTAGCACACGCGTTCACAGCCCGGACGAACCTTTGAGGACAATTCATCCAAAATTTCCTATTCTCCGTCTTCTGTGTTTAGATGTTGCCTCGTTGGGCTTGGCTAATTGCTGTTGCTAACTTCCGTTTCGGACATAAGGTTGAAGGTATGAACAATTTGAAGCATATATTTGAAATATCCAGCAACAACTTTGGAAGTATGAGAATATGGTTTCAGTGGTGAATGCAGTGTTTGGACTGCTTGCGAAAAAACACTGCAGCAAAGGGAGCGCTCGGCATTCATGGCCAACTCTTTGGTAATGTACGAAGAAGAATTTAGCCGTATCCACGCACTCTGTGAGCGGCTCATCCGGGAAACCCACTCTAAGGTGGTTTTCTTGGTGGATAAAAACGGCCAGCTCATTACGGCGGCCGGACAGACTCAACACGTGGATACCACCTCCCTCGCCTCCCTCACCGCAGGCAATGTGGCAGCCATGGGTGGATTAGCCAAACTGATTGGTGAAAGCGAATTTCCACATCAGTTCCACGAAGGTACCAATGAGTCGTTGTATATGACGGTGATAGGGGGACGTGTCGTTCTTGTGGTAATCTTCGACAACAGAACCTCTTTGGGGTTAGTACGTTTGAGAATAAAAAAAGCTTCTGATGAAATGATGCGTATTTTGGAATCTGTAGCTATGCGGGCAGAATACTCTGGGGCGGCATCGCCGTTTGCAGAAATATCTGATGCTGATATTGAAAACCTTTTTAGTGAATAAGTCCACGAACCATGTCCTTTATCAACTACTCAAGCCGTGAGATTAACTGCAAAATTGTCTACTACGGTCCAGGTTTATGTGGGAAGACGACCAACCTGCACTATATCCACAAAAAAGTGGGCCCCAATATGAAGGGCAAGCTTATTTCTCTCTCGACAGAAACAGAGCGCACTTTGTTTTTTGACTTCTTGCCGCTCTCGTTGGGAGAAATTCGCGGGTTTCGCACACGCTTCCACCTCTATACTGTGCCGGGTCAGGTTTTTTATGACGCCTCACGGAAGTTAATTCTGAAGGGCGTGGATGGTGTTGTCTTCGTCGCTGACTCACAGCTTGAGCGCATGGAAGCCAACATTGAGTCTCTGGACAACTTGCGCGTCAACCTCGCGGAGCAGGGTTATGACTTGGACCGCATCCCCTTCGTCATTCAATATAACAAACGGGACTTGCCCAACGCCGTGCCTGTTGAAGAGTTGAGGCGCGAGCTCAACTACCGCAATGTCCCCGAGTGGAATGCCATTGCACCTCAAGGCGTCGGCGTCTTCGACACCCTCAAATCCGTCGCGCGCCTCGTTCTGCGCGAGTTGAAAAAAGGTGGAAACCGTTAGGCTGGTTTTGTTTTAAAGTGAGTCTATAGGCCGGTTTCAAGTGGACATGAGCTCGACGCGGGTGAGGCTTTTAGCAAGCTTCAGGGGAGCTTGCTGCCGGGAGGGAGGAGGGAGGGAGTGCACTTGGGTGGCTGTTCCTCTGGTATTGGGCCTGAGCAAAAACGCAGTCCAACGAAGAGAGGATGTCAACCTAAAACCGGTCCAGCTTAGGGCTGCGGCTTGAGCCGCTTGTCCAAGAGGTGCCCGGGCTTTATGTTGCCCATCGCCGCAAGCAGGCTTTGCCTTAGAGTTGGAATCTCTCGGGCAAGCGTGTCCGTCAGCGTCTTCGCCCATTTCCGGCGGTGGTTGTTCTGTTCGCCACAGTCACCGCATGAAACAATAGGAAACTTTTTCTGCCTTGCAAATTCCACAATCAACGCTTCTGGCACATAGCACAGTGGCCGAATAACCACATTGTGGCCATCCTTGGAATGCAACAACGCAGGCATGGTGGCTGTTGCTCCCTCAAAAAACAAATTCATCAAAAAAGTCTCAATGAGGTCATCCAAATGGTGCCCCAAAGCAATTTTGTTAAACCCCTTCTCCCTCGCAAAACGATAGAAAATACCCCGCCGTAAACGCGCACATAGGAAACACTTGTTTTGCTCTTCCTTCAGCTTCTGCTGAATAATTTCAAACGTGTTCTCATGTAAAATGTGGTAGGCGTATCCTTCAGCTCGGAGATATTCTTCAAGCAATGCCACAGAATGGCCCGGTTGGCCCCCGTCCAACTTCAACGCTAAAAAATCAAACTTCACAGGTGAACGCTGTTGAAGTTTTCGCAATAAATAAAGCAGCGTATGGGAGTCCTTCCCACCTGAAACACCCACGAGAATTCTATCCCCTTCAGAAATCAGCTTGAAATCAGCAATGGCTTTACCAATATGCGACAGCAATCGCTTCTCAAGTTGTTCCGTTTCCGTCACAAAAAGCCCTATAGTCCAGGAGACTCTAAGAGACCAAATGCTTTTGCCCAATTCCTTCTGCTGGGTTCATTCGCAGACAGAGCTTGAATATGTCGTCAACCAACTCAACACTGCAAGAGAGCTTGCCGTGGATACGGAGTCCGACAACCTCCACGCCTTCCGCCCCAAACTCTGTCTCATCCAAATCGCAACCGATACAGATATTTTTCTCGTGGACGGCTTGAGCTCGGAGCTCCACCTCCAAATCCTCGCGCCTATTTTTGAAAACCCTCACATTACCAAATATTTCCACTCGGCTACGGGAGACTTGTCCTTCCTCCTAAGCAAACAACTTCGCGTCCTCGGCCTTTTTGATACGCAGAGGGCTGCCATTTATTTGCAAAAACCTAAACTCGGACTCGCCCCGCTGACAGAAGACTACCTGGGTGTCTCCCTCGACAAGTCATGCCAAAGAGCCAACTTCGCAAAACGACCCTTGTCTGACGAAATCCTCCTCTATGCAGCAAGCGACGTGCGCTTCCTTCTGCAACTGGGACGCATCTTGAAAAACGAATGCTTGCAAAAAAATCTGCTCGAAGAAGTGCTCCTGGACTGCCTGCGCATCGAAAATGAAAGCAGAGAGCCTCCGGAGCCCGCCGAGGGCTTCGTCTTCCGCCCCTCCGCCCTCTTGCCCTTGAGACAACAACACCTCGCCGTCAAAATCGCCCAGTGCCTCCATGCCGCCCGCCTGCGGTGGGCCAAACGAAAAAAAAGACCCTTCGGACAAATCCTCTCCAACCAGTCCCTCTATGCCATCGCTTATGCCGCCCCAGCAAACTTGGAGGCACTTCAAAACCTCCCAGGTATGCAAAAAAACTTCGTCAACCAGTTCGGCTCTTGGGTTCTGAAACAAATAGAAGAAATCCAACAGACAAAACTCAACCTTCTTGAAAATGCCATCCCCCCTCAAAAAGAAGTTGCTCCGGACATACAAAAACGCATCGACGCCCTGCGCAAATTCCGAGCGCAAGAAGCCTCTGCTTCCGGCCTTGCACCTCAGCAAATACTCAACAATACCCTCGTGGAACGCTTGGCCGAAAATCCACCCGAAACACCCGAAGCGTTGCTCCGCTTCCCCTATTTCGGAAACAAACGCTTCCACCTCTATGGCCCCCGTATCCTCGAATTGCTGGCCAACCCCACCCTCGCTTATGGCCAACCCCCTCCCCTGCCCTAAAAATTCAGCTGCATCCCTAACTCCACTACCCGGCCAGGCGGAATCCCAAAATAGGCCGTGGCCGTCTGCGCATTCTTTGAAACAAATGCAAATAAAATTTTCCGCCAACGCATCAACTTTGAAGCACCATTCGGAAGCAACGTGTCCCGCCCCAAATAATAGCTGGTGGTGGATGGCTCACAAACCAACCCCTGCTTGCGCGCCTGTAACAACAACGCCGGTACATTCGGCGTCTGCATGAAACCCAATGAGGCCACTACCCGGAAAAAACCCTTGCCGAATTCCTCCACCTTCACCTGCTCATCCACCTCTACCCATGGCTCATCCCCAACTGAAATGGACATGAGTACCACCTGACGGTGCAATACCTGGTTGTGCTTGAGGTGGTGTAACAATACAGGCGGCGTCCCCTTCGCGGAGCTGGACATAAATACCGCCGTGCCCCTCACCCGAAGCGGTGCAGAAGCTTCCATGTCGTCAATAAATTGCTCCAAAGGCAAAACCAATCCCCCATATAGCTTGGTCAACTCCGTGCGCCCACGCTTCCATGTCGTCATCAACGTGAAAACAACCGCCGCAATCAATATGGGTACCCACCCCCCCTCCCGAAACTTGAGTAGGTTGGCACTAAAATAGGACACGTCAAACCACAAAAACAACACCACCAAAGGCAATGCCTTCCAAAACTTCCACTTCCAATTCAACACAATAACGAAAAAATAGACAACAGAGGTAATGCTCATGGAGCCTGTCACCGCAACCCCATAGGCCGTCGCAAGGCGACTGGAATCCCTAAAAACAAATACCAACAACAGGCAGGCCACCATCAACGCATGGTTGACAAAAGGTACATAAATCTGCCCCTCATGCTCCGCAGAAGTATGGACAATTTTGAGACGCGGACAATAACCCAACTGTATGGCTTGGCGCGTTACGGAAAAAGCACCCGAAATCAACGCCTGAGAGGCAATAACTGCCGCCAACGTGGCCAAAATGACAACCGGCGCCAAAACCGCCGGCGGCACCGTCGCATAAAACGGACTGATGCCTGGGCTTATGCCTTCCCTCAACAAATAGGCACCTTGCCCAAAATAGTTGCATAACAGGGCCGGCAATACCAACCACAACCAACCTATGCGAATGGGCCTCGCCCCAAAATGCCCCATGTCCGCATAGAGTGCCTCCCCCCCCGTAATGCACAACACCACCGCCCCTAACAAAATAAATGCACGCGCCTTGTATTCTATAAAGAAAAATACCGCATAGTGGGGACTTAGGGCACGGAAAACACTCGGCGTCTGCGCCAGCTGAATCAACCCCAAAACCGCCATCACCCCAAACCATAACAACATAATGGGGCCAAATATCTTCCCAATCCCCCCCGTCCCCCGCTTCTGCATCAAAAATAACACCAACAAAACACAGGCCGTCAACGGCACTACCCAGGGGCTCGCCGCAGGAGAAATGACTTTTAACCCCTCCATCGCGGACAATACGGAAATGGCCGGCGTAATAACACCATCACCAAAAAGCAATGAGGCGCCAAATAGGGCCCCTATTATGAGTATAAACTGCACCCACCGCCCCAAACCCTTGGGCACCAATGCCAATAGGGAAAAAATCCCCCCCTCCCCCTTGTTGTGCGCCCTCATAATAAACAACATGTATTTGAAGGTGACAACCCCCATGAGGGACCAAAATACCAGAGACAATACCCCCAAAACCACCGGCTCCTCCGTGGAAATCGCCTTCGGCCCCGCAAAACACTCGTTAAACGCATAGAGAGGGCTTGTCCCTATGTCACCAAAAACAATGCCCAACGCACCCAATACCAAACTCCATGCATTGCCCTGCTTCTGTCTCAAGCTGCTCGTAAACACCTGCCCACGAGAAGCAGGAGAGGCGCAGGAGGCTTTGTCTCTTTCTGTCATGCCTCACCATATGCAGTCCTCAATCGCAGAAGACAACTGCTTCAACCACAAATGCGTGTTTGCCTACCTGGGCACACCTCCCCCCCGGGCATACCCCTGCGCGGCTTAGGCCCCCCACCACCCCCCCAAAGAAAAATACCCCACAGCCTTCAAAACCTCAGAGGCCTTTTAAACTCATGCGCTTAAAACTGTTGCGCGACTTGTGGTAGTGCGCGGAGCAAAGCCCTCGGGCCAATATTTTCTGCCCGCAACCCTCCACCCCACAAAGGCCATGAGTGGGCTTGCAATGAATGCCAGGGTAAAAACCAAACATGGCGTGGCCCACAGCAATAAAACGCTCCACCTGCTCAGCCGTCAGTTCCCCCCTCTTGGCAAACCTCAGCAACCTCTCCAACGCATAGGCCTCGCCCTTCTCAAGCCCATCTTCAAAAAATAATTCGGAAATGGAAACCCCCAAAGCCTGGGAAATCCGCCACAAAGTTTCATAACTCGGGCTGCGTTCCCCTCTCTCCAATAGAGAAACAAACCCAAAAGTAATGCCACAACGCGCCGCCATCTCGTCCTGCGTTATGCCTACGCTCTCCCGCAAAACCCGAACCCGCTTCCCCAACCCCGAAAGGCTTTGCCGAATCGCCTCCTTGCTGCCTCCCTCCTCCTTCTGGCTCCCATCTCCCAACCGCTTCTCTTCACGCTCACTGCCCAACATATACTCCCTCCTTGGCCCGCCTGCTCCTTAGACAAGCTCCTTCCACAACTTAGGTGCCTAACTCACGCCCCCAATTTAACAAATGTCTTCAAACAAAACAAGCCATCATCAACACCCCTTCATTTCCTATGTACCCCCGTGGAATTCCCGCGTATATTCTGCTGGCTGCAAGGAAAACCTCCCAACACGGGCGCCTCAACACCTCTTGTGTCGATTCCGCCTGAGACAGTTGTTACATATCTCTTCAGCTATGGTATGCTGAAAGCACAGTTTGAGCCGCAATTATGACGGAAACCAAAACACCACCAAACGCCAAGCCAACAGAAGGCACGCTTTCAGCCCCTTTTGAAAACAGCTCCCTCCTTGACTTGGATGACCCCAATATCACCGGTAGCCTGCTCGAAAGCTTGGGCGATGACAACGCAGAATTGCTGCTGAGCAATGTCGTCCCCGCTTATGTCCCCGCGCAGCATAACCCAAATGAGCTTGCCTCCTCAGAGGACAACGAAAGCTCCTTCTCCCAACTCTGGGCCTCTGCCTTGACGGAGGATGAGGCCCCAATGCATGCCCAACCGGAGCCTCAACATACGACAGACCACTTCGCCGCTTGGCAGGAGGCCGCAGAGCGCCACCACTTGCCCGCCGCAGTCGAGCTCTTGCCCCCCATCATCCATGAGACAGAAGACGAAGAAGAAGCTTCTGCCCTGCCCCCCACAGGCTTCTTCTCTACCGAGGACGCCCCCCTCTTCTTCGTTAATGAACAATGGGCCCCAGGTTCACTCCCCCTCCCCCAAACCACCTCGCAAAACCCCTTCGAAGAGTCGGTGGCCGTCCTCAGAGAGCTCTCCTTCCAAAATACCCCACAGAAAGCCCTCTCGGAAGAATTCCTCGCCACCCATAACCCTCAATACTCCGCCTCCGTCTCCTATCTCTCCCTCAGCCCCCCTGAAATAACCCCACCTCTCTTCCCCCTCTCCCCTGAAATAACCCCCGGCCCCTCCCTCCCGGATATGGCCCAGTTCCCCAACTCGCCTCCCGTCTTGCAAACCAGCCTCTGGCTCGTGGATGATTCGGAAAATACCGCCGCCCCAACAATGGCTGCCCGCCCTCCCGAAAACAGCATGGCCACCTTGGTTGCCTTCCCAGAGGAAGAAAACGACATCATCCTCTTGGAGGACGAGCTTCCCCCTGAAGCAGACGAGGCTCACCCAGACGACATCCTTCACTTCGGCATCTCCCCCAACTCGGCTCAAGACTTCTCATTGTTCGAAACCCAAACCTCCCAAAGCTTCCCACCTAAAATACCTCCGGTGGTGGCCGCGGATACGCCTTCCCTGCTGACACCCGCCATCTTCTATGACGATGACAGCTCCCAATGGCCATCCCCCCCCAAAAACATCCCCCAACTCTTCCAGGGTGCTCCCCTCCCCCATGCCTCTGCAAACTTCCAAGTCCCAGGACACCATAGGGTGGTCCTCTATACAATGAGCGGAGCCGTTAAACGCGGAGCATTCGAAAACCCAGACTTGGGACAGCCCAGCGTCTCCTTGAAAAACCCCGAAGAAGTCGAGCAAATTTCCGTTGAAAAAATAAAAGCCGTCTATTTCATGAAACCCACCGATACCTCGCCTCCCTCTAACAGCCCATTCCCCCCACCAGGTGGCTCCTATTGGAAAGTGGTCTTCCATGACGGACGGCGCGTGGAAGGTCAGTTGTCAGAGCTGCAAGGAGCCTCCGGCTTCTTCCTCATCCCCTCCCAAGGGAAAAGCCCTACGGCCTACCTCTATATTAACCGCTCGGCAGTTAGAGAAATGTCCTCCCTTATATAGGGTCCCTCCCCTGTATAGCCCTCCTGTATAGTGCCCCCCCCCGGCACCAACTCCAGCGCGAAAAAACATAAAGCCGCCCAGCAGCACCCGTGCCCTTGGGCCTTGGGGTCCACTTTAAAGCGAAACCGCTCTAGGGGCTGTCCCTAATTGAGCATTTGTGGAGTTGAACAATTTGGATCTGTTAGAGGTGGTGAGGTGTACAGAGCTTGCCAGGCCTGTTTGTTTGTGAGGATGCACCGCCACGCTTTGAGCGACGAGCAGTGGGCTCGAATTCGCCAAATTCTCCCGCCGCAGAAGACCGGTCCCAGGGCTACGTTTGGGG
>WQTM01000161.1 GCA_009786315.1 Pseudomonadota bacterium | reverse complement strand
CGTCGCGTTGAGGTTTTGGAGC
Source organism: Pseudomonadota bacterium (assembly GCA_009786315.1). GTDB lineage: Bacteria > Myxococcota > Myxococcia > Myxococcales > Myxococcaceae > WRKR01. Next base: position 9,761 of record WQTM01000161.1, on the reverse strand, counting down.
ATTGTGAAGTTTTTTGGGGGGGGAGGGGGGTGTTTTTGAGGCAGGAGGGAGGGGGCGGTGGTTTTTTGAAATATTTCGTTTGGAGGAAGCAACCTTTTTGGGTTTTAGGCGATAATCCTTGCAGGAAGGGTGAGCTCGAGATGGTCGGGAGTTCAGGATGTTGTTTTAGAGAGATTTAACGCTCAATTTTTTTGGAGATTTTTATGTCAGGAATCAATCGTATCGACAGTGGTTCGACATTGCCTTTGTCGACCAATTTTTCAGTGAACAGGCAGACGCCGGACATGTCGTTTGGCAAGCGAATTAACGCGGGGTTGGATGCGGCGACGGGCATTGTTGGCTCGGGGCTTGGTATTGCGGGCAGTGCATTTGTAGGGGGGCCGGCCATTGTCAGTGCAGCGGTTTCTTCGGTGAGGATGGCGAACCACCAGTCTTCTGGGGCGAACCACAATGCATGGGGAGGTGGAGGTGGTGCGGTCAACGCGGCCTATGCAGGTTTTGCGAGCAATGCAATCAACACGACGGTTCCCTCTGCGGCGGGTTCGGCGACAACAGGCTTGGGTTTGCCATCGACGGGTTCGGCAAGCAGCACAGGGGTGGGCACGGCGTCGGCGAACATAGACTTGGACACTCAGCACAAGCAGAACATGGAATTGCTGGGCATTCAGTCGGCGCTTCAGCGAGAAAACCTTGTATTTTCTTCTCTTTCCAACGCGATGAAGACGCGGCACGACACGGCGAAGAACAGCATTTCCAATTTACGCTAGTCATGGAACTTATTGAAGGGAAAGGCGGCTTCGGAAGAAGGGGTCGCCTTTTTTTCTGAGGTATATTTGTGAGAGGGGATGGGGTGGGCATTTATTCGCTTTAGCTTGTTTAAGTTTGTGTTTGGAATAGGTTTGGGAGTTATGACAACAGAAACGTCCTCAGGAATTTTGGGCAGTCTGGTCCCCACGACAAAAACTCAGGCGAGAATTCTGCTTGAGACAGGCTATTTATGGATGGACATGGGGCGGTTTGTGGAGGCGCAAGAAGTTTTCATGGGGGCAGCGCTTTTAATGCCGAAGAGTGAAGTTCCGCAGCTTGCGTTGGGGACGTTGGATTTGGTGCAGGGGAGGTTTGAGAAGGCGTTGCAGACATTTAGGGTAGCGCAGCGTTTGGCGCCGAAGTCTGCGTTACCGCATGTACATGTGGGGGAGGCCCTATTATTCATGGGCAAGGAAGTGGCGGCCCTCAAGGAATTGCAGCAGGCGAAGCAAATGGAGCCGGAGGGTGATGCGGCGAAGTTTGCGGATTCGCTGTTGGACTGTAGGGAGAAGGGTTTATTTTCGAAAGAGAAGCCCAAGGTTGCGTAGGGTGTTTAAATTATTTGTGGGGTTTTTATGGCAGTTGGAAAGATAGGTAGCAAAAGAGGAGCGGGAGCAGCCCGAGGGGCGGGTTCCATAAGGAAGGCGGGGGGCTCCCTATTTCAAGCGAAGGTGGAGCGGGTTGCGCCGACGAGTTCTCTAAGGGAGTTAGGGGCAGTGGTGGGCAGGGAGGGGGACCCCATTGTTGCGCAGGCGGCGGAGATTGCGCGTCAATTTCGGGATGGTGCCATCAAGACGAAGGAGGAGGCGACGCGGCAATTGGTTGCCAACATTCTTCGTGAAATTGTTCGTACGAAGTCCAAGACGCTGAGGGAGAAGATAGCTGAAGACATAGAGGGAGACCCTCGGCTTCGAGAGACGATAGAGAGAATTTGGTCGAAGGCGGAACCATAGGAGTTGCATTGGAAAAATTCGGGGAGAACAAAAATCAGCTCCTAGAAAAGTATGGGCCCTATGTAAAGTCCATCGCCGCAGGTATATGTCGTCAGTTTCGGTTTCAGGTAGAGTTGGATGAGTTGATGGCCTATGGGCAGATGGGGCTATTGGAGGCGGCGGAGCGGTTTGAGCCGAGTATAGGGGCGAATTTTCTGACATTTGCCCACTACAGGGTGAAGGGGGCGATTTTTGACGGGTTAAGGAAGATGGGTTTTTTGAGTGGGGTGGAGCTGAGCGCTTCGGTTGCAGAGCGAGCCAATGCCTATTTAAGCAACCTTTCGGACAGGGATGCTGGGGGCTACAACTCTTTTGCGGAAGACATTGGGGAGATTTCGAGTGCTGTTTCGGGGTTAGCCATCATATACGCGACGAGTTTGGAGGCGGCAGAAAGCCTTCAGGTAGTGGAACGGTTTTCAGCGGAAGAGCACTTAGAGTTGGAGCAAACCAAGAAGCGTATACGCAAGGCGATGGGGATGTTGTCGGAGAAGGAGCGCAGGGTACTACAGGTTTATTATTTTGATTCAAAGACGTTGGAGGAGGCGGGGGCGGAGATTGGGCAGTCCAAAAGCTGGGCTTCTCGGTTACATGCGCGTGCGATTGAAAAATTGAAGCAACTTTTGGTTGAGGATGCGCGACAATCAGAAGAGACAACTTTAAAAAGGAGAGAGACTCATGGCGGAACCACTCACGGGGGTAGCAGCAGCGCAGGCGGCGCAGCAAAAGCTTCCAGAAGCAGCGACACAGCAGGCCAAGCAGGGTCCAAGCAAATTCGATGAAGCACTCAGTGCTCAAGCGGAGAACAAAGTCAGCCATCTTCGTCAGGTGCAGATGGTTTCTCAGGCTCAGGCGACCAATGCGGTGAACAAGGCGGACATTATGAGGGATGCGGGTGTGGTTGCCAAAACCGACAAAGCGCGCATGAGCAAAATACGGACGCAGGCTTTGGGGGAGGCGTCCAAAGCGCGCACGGCGACAGCATCCACGGTGCAAGTCGAAGCTGCTTCGCCGACAGCCCGCAACATCATGAGTTTGATGGATGGTATTGAGCAGGGGCAAGCTTCCTTAGACAAGCTGATTGGCTCTGCGTTGCAGGGGAAGCAGTTTTCCAACGCGGAATTGTTAGGTTTACAGGCCAGCATGTACAAATACAGCCAGGAGATGGACCTAACGAGCAAGATTGTTGAAAAGACGACTACAGGCCTAAAAGACACCCTAAAGACGCAAGTTTAATTTGCGTAGTGTTTTTCGAAGGAGCCGCAGGGGAGGGGGAAGGGGTTTTTGAGAGGGGGTTTGTTTGAGCGGCTTTTTTTTGAAGGGGGTGCTTTTAAGCCGCTTTTTTTGGAAGCCTCATATAGGCTAAGGAGGCTTATGTTTCGAAAATATGGGTTTGCTGCCTTATTGGGCATGGGTTTGTTTGCTTGTACTGAGAATTTGCAGCATGATTTGTCCGAGGAAGAGGCCAACGAAATTTATGTATTGCTGCAGCGCAACGGCATTTCGGCGACGAAGCAGCGTGGTGGAGAGGACGACAAGCCTGTTTATACCATCAGTGTTGCGAAGGCGGATGCTGTCAACGCATTTCAGTTGTTAACGGACCATTCTTTGCCTCGAGCTCGTTCCGACGGGCTTTCCTTGTTTAAGAAGAACAAGGGGATGATTCCGACCCAAGTTGAGGAGAGGGCGATGTTATTGGAGGCTTTGGGAGGGGAGATTTCGAATGCGCTCAATCGAATTCCAGGGGTTTTGGAAGTGAGGACGTTGGTGATGTTGCCGGAGGCAAACGACTTGGTGTTGGAAGCGGATAAACCCAGGCCTTCGGCCTCGGTGTTTATGAAATATCGCGCGTCAGGAGAAGAGAAGCCGCCCATAGAAGAAGCTGCCATACAGAATTTTGTAGCGGCGGCGGTGCCGCAGTTGGCGCCGGGAGCAGTCCAAATTCTCATGGTGCGAGCTGCTCCTCCGCAGGCGGAGTTGGATATACAGCAGCGTTTGCAAGTGGTGTTGGGTTTGCAGATGACCAAGGACAGTGCGGGCCAATTTCGCATTATAGTTGCTGTAGGTGCTTTGTTGATGTTGCTGATGCTTTTTATCTGCATATGGATTGTTTTGAAGGGCCGTGCTGCAGCGAAAGTGGAATAGGTTTTTTTCTTAGAAAGGTTGTTTTCTGTCCGTGGAACACTATTTTGCTTCACTTTCCAAACGGCAGACGATGTTGCTTTTGGCCTCCGTTGTTTTTGGCAGGGCTGGGGCAGAGGAGGCGTTTCAGTTTTTGCCGGAGGAAGAAGCAGAGCTTTTGACGCATCGCTTTGGAGCTTTTCGGTCCATTCCCAAGGAGCAGAGGATTCCTTTTTTGGTGCGGGAAATGCGTCGTATGCTGAGCATGCGGCGTCGAAGGCTTGCAACGGCAGACCCAAAGCATTTGGCTGGGTTATTGGCCAAGGAGAAGCCTGTGGTTACGCAGGTTATTTTGCGTGCTTTGCCAGCTCCTTTGGCGCATTCCGTTCAAAAGGCGCTTCCTGGTTTTCGAGCAATGCAGTTATACAGGGAGCCAAGAGCAGAGGTGCTTTCCATTGTACGCTGGAAGCTTGAAGAAGAGCTTCAGAATTCTTCTGTGAGCGCGCATTTCAGGTTTGAGGACTTAATGGGCCTACAGGCCAGGGAGCTTATTACCGTTTGTGACCGTATGGGTGCGCGTGTATTTGCAACGGCATTGGCGGGACTACCCAGTGGTGAGCGGCAGAATTTTTTTGCTGCGCTTCCGCCAGACCAAAGGATGCTTGCTCAAAGAGCCTGTGACGTGGCGAAGACGCAACATTTGCAAGCCAAGGATGCACGCAGGTTGTTGGAACTATATGGTGCAACGGAGGACCCCTCGGCAGCGATTCGGAGTGCGGGCATACGGCGTATTATGAAGGCTTGTCTGGCGGAGTCCTCTGCTTTTGCCTCAACCATTACACGGCGGTATGAGGGAGAGCTGGGTGGGTTGTTGCTCCATTGGTTGGAGAAGGAAAAGGGCAAGCAAGTTCGGGGTGATGGTGGGAGGGCGGACATTTTGGAGCAGCTTGAGTTTTTGGCAAGGCGGGGATTTCTTGAACGTCCGTTAATATTGCCAAAACCTGGGGTACTGGTTGCCCGGCTGTTTAAGCCGAAGGAGCCTGACCCAAGCCTAGGGCCTGCGCGTCAGGCAGAGTCGTCGCTTGCGAAGTCCCCGCGTTTGTCCTCCCAAAAGCTTCTTGCCCCCACGCCTTCAAAGCTTGTACACCTGGGCAGTCACAAAAATGCTGCGGTGGTTTCGCCAGCGCGTAGCCACTCGGAGCGTTTGTCGAAACCGCAAGCAGCGAAGCGCTTGGTGCCTTCGTCCTCTTCGTCTCAAGTCGCCGATACAAAACGGTTGAGCTTAGCTTCGCCCAAAACAGCTGGAAAACCGTCCTCGCTCAAAGCAGCGAGACAGGGTATGCCCAAGTCCTCTGGTATACGCAAGGACGAGAAAGGTTTTACCGGAAAATCAGCGCTTGCTCGCATGCCAACCCACATGGACGAGTCGTCCGGCCACAGAGTTTTCGCCAAAAAGCCAATTGTTACTCATAAGTCGACACATGAAAATGAGCCGTCTGGCCCCAAAATTTTCACCGGCAAATCAGCGGTTGCCCGCATGCCGGCGCCCACGGACGAGCCAGTAGGCCACAAAGGCTTCACCGGCAAATCAGCGGTTGTTCGTGTGCCGGCCCTGCAGTCTGTCCCTCGCAGGCGCACAGCAGAAGAGGCAAACCCAACGAAGCGAAAAGATGATAAGCCCATAGAGCGTTACCGTGCGCAGGAAGATGTTGGAGAAAAACCAAATCGCAAGCGCTAGAATGTTGCGGAGATAAAGCATGGCAGATACGGACAACAAGGGGCCACCCAGGAGCCTTGGAAAAATCATCCGCGAGGATTTAGCGAGTGGTGCGTCGGGTTTGGAATCCATAGCCTCCCCCCGGTTTCCTCCCTCCATACAGGGTCGTCCCCCAATGCCTTCTCGCCTTGTGCCATTTGAAGAAGTCAAAGCGCGCTCGAAAGCCAAGGACATTGTCGAGGAAGCTCAACAAAAAGCCCAGGAATTGTTGGAGGAAGCTGAGCGTCAGCGAGAGTTTATTTTCCAAGAAGCACGAAAAGAAGCATTTGCAGAAGTGACAACCCAGGCGGCCACGGAGCTGGCCAAGGCGAAGATGCAGGTGGGGATGATGTTGGCGGAGGCGGAACCGGAGCTGATTGAATTGGCTTGTCGGATTGCGGAGAAGATTATTGGCAGGGATTTGGAGCGCAACCCAAAACTATTGTTGGAGATTTGTGCGAATGCCATTGAGAATTTGCGAACCTCCAAGGCCATGCTTTTGCGTGTTCATCCGAAGGATGCCAAGTTGTTAAGGGAGAACCGTGCAGAGCTCATAGAGTTTATTGGGCGCAGTGTGGACATTGCCATTCGTGATGATGCTGAGGTGCAGCCGGGAGGTTGCGTTGTGCAGACTGAGTTTGGAGTGATTGATGCTCAGCTGGACACCCAATTTAAAGCGTTGCGTACTTTGTTTGAAGCCAATGCTTCTGGGAAGGCAGATTGAGCATGGGCCTTGCGGTTTCATGGGGGCGCTATCAAAATTTGCTGAAGAATGCGCAGTTATTCAGCGTACGCGGGCGGGTGACGGAGCTGACGGGTTTGGTTATTAAGGCTGCTGTGCCCAACGTACGTGTAGGCGAGTTGTGTTACATTAAGGGGCGAGGCCGTGCAGCGATTAGGGCCGAGGTGGTGGGTTTTCAGGGGGATGAGGTGATGCTTATGCCCTTGGGGGAGTTGCGGGGCATTGGTCCAGACAGCGAGGTGCTGCCCACAGGCCGCCCATTGAGTATTCGGGTAGGAGATGCCTTATTAGGGCGTGTACTCAATGGTTTGGGGGAGCCCATAGATGGGCGTCCTTTACCGCAAGAGGGGTTGATGGAGTGGTCGGTGGACAGGGATTGTCCGGACCCATTCAAGCGTCAGCGTATTTTGAAGCCATTGCCTTTGGGTGTACGTTGCATAGATGGGTTGCTGACGGTGGGGGAGGGGCAGCGAATAGGGCTTTTTGCAGGCTCCGGTGTTGGAAAGTCGACGTTGATGGGGCAGATTGCGCGGAACACAGCTGCGGAGTTGGCGGTTATTGCACTGATTGGCGAGCGTGGCCGTGAGGTTTTGGAGTTTGTTGAAGATGCATTGGGGGAGGGGCTTAAGCGCTCCATTGTGGTTTGTGCGACTTCGGACCAGCCTTCTTTGGTGCGTTTGCGTGCGGCTTTTGTTGCGACCTCCATTGCGGAATATTTTCGTGAGAGGGGGGGCAATGTTTTGTTCATGTTGGACACGGTGACGCGTCTTGCGAGAGCGCAGCGTGAGATTGGTTTGGCCATAGGAGAGCCTCCTGCGCGCCAGGGTTATCCCCCTTCGGTATTTTCCATGCTTCCAAAGATTCTTGAGAGGACAGGAAATTCAGAGAAAGGGAAGTGCACGGCCATATACACGGTATTGGTGGCTGGTGGTGACATGGAAGAGCCGATTGCTGACGAGGTACGCGGCATTTTGGATGGGCATTTCATTTTGAACCGTACGCTTGCAGAGCGCAACCAGTGGCCGGCGATGGACGTTTTGGCCTCATTGTCGCGTGTTATGAACCAAGTGGTCAAAAAAGAGCACAGGGCTGCGGCGGGGAAACTGCGGGAAACTCTTGCAACCTATGAGAAACAACGGGATTTGATTTTGTTGGGAGCCTACCAATATGGGACAGACCCCCGAACGGACTATGCCATTGACAAATATGATGCCATTATTGAGTTTTTGAAGCAGTCCACTGCCAGCAACGTGGGTTTTGAAGAAACGGCGGAAGCACTCGTTGCGTTGTTTGAAGAGTGATAGATATGCCGGCTTATCGATTGCAAACGTTGTTAGAGATGCGGGAACGGGCAGAGGAGGCCGCGAAGCAGGCGTTTTCTGAAGCGATGCGGGTTTTTCACAAGCAGAAGGAAATTTTGGAGACCATGCGTTCTGATTTGACAAGGCGGCAGGAGGAACGCAAGGAGAAGGTGCTTGCCTTCCGCCAGTCTGTTTTATCGCAGGCGGTTTTAGCGAATGCGTTTGAGCAAATAGAGCGTTTTGAGCAAAGGCTACAGGAGGAGGAGGCGAGGGTGGAGTTAGAGATAGGGGCGCAGGAGGGGACGGTGGAGCGAGCGAGGCAGCGGGTGGAGCAGAGGAGGGTGGAGATGGCGGAGGCGGCCAAGGAGAAGAAAGCCATAGAGAAGCACAAGGAGCAATGGGCCAAGCAAGTGCGTTATGAGCGGCAGGCGAGGGAGGAGTTGATGCAGGAGGAGATTGGGAACACCTTGCATTTGCAGAAGAGGAGAGGTGGGAGGTTATGAGCAGGATTGATGATGACCATGATGCGGTCCGCCAGGCTGAGCGTATTGCCGAGCAAAAGCGTATGGAGGAGAGGCACCGGGAGGGGAGGAAGGTAGCGGACTCTGCATTTGCTCGGCTTGTAAGTGATGGCCAAAAGCAGCAGGGGCAAGCGCAGCGGCAGAGCATTCACCGTGGATATGTTTCCGAGGCTGACGCGAAGTTTTTAGAGAGGGCGGATTCCGTTTCAGCTGAGCGGGTGAAGGAGGATGGGGGGCGTATACTGGGTGGCCGATGGGGCACGCGCTCTGCAGACAGAAAGCCCCATGTGGTATTGCGCGAGTGGGTGGCGCGAAGTCCCGAGGAAGCTGAGTCTGCGAAGGGGTTTTTGGAGGGCAAAGGCATTTCAAAGGAGTTGTTGAAGGAGCAGGGGGAGCGCCAGGCTGTTTTGGAAAACCAGGAGCAGGTGAAGAGGCAGGCGGAGCAAGCGACGAAGCTTCAGCGAAGTGACAGGGCGGTTTCCAAGCAGGAGTTTCGGGAGCAAGCAGAAGCGGGCAAGAAGTCTGCTTTGCAGACGGAGGGCCAGTTGGGGGCGCGCTCTGCACAGGCAAAGACGGATACCAAGAAGCAGGCTGAAGCTATGGCGGAAGCCAGGAATGCGCATGCGGAAGAGAAAGGTTTGCATAGGCGACAAACATTAGACGGCAAACGTTTGGGCAAAGAAGCGCATGAGGGTTTAGGGACATTGCTGAGCACCAACCCCGCCTTCATGGAGCCGGCCCCCATTGTGCGTCCAAAACTCACTAGTGACTCTGAGCGTTTAAGAAGGATTGCGAGTGAAATTGCCCAAAAGATTGTTGAGCGGGTGCGTGTAGGGACCAACAAGGCGGGCGATGCGGAATTTCAGATTGATTTACGCTCGGATGTTTTGTCAGGGCTTTCTCTGAAGGTTTCGGCGTCTGGTGGGAAAATAAGTGTGGTTTTCTCTGGCTCCAACAAGAATGCCCTGAAGAGCATTGAGGAACAAAGTGAAGCTTTGCGCAATGCACTGGATGTTAGAGGTTTGACTCTGGCCGATATGAAACTTGAGATGATTTCGTGATGAACACAAGCAAAGTACCCACTTCTTTTCCGCAGATAAGCGACCACACTCAGGTGGTGACGCAGAGCGATTTGCTTTCCATATACAACTGGAAGAAGGTGAATTCTTTTTCAGGGCTTCCCAGGGTTTCCCGTCAGGAGGCGCAACTGTTTCGGAGTTTGGGGTGGTTGTTTCCGGCATTTGCTGAGCCTGGGGAGATGTTGGAGGCTGTTTCCAAGGCGCTTCGGGATTGTCTTCAGAGTGATGCCCAAGTCACTTTTGACTATTTTCAACTCCTCACGGTCCCCGCGTTACCTGCTTGTATTGCTGAGCCCACTTTTTTAGCGGTGTTGTCATTTCGGCCATACCAACCGAGGGGGTTGTGGGAGATTGAGCTTGGGTTGGCGCACAAAGCGGTGGAGATGTTGCTGGGGGCCAGCAGTGAAGCCATAGAGATTCGTGCGTTGACGGAGTTGGAGGAGGG
>WQTM01000160.1 GCA_009786315.1 Pseudomonadota bacterium | reverse complement strand
CGAGAGGCGAAAACCTGCCCGGAGGGCAAAAAAAGCCGGGCCGCATGGCCCATAAAAACATTCTCAGTTAAATAAACCCCGCCCGGAGGGCGAAAAGAACCCTTTCCAAAAATGGCCCGGGCCGCAGGCCCAGGAAAGAACAACGTCTGAAGGGCGGCCCCCCCCTCTCATATAACCCCTATTGTCACCCCGGGGGACTCCTCCATACCCTCTGCCTCTTCCCCATTTACCTCCCATTCTCCCCCGTTTACCTCCCATATGGAGAGGGGGACTCCACTGGCTCGGTTGGACAATGAAACCCACTCCAATGAGGCCTCCCTTGGCAATAGGTATATGGGCCTAAGGCCTGCCCTGGAAAGCCCTGCCGCAAATGCAAGGCCGTGCGCTACACTCGAGGCCAGCCTCCTCACCCGCCCGGCAAAGGCCCTCTCCAACTCCATAGGGGGTATGGAGGACGACACCAACAATATAACGCGACTGTCGGCTTCCATGAGGCGTCGCAATACCCGTGCCTGGGCCTCCCTGTAGGGGGAAATAACCGGCGCTAGGGGGGGCAGCTGTAGGTGCATCAACATGGCCTTGTGCGCAACTTTTACCCGGCGAAACACCCCCTCCATGGCCCCTATGTCCCCACCCTCTAGGGTGGGCCATAGCCCAACCCCATAACTCCCCAAAAATACCGCCAACTCCCCCCACGGGAGAAATGCCCCCCCCTCCCCACCATGGCGGGCCAATACCCCAAGCCATGGCACACCACTTGCCCCTACCTGGCAAAGCGCCTCCAATGCCTCCATCCGCAAAGGCCGCTGCTCCTCTAATATGACCACCACCCTCCCCCTGTGCCCTAGGCGCTTGCGGCCCTCCATTAGCCCCATGGCCTGCGCCAGGGCCGTGGGGCCATGGCTTGCCTCAAAAACGTCCTGCGGGCGCGCCAAAGCCTCGGCTTGCGCGGGGGACAAAAAACCCGGCACGTGCCCCGTCAGCAGCCTGTGGGCCAAGGCCAGGGGAGCCTCCTCAAACAACAATACGTCATAGGGACTCCTAAATACGCGGTGCAGGGCCACCGTCAATTCCACCACGCATAGGGCCCGCTCAACCTCCGGGGGCTTGCTGATGATGATGTGCTGCCTGAGAGAGCGGCACAACTCCGACAAAGCTTCGCTTTCCATTTGGCGTATGGCCTTGGGAAATGCGAGGGCCCCAAAAGCTGTCAATGCTTGCGCTCCACGGCAAAACGCGCAAGCCCCGCCAAAAGGCCCGGGGTGGGCTCCACCTGGCCCAGCGCGGCCAACGCCATGTCCACCTGCTCCCTGGCCATGGCTTGGGCTTTCTCAAAACTCAATATGGCCGGAAACGTTGCCCGGCCTGCCGCAGCGTCGGCCCCCGTCGGCTTGCCCATGGCTTCCGGCGTCGCAACCACGTCCAATAAGTCATCCGCAATTTGAAAGGCCAGGCCTATGGCTTCACCATAGGTTTCAGCAGCATGCAGGGCTTGTGCATTTCCACCAGCAGCCAACACGCCCATGCGGCAGGCGGCTTTTATGAGGGCGCCTGTTTTCATTTTGTGCAGGCGCAGCAAATAGGCCAACTCCGCCGGACGGCCCTCGTCCGTGTCCAATACTTGCCCCCCTACCATCCCCAAGGCCCCCGCCGCCACCGCCAACTCCTGGCATAAACATGCACGTATGCCGCTTTCCTCCGCACTCAACGGAGCGCCCAAAGGCCCTGACAAAACCGCAAAGGCCTCCGTCAGCAAAGCGTCTCCGGCCAAAATGGCCATGGCTTCACCGTATACTTTGTGGTTGGTGGGGCGCCCGCGACGCAACGCATCATCATCCATGGCCGGCAAGTCGTCGTGAATGAGGGAATAGCAATGCACCATTTCAACGGCCATGGCCGCGTCATAGGCGCAAGGCTGCAAGGGCCCCAGGGCTTGGGCAAAACCCAGGCACAATATGGGGCGCATACGCTTGCCGCCGTCCAGCAGCGAGTAGGCCATGCTTTCAGCCAGACGCGCCGGCACATGCCCCCAGCGGTTTTGCGTGTGGGCCAACAGTCGCGCTTCAATGGTTTGTTGCAAAGAGTGTTGCGTGGACTCCCAAGGGGGTGTTTGCATGTCTCGCCTTGTGCCAGAAAATTCTCGGTTTGTCTGTCCTAACGCACAAACTTGCTGGAAGGGGAGCTTTGGCCCACACAGCCCCCGCTTGCTTTGGCTTGCGAAAAATAAACTTATTCCTCGCCCATAGGGCCCAAGCTTGGTAGAGCAGAGGGCGCTTCCGGACGGAGGCTTATGCCAAGGGGGAATGGCGGACTGGGCATGCTGGGCCTGCAAATTCGAGCATATATTCAACAATGGGAAAAACACAATATGGCGAAGAAGATGGGCTTTTTTGTGCTTGTCGCTGCGGTGATGGGAATGGCGTGCCATGTTGCGGGTGGCCATAAGCACCCACCGGGGGAGTGCACGGAGGGTGACTCGGAAGGCGAGGGCGAGGAGGAAGAGGCGGGCAGCCGAGCGGTACGAATGCAGAATTTTATAAAAAACCTCTCCGCCTATGCGCGGGGGTTGAAGCCGGGGTTTATTGTTGTCCCTCAAAACGGAGTGGAGGTGGCCTTTCACAATGGAAATGCAAGCGAAGGGCTGTCGGACGCTTTCATGCGTGCAATCGACGGTTTTGGCGTGGAAGCGCTCTTCTATAACGGCAGGTTGTCCATAGAGCGCGACGTCCTGTCCATGCTGCGGACTCTCAAAAACTCGCCCACCTCGCCCACCATTGTTGTCGCGGACTATGTTTCCAACAATGCCAACCTTGCCGACTCTCGCCAGCGCAGCAAAAATGAGGGCTTTCTTGCTTCTCCGCGCAGTGCTGAAAACGATAACTATCAGCTGATACCGGCCATCGACAGCCAAACGGAAAATGCAAATGACATTCTCGTGCTGTCCGATGCGAAAAATTGGCTATATTTAATAGGCGCAGACTATTCCAGCAAGCAGGCCATGCTCAACGCCATTGGGGCCACCAACTATGATGTTGTGTTGATGGACTTGTTCTTCTGGGAGGAGGCGCTCACCCCTGCAGACCTTCAACGGCTGAAAAGAAAGGCCAATGGAGGCCAGCGCCTGGTTATTTCCTATGTCAGCATTGGCTCTGCGGAAACCTATCGCTATTATTGGCAGCCAGGGTGGCGCCTGGGCAATCCGATATGGCTGGTGGAGAATTATGCAGGCTACCCCGACGAATTTCGAATCCAATATTGGCACTCTGAGTGGCAGGCCATTATTTTTGGCAATGACAACTCCTATATGAAGAAAATAGTGGATGCGGGTTTTGACGGCGCCTTTTTGGACAATGTGGACACCTATTGTTTTCTCTCGGACTCAAACTGAAGGGGGGCGGTTTCACCTGAGGCCAGCAGTTGCTCCACGCGCTGCTCGGCTTTAGCCAATATTTGCTCTCCTTGCTGAATGAGTTGAATGCCCTCGGCAAAAGTTTCGAGGGACTCCTCCAGAGGAAGCTCCCCGGCCTCCATGGTGTGTATGAGTGTTTCCAAGCGCTCCACCACCTGTGCATAGGTGGGGGGGGTGGGTTTGTTGTTTTTCTCAGCATGTTTTGTCACGGTTTTTCCTCCAACAGGGGTGCCACAATACGCGCCCTCAACCCCCGCCCCCCTGCCATATGTATTTCCACGCCCTGCCCTATGTATATTCCCTCTGGCGAAAGCAACCACCGCCCCGTCGCCTCGTCTTTCAGCAATGCATAACCCCGGCTTAACACCGCCAAGGGGCTGAGCGCCTCCAGTTGTGCCGCCAAAAGGCCCTGGTGCCGCCGTCGGCTTTCCAACGCCGCTTTCATGTGTGCCACCAACCTCCCTCCCAAGGCCCCCCACGTTTGTTGGTGTTTCAGCAGAAGCAGGCGTGGGTTATGGCCATGCAGGGCGTTATACATTTCTGCCAGTTGGTTTTGGGTGCTCGTCACTCTTTTTTGCCATGCGGCTTGGAGTTTGGCTTTGTGGTGGTGCAACAAGCCGCTTTGTTTCGCCAGGTTTCGTTGGGGGTGTCCTTTCAACAAACGCTGGGAAAGGGCCCGCAGGTTTGCGTGGGAGAGGGCCAGGAGGCGTTGCATGGCATTCTTCAAACGACGCCGCTCCAACCCAAGCTGCAACTCCAACTCGGAGAGGACGGGGGACAACAACTCTGCGGCTGCGCTGGGAGTGGGCGCACGCACGTCAGCTGTCAAGTCACACAAGGAGACGTCCACCTCGTGTCCAACAGCGGACACAATGGGCACGGGGCTTTCAAATACTGTCCTCGCCAGCACCTCCTCGTTGAAGGCCGCCAAGTCCTCCGTGGAGCCTCCCCCTCGGGCGAGCACCACCACGTCCACGTCACTGGCATAGAGTTGGCGCAAAGCCGCCACCATTTCTGCAGCGGCCTGCGTCCCTTGCACTCGGGCGTCGCGCGCCAATATGGAGAGGCGTGGGTGTCTGCGGAGCAACACTTTGAGAAAGTCCCTCAGCGCCGCCCCTGTTATGCTGGTGACAATGCCAATGCGGCGGGGCAAAAGCGGCAAGGGGCGGGGGGGGCGTTTGCGTTTGGGGCCCCAGAGGCCCTCCTCGGCCAAACGTGTTTTGAGTTGTTGGAGGGCGAGGGCCTGGGCGCCGAAGCCTTCGGGCTCCAAGTGTGCAGCAATGAGGCTATAGCGCCCCATGGGGGCATATACCTCCACGGTACCCATGGCCAGCAAGGCCATGCCTTCTTCGAGGCGAAAGCGCAGGTTTTGGGCTTGGGTTGCCCACATTTTAATGTCAATGGAGGCTTTGTCGTCCTTGAGGGAGAAATAGAGGTGGCCGCGTGCGTTGGGGCCTTTATAGTTGCAAACTTCTCCTTGTATCCAAAGGCGTCCCAGGTGGCTGTCTATGGCTTGTTTTATTTGAGAGGTTAACTCGCTGACACTGAGGAGTGGGCGCAGGGGGGTATTTTTCATTCTGCCTGAGGAGGCTATGGGAAATGGCCCCGCATTCACCACTTCTCCGTGGGCAGAGAAACAAAAACCTCCAAAACCTCTTCTCGGGACAAAACCGCTTTTTTGACGAGCAAGTCCGCCAAGCCAACAACCACATCCGCCACGTCCGCCGCCCTCTTCCCTGAGAGGAGTTCTCTGAGGTGCTCTCCCAAAGGAGACAACCTCGGCAAAACTTCACCCAAACTCGAGGTGGGCGTCTTCTCTCGCTCGGAAAATTCATCCGCTGAAAGTTTGGGAGACTTCCTCTTGGCCGAAACCTTCTCTTTGCCCGCTTCTGCCCCAGCTGTCAGGCTTGGGCGTCGCACAATTTGCGTCGTTTCATCCAGCGGAGTACGTGGTGGCCTCTGCCCCAATTTCCCCGGGGAAGGCCCTCCTCCCTTTTCCCTCTCGTCCTCGTCAAACTGAAGGGAGCCAAACAAGTCCTCTTCCGAGAGTATGGGGGACTTGGGGGGGGCCTCCTTCTCAGCGGCCAAAACCTCCCCTGTCACCAACGCATTGTCCCCCATCGCTGAGAGTACCCGCTCTATCTCCTCCGCAGAGGCAACGTAGAGTTGTATGGCGCTGGCCTTCAACCAATGCTTGGCCTGCTCAATGGCATCCGTCGCCATCGGGTCCGCAACGGCTATATAAAACTTGCCCGGGGCAGCTTCCTCAAAGGGTACCACCCCGTGGCGCTGCTGAAACTTCAGGGGGACTTTCTTCGTAAACGAAGAGGACACCAGGTTGAGTTCTGTATAGGGGAGGGCCTTCTGTTCCGCCAATGCCCTCGCAAGCGCATCCGTCCCCAGCCGGCCCCGCGCTACCAAAATCTCCCCAAGCCGGTTCGGGTCCCCCCCCGCTTGGAGCGCCAACGCCTCACCAACATCCTCCGCAGAAACCACTTCGTGGGCTATCAGAATTTCACCAATTTTCTTTTTCATAAGCAGGCATACCGCTTTTTCGCCAAGTATAACCGAAACCCAACCTTCGCATACCCCTATCTGCTCAACACTTCAAAACACCCACAAGCCCCCTCCAACAACAACACCCCCTCCCTCTCCCGGGCCCCAACCTGCCACCCCCTCTCTCTCTTGCTGCCACCCTCCCTCGCTTAGCTCCCCTCCCCTAGGCTTATATTTTCTTCAACGTCCACAACACGCACCCCTTGCGGCGGAGCTAAAATAAACAGCTGGCTTTCTAATAACCCATTTAGAGAATAGTCTGTGTAGTTTAACTCCAAAAATAACGGAGGGAATGCAACCTCCAATACCCGCTTCTCCGGAAAAACCCCCTTCGCCCCCAAACGCATAAATGAAGCAAATGTCAGTTTGTAGGCTTGCTCACCACCCTCCACCCTGCGGACTTCACTCTCCATAACCTGAAAACCCCCCGCCTGCACCCTCAAGCCTTGCAAAATATTTCCCTCTGTAAGCAAAAGGGAGACACCCCCTCCGCCGGGTGTACCTTCAGCAAACTCCGCTTGCACCCCTATGAGGGGGGGGGCCCCCAATAAAACCTGTACCAGCTCCACCGGCGCAAAATAAAGCGGCAAAAACCGCTCAAGGTTCTTCTGCGTTGCCACTCCACGGAAAAATGCGCCCCCCTCTATGTCCCATAGGGAAAAACGCCCCCCTTGAGAAACAAAAATACGCACAGGCCGCCCCAACCCATCCAATAACTCCAGGTGAATGGAGTCCGGCCGCTGCGCTGCTACCAATATTTCAACAACACCCTTCTGCTGGGGCGAGTCTATTTTGAGGCGCGCCTGCCCCTTTATGCTGCGGGCTTTGGAGGCCTCGCGCTCTATGTGCACCACCAGCTGCTTCGCAGACATTTGCGTGGACAACGGAGCTTTGTTGTGTGCACAGCCGCAACAGAGAAACAAAATAAGAGGAAGGCTTCCTTTCAAACTCATTCGCTTTGCCTTGTGTCGCCATTCTACACCAAAAAGGACTCCCCCTATTCTAGTATCCTGCCTCTGTTGAGGTCCATTAACTTTCGAGCACCTGAATGAAAATGAATTCCCTCCTGCAATGGCTACACTTGGACAGCCTTAGCCCCGCCGGCGGCCTTACACTCGCCGTCATCCTCCTCGCCTCCCTCCTCTCCCTCACCGTCGCCGTGGAGCGCCTCGTCGTACTCTGGTCGCTTGGCCCCAAAACACGCACCCTCTTTGAAAACATTGCTCGCCAACTCCTGCAAAATGACATCCCCGCAGCCAAAGCCCTCGCGGAGCGCTCGCCTCTGCCTGTGGCCGAAGTCTTCAGAGTCGGCTTCCAAACAGCTCAACGCGCAAACCCCTCAACAGCCATAGAGCGTGAGCGCCTCGCCCAAACGCTGAAACTCAAAGGCCACCTGTGGCTGCTGGGCACCATCGGCGCCGTCACCCCCTTCATCGGCCTCTTTGGGACTGTCGCGGGAATTATGACAGCCTTCAAGGAGCTCGGCCTGGACGTCCAAGCCGGGGGCGCCGGAGGCCCCGCCAGCGTTATGACGGGCATCTCTGAAGCCCTCATCGCCACCGCCGCCGGCATCCTCGTCGCCGTCGTCGCCGTCGTCCTCTTCAATTATTTCCAGTCCCGCCTCTCCCGCCTCTCTATGGAGTTTAAACTCATTTTTGCAGAATTTACTGAGCTCCTCCTTGCCACCATGCCTGCTGCAACAACACCACCACCAGCCCCTCCCTCTCCCTCTGCCCCACCTGCTCCTTCTCAAGGAGCCTAGGCTTTATGTCCTCTTCTCCCCTTCCAAACGACGAAGAAACTCAAGACGAAGCCGTCTTCTCGGAAATTAACATTACGCCGTTGACGGACATTTTTCTGGTGCTGCTCATTATTTTTATGGTTACCAGCTCCGTCATTATTGCCCCACAAGGCAACTCAGCCCAAAATGGAATACGCGTCAACCTCCCCCAAGGGGGAAACACAACCACCTCCTTGCCTTCCAATGACTTGCCCATCGCTATTTTATCCGACGGACGCCTCGTGGCTTCAGGCCACGTCGTCAGCCCAGAGGAGTTGACGGCCGTCTTCAATGAAGCCAAAAGCAAAGCACCCAACACCCTCGTCGTCATTCAAGCAGACGAAGGCGTCCCCCATGGGAAAGTCGTCGAAGTCATGGGCATGGCCCAAAACGCCGGCTTGGAGCAACTGGCCATCGGCGTTCGCCAAACACAAAAATAGCGCCTGCCCAAAGCAGACGCCTTTTTGAAAAAATTCACGCCTAGCTTGCGGCCTTGGCCATGTCCACCATCGCAGCAAAACCCGAAGGGTCTGCAACAGCCAAATCCGCTAAAATCTTTCTGTCCACTTGCACGTTGGCCTTGGCCAAACCCGCTACCAAACCGGAATAGCTCATTCCAAGACTTCTGGCTGCGGCGTTAATGCGGACTATCCACAGAGAGCGAAAATCCCTCTTGCGACGGGCCCTGTCCCTGGAAGCATAGTCCAAGGCACGCTCAACCGCCTGCTGCGCCCTGCGAAAACAATTCTTCCTGCGCCCTCGGTAGCCCTTGGAAAGCTCCAACACTCTGTTGCGGCGGCGACGCGCTTTGACGCCTCGTTTTATGCGCATGACTCTCTCTCTTCCTCAGCGCTCACTTGGCGCCATAGGGGAATAACTCCCGAATAACCTTCTTCGCATCCATGTCCCGAAGGTGGCCACAACCCCGGTTGTGGCGCTTGCTGCTGGTGGACTTCGAAAAAGTAAACAGGTGCTTCGCATTGGCCTTGGCATACTTCACCTTGCCACTCTTCTTCACTTGAAACCGCTTCTTCGCTCCGCTCTTGGTTTTGAGCTTGGGCATGATGACTTCTTCCCGTTAGAAAATTGAGGAAGCGATGCTCCTATCTCGCAAGCACAGCCTCTGTCAACTGTTTCCAAACAAACCACCTCAACTGCCAGCGGCCACTTCACTTTCAACCTTTGAATCTTCCACAAAAACTTCATCGACTTCTGAATTCTTCGCAGAAAACTCCACATCCGCCTTCTCACGAGGCCGCTTCTGCTCACGCTTGGCCTTCTCCAATGCCGCCACATGCTGCCTCTGCATGTCCCGCGCTTTCTGGGCAATTTTGGGGTTGGGCGCCAAAATCATAAACATCTGCCTCCCCTCCATCCTCGGCGGCGTCTCCAATACCGCAATGTCCGCCAAATCCTTTGCTACCTCGTCCAACACCGCCTGCCCCCTGTCCCTGTGCGTAATCTCCCTCCCCCTAAACATAATGGTGACTTTGGCCTTGTTGCCTTCTTCAACAAAACTGCGGACGTTGCGCACCTTAAACTCATAGTCGTGCTCCTCCGTCTTCGGCCGCAACTTTATCTCTTTCACTTTGACGACAACCTGCTTCTTCTTGGTTTCATTGGCCTTCTTCTTCTCTTCATATTTGAAGCGGCCATAGTCCATTATTTTGCAGACGGGAGGCTTCGCCATGGGGTTGACTTCTACCAAATCCAACCCCTCCTGCGCAGCATGCGCCAACGCAGCTTCAAGCGTTAGTACTCCCAGTTGCTCGCCTTGTGCACCTACAACACGGACTTCCCGTGCACGAATTCGCCTATTGGTCCTCTGGTCTCGAACGATGAGGTAACCCTCCTGAATATACTTGGAAGCCCAGAGAAATACCTCGGCGCAAGCCTAAGTCAAGCCCGAGAAGCAACCCGCCTC
>WQTM01000159.1 GCA_009786315.1 Pseudomonadota bacterium | reverse complement strand
TCCTCCCTCAATACCCTCGTCCCCCACCGGCGTCAGCTCCTCTGCCTCCCCCTCGGACACCTGCCCCGGAAAAATATGCGCCCCCAGCTGGGCCTTCTCCTCCTGCCACTCAGGAAATAACTCCGTTAGCTCATCCGCAACATGCAAGGAGGTAACCAATAGCCCATTCTCAACAAGGTATTCTTCAATGGCCATCTGAAATTCACTCGCGTCCGGGTAGCGGTTCCCCGCCTTCTTCTCCAATGCCCTCATAACAAGGGCGTCTAAGTATGGGCTCACATTCGCTACCTCTGAAGGCCGGCGAATCTCCCCTTGCGTCGCGGCTTTCCATGTCGCAAAGTCGTTGTCCCGTTTGAAGGGACGTACCGCCGTTAGCAACTCATATAAAACCAACCCCAATGAAAAAATGTCCGAGCGCGCATCCAATGGCGCACCCATCGCTTGCTCCGGGGACATGTAGGCAAACTTCCCCTTCACCGTCCCCACTTGGGTGCCGGTGGACTGGTTCACCGCCTTCGCTATACCAAAATCAACCAGCTTCACGGAGCCGTTGAAGCTGACCAGTATGTTCTGCGCGGAAATGTCTCGGTGTATAAGCCCCAACGGACGCCCCTGCGCATCCTCCCGAGTGTGGGCATAGTAGAGGCCTGCACAAGCATCCGCAACCATCCGCAATGCCACCGCACATGAAACCCAACGCTCCTGCTCCGCAGAACGCTGCATCACCCGGCCTAAATCACGGCCGTGTATGTATTCCATGGCCAAAAAATATTCGCCACCCCGCTCCCCTAAGTCGTGAATCTGCACAATGTTGTGGTGTGACAACTGCGAGGCTACCCGCGCTTCATTCAAAAACATTAAAACAAAAGTCGGGGCCTGCGCCAAATGAGGCAAAATACGCTTCACAACCACCTTCCGCGAAAACCCCTCAATCCCCTCCTGCTCGGCAAGCCAAACCTCTGCCATGCCTCCCGTTGCAATCTTTCGTATGAGACGGTAATTGCCAAATTTCACGGTCATCTCTGCAAGTAAAACCCTCCCCCCTCCTATAGCATATCCTTCTCCCTATGCCCTTAAAACCTCCTCCCCACACACCCCCTCCTCTGCCTTATGGCCCCTGCTCCTCCCCTGAAGGTATGCTCCTCTCCCTGCTCATCCAACCCCGCGCTTCACGCAATGCTTTTGCCGGTATCCATAACGGTAAACTCAAAATTACCCTCACCTCCCCTCCTGTGGACAACCAGGCCAATGAAGCCTTGTGCCAACTCCTCGCCCAAGCCTTTAACCTTCGAAAAACCCATATCCATCTGCTGTCAGGCCAAACTTCACGACATAAAAAAGTGCTGCTCCTGGGCCCCTTCCTCCTGCTCGCTGAGCGCCTGGAAAAACTGCTCTCAACCAAGCTTGCGCCAAACTTCCGCCTTTAGCCAGGAGGGCTGCCTACAGTCTATGTCCACCCCCAAATGCTCCTCACAATAGCCCCCCCTCCGGCCAAACCCCTCGTAAACCCACTTGGAAAATTCTCCAGGCCCCACAAACCTCGCATTGCACATGGCCAAAAGCAAACCCTGTGCCTCCAATAGTTGAGTACACATGCGGGTGAGTTGTATGTAGTCGTCCGCTACTCGTAACCTGCGCTTGCCTACATTCGAAAAAGAGGGCGGGTCCAAAATAATCAGCTCAAAACGCCGCCCCTTCGCAAAAAGCTTGCCCAAAACCCTAAATACTTCCTCCACCCAAAACTCCCCAGGCTTGGCTTCAAAACCATTGCGCTCAAGGTTCTGCTTCCCCCACTCCAAACAATGCTTTGAAATATCTACGTTGAGTACCTCCACCGCCCCCCCACTGCGCGCCGCTACCCCAAAACCACAGGTGTAGGCAAATAGGTTTAACACCCGCTTGCCCTTGGAGTGCGCTCGTATAAAACGTCGCGCCTTGCGCGCATCTACATATAAACCCACGGACAAACCATTGCTCGGACGTATCTCAAAACAAAGCCCCTCCTCCTCTACCCCAAAGGCCTTGGCACACACCCCCCAGCTAGGTGAAGCAGGGGCCAATTCGTGCAACTGAGTGTTGGCCAGTATATGGGCCTCCTTCGGGCGGTGCTTCTCCCATATGGCTTCCAAGGGAAACACCGCTTGCATGGCCGCCCATAGGGCCTCCTTCTGCACCCCCGTCCAGGGTGCAAAAAAACCGGCCACCGCTACCCGGCCAAATACCTCCACCACCAGGTTTTCTATCTCTCCATCCACCCAACGCCATACCTCCGTCGTTGACAGCAAACAACGCCGCCGCTCAAAACACCCGCGGAGTACCTGCTGAAGGCCTGCAGGCCCTCTGAGAGTATGCTGAGGCATATGGGGCATGAGGAAAATGTCGCTTAAACCCAAGAAAAAATAAAATTACCAAGGAATTCGCGCTTCCTCGCGAAGCAACAACATAAAATTTTCAAAACCCATGGACTTCAAATCCTCCCCACCGTGGCGACGAGGAGAAACAGAGTGGCTCTGCGCTTCTTTGTCTCCAACCACAAGCGCAAGCGGAATTTTTTGCATCTGCGCGTCGCGAATTTTCGCGTTGAGTGTCATGCTGCGCTCATCCACCTCTGCGCGAAATCCCTCCGCCACCAACTTCTCGCAAAGAGAATGTGCATAGGGCAAATGCCTGTCTGCTACCGTCACAAACACAGCCTGCACAGGCGCAAGCCACAGAGGAAAAGCACCCGCGTAGTGCTCTATGAGAATGGCAACAAAACGCTCAAAGGAGCCAAAAACAGCACGGTGCAAAACCACGGGGCGGTGCTCGCTGTTGTCTTCGCCTACAAAACTTAAGTCAAAACGTTCCGCCGCGGCATAGTCGAGTTGCAAAGTCCCCAACTGCCACTTGCGGCCAATCGCATCCGAAACATCAAAATCCAACTTCGGCCCATAAAAAGCCCCGTCACCCTCCTTCAACGTATAGGAAAGCCCCAGGCCCTCCAATGCGTCCCTCAACCCCCCCTCCGCCTTGTCCCACATGCCCTCGTCACCCAAACGCTGAGCGGGCCTCGTCGCAAACTTGGCTTCATAGCTGAGGCCAAAAGCACGGTAGGCTTTGTCCAACAACTGCACAAACCCCTTCACTTCACTCACCAACTGGCTTGGCGCCAAATAAATGTGCGCATCGTCCTGGCAAAACTGGCGCACCCGCGTCAACCCCCCCAAGGCCCCCGTGGGTTCATTGCGGTGCAACACGTCCTGCGTCCACAACCGCATCGGCAACTCACGGTAGCTTCGGCGCTTAAACCCAAAAAACAAGTGGTGAGAAGGACAATTCATCGGCTTGAGAGAAAGGCTGTGTTCCCCCGTCTCATCATCCATAACGAGAAACATGTTCTCCCGGTATTTTCCCCAGTGCCCGGACTGCTCCCACAAACTCTTGTGGAAAAGCAGCGGGGTTTTCACCTCCACATAACCCGCTTCGCGTACCAGCTTGCGCATGAAATGGCTGAGGGTGTTATAGAGTGTTGTCCCCTTCGCGGACCAAAACGCAGCCCCCGGGGCTGTGGCGTGGAAGTGGAATAAGTCGAGTTCCTTCCCAAGCTTGCGGTGGTCTCTCCTCTTGGCTTCCTCCTGTTGCTTCAGCCAAGCCTCCAACGCCTTCTTCTCAAAAAACGACGTCCCATAAATACGCTGCAGCATGGGTTTGCTTGAGTCCCCACGCCAATAGGCCCCTGAGGCATTTAGAATTTTAATCACCCCCACCTTCGCCGTCGAAGGCCCATGCGGCCCCAAACAAAAATCCACCCACTCCCCGTGGCGGTAGAGTGTCAACTCCTTGGCCCCCTTGGCCACAATGTCGCGAATAATTTCCAGTTTGAAGGTTTCTTTCTTGCTTTCAAACAATGCCAAGGCTTCTTCGGCACTCACCTGCTGGCATGTGAAAGGCTGCTTCTCGGCAACAATCTCATTCGCCTTCGCCTCAATCTGCTCCAACTCCTCCAGAGAAAAAGGCCTGTCGCGAAAAAAGTCATAGTAGAAACCTTCTTCAATGGGGGGGCCCAATGTCACTTGCGTCCCGGGAAACAAACGCTGCACCGCATCTGCAACAATGTGGGCCGCATCATGGCGGGCCACCTCCAAAGCTTCAGGCGTCTTGTCCGTGAAAACACCCAGTTGCCCGTCTTCTTCAAGTTTGAAAGACAAATCCACGTCTTTGCCGTTATATCGCGCAAATACGGCAGCTTTGGCCAAACCAGGGCCTATGTGGGTTTGAATAAACTCGAAAATGGAGGCCCCACGCGCTATGTGTTTTTGGCTTCCATCCAAAAGTGTCACAGCAACCATATGCAAACTCTGTTCAGCAAAGGACAAAACAAAAAAGCGGCAAAACCAAAGTTTCGCCGCTGGAACAAAGAAGAAACAATGGGTCCTGGTGGTTTCGAACCACCGACCTCTACCGTGTCAAGGTAGCGCTCTACCCCTGAGCTAAGGACCCGAACGAAACGCCGCGCAGCTAAACCCCAAACGCACACGCTGTCAAGTCCCTTCCATGAGTCAACTGCCTGAAAGTGCCAGCTTCCATGAACGTGTCCAGGCCCTCTTCTGCTTCCTCCGCGGCCACGGAGCCGCCCTCTCGCCTTTGGACGCAGAATTGTTGGAGCTTTGGGCTTCAACCCAAGTCCCCTTCGAGGTGGTTGCTCGTGGCATGCGGCATTGTTTCGAGTCCCGCCTCTCCGGCCTCAAAAAGGACCAAACCCTCTCCCTGCCCTCCCTCCGCACCTGCCGCCGCCACGTCGAAAGCGAAATTGCCCGCTATTCGCGCATTCATATGCAACCTGCCACCCCCACCCCTGAAAACACAGAAACCTATGCGCAAATAAGACACCAACGCCTGAAAAAACAACTCAAAGGCTTTGCAAAAAAATATCCATGGGCACAAAAAACAACGGCCAAATTCCTTGAGCACCTTGGAAAACCCGCCGACATTCACCAGGCCATGTACCAAGAAATATTGGCCATTTTTGTTCTCGCCCAAGCACTTCCTCCTGAGGAAAAGAAAAAACTCTTGGAAGAAACCCGACAGCTTGCCAAAACACGAGAAGCCTTGTCCTTGGAGGCAGCCAAAGAGCAGTGGCGCTTTTTTTTGGCATACGCCTTTAAACAACGTTTTGAAATCCGTAACTGGGGCTAAAGCCATGTCGGACGCGCACTGCAATACTCAAGGTTTTTCTGTTGACAAAGAGGCGGAGCTTCTGCGCCTCAAGGAAGCCATTGAGCAATGCCAACATTGCAGAGGCTCCGGTTTGTTGGTGGTCCAACAAAAACTCCATGGGCGCGTCTATGAGGAAACCAGGCCCTGCAAAAAACGCCGACTGCTGCACAGGGCTTCCCTTCTTGCCGCCGCCAAAATCCCCCCCCTGTTTCAAAATGTCTCTTTTGGCGACTATAAACCCAAAAATGATGAGCAAAGCCGAGCCTTGGAAATGGTAAAAATGTATGCCTCCCAGCCACCTGTCCCTCGGGGGTTTTTGTTGTCCGGGCCCGTTGGAACAGGCAAAACACACCTGTTGGCGGCCACCTTGAGACAGCTCATTTTAGAGTTTGGCGTACGGGCTTCTTATGTCGAAATTTCTTTGCTCTATGCCGCCATCCGCCGCGGTTTCCAAGAGGGAAAAAGCGGCGGGGAAATCATCAACCCCCTCGCCAATGCAGACTTGCTCGCCATTGACGAGTTGGGCAAAGGCCGACTCAGCCCCTTTGAGCTTGAAACTTTGGATGAGCTTATTTCTCGTCGCTATAACGAGAAAAAACCCACCTTGTTTGCCACCAACTATACCCTGGGTACTCTGGGAAACCCACAAAGACCCGGCAATCACTATGTCTCAACCAGCGAGCTCTGGGAAAAAGGCAAAGAGCCCCACCTGCTGGTGGAGCGCATTGGAGAGCGCATTTTTAGCAGAATCTGCCACGTCTGTGACTTTGCCGAATTCCCCCCCGCCACGCCTGATTTGCGCAAAGCCAACAAACGCCGTATTTGAGAAAGTACCTGCGCAAGGCCCCTTCATCCCCCCGTTGAAAACCCAACCAAATCACGAAGCTTTGAAAGGTTGATGGGCTTGGAAAGCACCAACGCAATGCCTCTGCGCATGCTCTTCTCAGAAAGCTCTTCAGAAGGGTATGCCGTCACCATAATAATGGGCAAATCCTTCATCCGCTCAATGGCATGTATCTTCTCAGCAAAAGAAATCCCATCAATGTGCGGCATCATCAAATCCGTAATCACCAGCTGAAAGTCGTTCGCAAGCAGCTGCTTCATCCCTTCAACCGGATCAAACGCCGCCACAACGCTGTAGCCATGCTTGCTCAAATAACTTGAAATCAACAAAGCTTGCGCCTGATCGTCATCAATAACAAGTATCTTCACCATTGGCTTTTCCACCCCACGGAATTTAGACCAAAACAACATCCTTGACAATTCATTGCATCCACCACCTCCACCACCTCCACCCTCTGCGTGCCTCAATCCCCCCTCCTCTCCACACCCCCACGACTCCTTTGCAAAAAACAATAATTGCCCATTGTAATCAGCATATTATATATATTGTCGTGGCGAAATTGCTGCAAAATCTTTAGACTCAAAGGCCGTGAAGGAACTTTATAAAGAGATTGAGCAACGCAGCGAGGAACTTAGGCAGCAACAAGAGCGTCAGCCTGAACAAAGTCGACTATTCACAGAACGCTTGCGCCTCTCGTGGATTTATCATGACAGCGCTATTGACGGCGTTGTCTACTCTCCCGCAGAATTGGAGGCCGCTACCAAAACAAACGGCGCTTCCCCCTATGAGGCGGTCATGCTCTCCGCTATCCTCGGAATCCGTAACCACATGGCTTGCATTGACTTCATCTACCAGGAAACCAAAACAACACCTGCAAAACCCAACGCTTCTGTCCATTTGCCCCTCATCCGACACATCCATGACTTGTTGTCCGGCAATACGCCACAAGCCCAAGCCGCACGCATCGCAACAGAGCGTAGAGAACGCAAAGAGCGCGACTCTTCAAAAGACAAAACGGGGTTCCGCAAAGACATGCCTTTGCATCGCACCTATTCCCACGAAATTTCTCAACCCTCTAAAATCCCATCACGCCTTGAAAAACTCGTCGAATATGCAGCAGAGCGCGAGTTCTTTGACTTGCACCCCATCGCCCAAGCTGCGCAAATTCAATTCCAACTTATACAAATTTTCCCGTTCACGGAACACTCAGGCTCTGTGGGAAGAATGCTCTCCAACCTCATCCTGCTTCGCGCAGGCATCTTCCCCGCCATCGTCCATACCACAGATCGCCAAAAATATTATGAGGCCTTCAGAGGTACGGTTTCCAACCTGCGCGGCTTGCTTGTCGACGCCATTGTCAATGGCCAAAAAAGCGCATTGAAGTTTTTTGCCTAGGACGCCTCTCGCTTCACCAAAACAAGGTTCTCCACCATCGACGCCAACCCAAGGTGCGTGCCTATGTTTGTGTCCAAATGCGGCGTCAACGCCTCAGCGTATTCCTTCGCCGAAACAAAACGGTCCTCTATCCGAGCAGAAAAAGCCTTGTCAATAATGTCTGACAATGCCTTGGGAAGCTCAGGACGAATGCTGCATATGCCCTCATAACGAATGTTGCGGATGGCTTGGAAAACTTGCTTGGTGTCCTTTCCCCCAAAAGGCCGACGCAATGTCAACAATTGGTAGAGAGCAACCGTCATCGCCCATAAATCCACCGCCGGGGAAATCTGCCCTCGCAATGCCTCAGGAGATAAATAAAAAGGCTTGCCGAGTATCTCACTGCTCGCACCATCCAACAAAACACGCGCTACACCAAAATCCCCCAGCTTCAAATCCCCAGTCCTCGAAACAAAAAAATTCGAAGGCGATACGTCACAGTGCACTATCCCCAATGGCTTTCCCGTCGGACCACTGGCATTGTGCGCATAGTCCAAGGCCAATAAAAGCTCCCGTACAAGACAAAGCGCAAAGTCCACTGGCCAATGCACATTCAATACCCGACATGCCTTCAAAATCTGCCCCACGTCACAACCATCCACCAACTCCATCACCAGAAAAAAAGACTCCCCCAAACTCCCTACTTCATAAAGCTTGACAATGTTGGGATGGTCTAAAAAACGCGCCAAATCCGCTTCCCCAGCAAAAAAAGTCAGCTGCGTAAAATCAGACTCCAACTCAGGCAATAAACGCTTGATGGCCAACTCCTGCCCCGCACGCGCCCCACTGAGCGCACGCGCCCGGTATACCTCCGCCATCCCTCCCCTCCCTAGGAGACTTAATATTTCATAGTTGCCAAGCCGCGTACCTTTGGGCACTCGCTCCGGCAATATTTTTCCTGCTGACATGAAACCTCTCTTGACCTCTTGATTGTCGGTTCCTATGATAGATGTAAAGAGAATTTTAGAGTTGTTCCCTGCTGGGTGCGTGATGTGTGGTGTATCTTTGAACCGATATATATATAATGGAAACTGTTCTCGGTGCCGTGTGCAAGCCTTCAGCTGTATCAGTGGGAAGCCTAACTCATCGGAATTCACGTTTCCTCATTGAACTCTTGTGGGTTCAATGAACACTTCACACACGACCTTCAGCGGGGAGCCTTTTTTCCCCACCTCCAAAAAAAACCTCCGCCTCTGCTATGAAAAACGACGCAGGGCCCTCTCCCCTCAACAAGTCGCCTCCAAAGGCCTCCAGCTTTTTGAACAACTCTCAAACCTCCCCTTCTGGAATAGCTCCCCCTGCGTCGCCCTCTATGCCGCCCAGCCCTTTGAAGTGCCTACTTCCAAATTGTTTGAGGCCCTCCTGGCCACACAAAAACACACTTGCTTCCCTACCTCCTCCCTCCAATCACCCTCCCTCGCCCTCGCCCTCTCCCCTCATGACTTGCTGCCCGGCCCCCATGGCCTCCTCTTCCCTCAACCCCACTGCCCTACTGTCCCCTTGGAAAATGTGGACCTCGTTCTCGTGCCAGGCGTCGCTTTCGCCAACAACGGCGCTCGCCTCGGAAGAGGCGGAGGGTTTTATGACAGACTCCTCGCTTCCCCTCAAATGAAGGCCCTTCGTGTCGGCTTGTGCTTCGAAGAATGCCTCGCCCCCCACTTGCCCGAAGAAATACACGACGTACGCATGCACTGGGTTGTCACCAACCAACAATCCTTCCTCTGCCTACCCACTGCTCCCTGAACCAACACCCCCTGCTACACCCTCCGCCACCCCCCCACTACCCCTGCACCAATCGCTCTGACAACCC
>WQTM01000158.1 GCA_009786315.1 Pseudomonadota bacterium | reverse complement strand
GCAAAGCCCGAGTTAGAGGCAGGGGGGGCAACAGAGGGCAAGGAGGGGGGTGGGGAGGAGGAGGGCGGCGGAATAGAGGCAGAGGGTGAAGAGGAGGAGGCCCCCCCTCCCTCCTCCGCTCCCCCCGTGCTTTCCTCCACGGTTACAGGGCATAGCTTGCCGAAAGCAAAAGTTGCGAGTGACTTTCAAATGGAGGTGGGCCCTTTGGCCCTCATACCGAGGGCTTCGGGCGCGCAAATGTTGAGTTTGGCCCCTGGCATATTGCTGACGAATGAGGGGGGTGCATTGCATGCGGAGAGTATTTTCCTCAGGGGGTTTGACGCGCGGGAGGGGCAGGACATAGCGCTTTGGGTAGGTGGTTTTCCCGTCAACCAAGCTGGCAACATACACGGCAACGGCTATGCCGACTTGCATTTTGTCATTCCCGAGTTGGTGGAGGCCATACGCATATTTGAAGGCCCCTTTGACGCAAGGCAAGGCAACTTTGCGGTTGCAGGCAGTGCTGAATACCGCCTGGGGTTGAGGCAGAAGGGGATGACACTCAAAGGCAGCCTGGGCACGCAGGGGTTGAGGCGTTTGCTGGCGACGTGGCGGCCGGACTCCGGGGACGGGCAAACGTTTGTAGGCGCCCAAGTATACCAGACACAAGGTTTTGGGCAAAACCGGGATGCGCGCAGTGCGACGGCCATGGCGCAGTTATGGTTGCCGATTTCCGAGAGTTTGTCCCTGCGTCTTTTTTCTTTCGCCTATTTTGGCAACTACCACTCCGCCGGCACATTGCGAGAGGATGATTGGAGAGAGGGGCGCAAAGGTTTTTTCGACAGTTATGACTTAGGCCAAGGGGGGGACTCCGGGCAGGTGGGGCTATTGGCAAGCCTGGGGGGGCGGGAGGGGGCATTCAGACATGAGCAGCGTGTGTTTGTGGGTTTTAGGAACATGCGGTTGCGCGAAAATTTTACGGGGTTTGTATTTGACACGCAGCATGCGCAGCAGACGTTGCATGGCCAGCGTGGCGACATGTTGGACAAGACTTCCAAGTCCTTTATAGCGGGGGTGGGGGGCTATGGGAGGAGGAGGACACAGCTATGGGAGGTGCCCTTGGAGTGGGAGTTGGGCTATTTTGCGCGGGTGGATGTGGTGGCCTCGGAGCAGGCCAGGTTGTTTGCGGGCACAGAAATTCCCTACCATGTGGACGAGGACATGGACTCTGTGTTGGGCGACATGGGGCTTTATGCAGACGTGGAAATAAAGCCCTGGCACTTTTTGAGTTTACAGGGAAGCATACGCTGGGAGTTGTTGGCCTACGCCATAACGGACAATTGTTTTGTGAAGGAGGTACGCCGCCCTTCCTCCTCCAACCCTCCTTTGGATGAGAGTTGTCTAAACCAGCGCGACTTTGGTGTTTATAGAGAGCGTTTTCAGAAGTTGAGCGCGGTTGGCAGCATTTTTATTCCAAAGGCCAGTGTGGTGTTGGGGCCTTTTTGGGGCATTCGCTGGACAGGCGCCTATGGGCGAGGGTTTCGCTCCATAGACTCGCAATACATAGGGCAGGATTTGAAGACGCCGTTTGCAGGCCTAAGCGCCTGGGAAGTAGGGGCCCTCTATAACCGGCAGTGGGGTGGGGTGGCATGGGAGGGGCGTGCCATATTGTTTGGGACACACGTAGACAAAGACTTGGTATTCAGCGAGCAAGCCGGGCGTAACATTTTGGGTGGGGGCACCACGCGCCTGGGCACTTTGGTGGCAGCTCGGCTTGTGGGGCGTTTTTTCGACATTTCCGCGAATGCCACCTGGGTACACTCCACCTTTGACGACACGGGCCTGCTTGTGCCCTATGTACCTGAATTTGTGGGGAGGTTGGATGGTGCGGTATGGGGTGCATTGCCCTGGGAGGTTTTGGGCAAGAAGCTTGTGGCGCGTTTTGGCCTTGGCATAAACTGGGTAGGCAAGCGTCCATTGCCCTATGGGCAGCGCAGCGACACTCTTTTTGTGGTGGATGCAAACACAGAGTGGCAGTGGCGTCATTTTACGTTGGGTTTTGCCGTCACCAACCTTTTCAACCGTCGCTACCGCCTTGCCGAATTCAACTATGTTTCCAACTTTCAGGCGACGGGCCTTTCGCCTCCGCCTTTGGTGGCGGCCCGGCATTTTGTTGCGGGGGCGCCGTTGGCGTTTTGGGTTTCACTGGCGGTTAACCTTGGGGGAGAGCATTGAGGAATTCAGCAATAAGGTGGGCCATTGCATGCCTGGCGACAGGGTGGCTGGGGTGTATTTCTAACACAGGGGGAGAGCTGATAGAGTTTGGGATGGTGGCGGAGGGGGACGAGGCCTCGCGTTTTTTTGTTTCCCCGTTGGGCTATGAAATACATTTGGAGAAAGCGCGCATACATATAGGGGCGCTTTATTTGAACCAAAGCATACCCGGGAACCACACACTTGAAACCTCCTGTGTCCTCCCGGGCATTTACTCTGCGGAAGTCCGCAGTGGTTTATGGGTAGACGCGCTTTCAGCGGGGAGGCAAGTTTTTCCGGTGAGGGGGAATGGCACGACGGAGGCATGCAAGGCGGCAGAAATTTGGTTGGGTGAAGGGGACATAGACGCGCTGGAGAATGCAAACATAATATTAGAGGTAACAGGGGAGGCGGCGAGGGGCGGGGAGAGGTGGCCCTTTGAGGGGCGACTCAGCATAGGGCAAAACCGGGTGGAGCCCCCCAAAAACCCGGCGTTGCCCGGCTCCAACCCCATATGCAAGCAGCGCATTATAACGCCCATACCCATAGAGTTTCAGCTGAAAAACCGAGGTTTGCTTGTTTTGAAGGTGGTGCCTTCGGTTTGGTTTGCGAATGTAGAGTTTTCAGAGTTGGGCAAGGCGCCGGGTGCTGCGCGCTATGCGTTTAAAGACGAGGCTGCAGGCCAACCTGACAACGCCCTCTATGCGGGGATGCGTGCGAATTTTGGCCCTTACCATTTTTCTTTTGAAGCGTTTTTGGAATGAGAGACGAGCCATGAGGAGAAGTTTAGAATGGGTTTGTGTGTGGTTTTTTTTGTTGAGTGCTTGCGTTGAGGAGCCGGAAGCGGATTTGAAGAACCCTCCCAAGGAGAGTTTTCGCATATTGGTTTCTGGTGAAGAAATGCTGGCGCATGGTGTTGCATTTCCGCCCCAGGCAGGCGGAGGCCATTCCATTTTTTTCATAGACGGGTGGGAGGTGTCTTTTGAAAGCGCCATAGTGACGCTTGCCAACATACAGCTTGCAGAGAACCCGGACATGTCCTTTGCGGACCCTTCTATGACGGGGCCCGTGGTGGCGGAGTTGGAAGGGGTATTTGCCGTTGAGCTAAAGGGTGAGGGGGGTTTTGGTTTACACGGGCATGAGCATGCTTTGGGGCTTTTGTTGAAGCAGAACAAGAAGAAGGGCTCTCCGGCCTTTAAGACACAAACCCGCTATGCTTTTGGCTACAGCCTGGTTGAGGCGAGGCCCGAGGCTTTGCAGCTGGGTTTCAGCGAGGCTTCCAAAGAGAGTTATGCGCGCATGCAGGGAGAGGGTTGGAGTGTGTTTATACGCGGGAAGGCGAGGTTTAAGGGGCGAGAGTGTAGAGCTTCCGGGAGCTATGACTTTGGCCGTTTGCCGGACGAGTTTGAGTTTGAGTTGGGTTTTAAAATGCCTGTGGACTACAAAAACTGCCTCAACCCTCGTTTAGGGGACGAGGTGAGGGGGGTACAGGTGAAGGAGAATGCCTCGGTGGATGTGGTGGTGACTTTGCATTTTGAGCATTTGTTTTGGGAGGCATTGGAAGAGGACGCCCAGTTGCGTTTGGATGCGTGGGCAGCGCGCAAGTCCCTTGGCCTTGCGGCAGAGGCAACACCCCTGAAGAATGCGGATTTAGAGAATGTGAGCATTCATGAGGTAAGGGACGCCCAGGGGGATAAGCTCCCCTACCGTTATTGTGGAAGCCGGCAAGAGGGAGAGAAGGGGGTGGGGTTGCGCTACGAGTCCCACGGGGTATTTATAAACAACCTCAACGAATTTATTCAATATAACCTGTCTACATTTGGACACCTGAACGAGGATGGCCTTTGCTACCCTCAACGAAAATACCCTTCGCCCCTATGAATGCAGAAGGACTTATTCGAGCCAAAAGAAAAGAAAGCCCCGAAAAAGAGAGGGAAGGCATTTTGCTGTTCGTTGTTTCAAGAAACTTTGGTTAATCTCTGCTGGTGCGAATTAAGCTTTTACCCAGTTCCTATGACGTTGAGGGGCGCATTCTCCCGGTACAGCGTTTGACTTCCTATGTGTTGGACGACTTACTTGCTGTGGATGCGGGCAGCTTGGCTTTGGGTTTGAATGCGTTTCAGCGGGAGCATGTGCGCGACATTGTCATAACGCACTCTCACATAGACCACATTGCAACACTGCCCATTTTGATTGACGAGTTGTTTGTCTCATTGAAGGCGCCCTTGCGCATACATGCCACTGCGGCAGTGATTGAGTTGCTTGAGACTCACATATTCAACAACAAGGCCTACCCGCGGTTTTCTGAGCTTTCAAATAGCCACGGTGCTGTTATGCGCTATTGTCCTTTGGTGTTGGGGCTACCTGTCCGCATTGCCCATTTCCAAATAACGGCGGTTGAGGTGAACCACCCTGTGCCAACGGTGGGGTTGATAATAAGCGATGAGAACTCGACGGTTGTTTTTGGCTCCGACTCTGCCCAAACCTCTGAAGTTTGGGCCCTTGCCAACCAAAGCCCCAACCTCAAGGCTGTTTTGGTTGAAGCCTCCTACCCCAACGAATTGGAGGTATTGGCACAACGCTCCGGCCATTTGACACCGGCCTCATTGAAAGCGGAGTTGCAAAAGCTTCGAGCGGAGAAAGTGCATATTCTCGCCGTAGGCCTCAAGCCCTCCTATAGGGAAACCATTATAAGAGAACTGGGAGAACTTGGGGACATGCGCATTTCCGTCATGGACCCCGGCAGGGAATATGTATTTTAAGGCGTGTATTCAGCTGGTTTTTTTTGAGGTTTGCGGCAGCAGCTGCAGTGTTTGAGGTGTTGGCGGTTTTTGTGGTGGGCCATGAGCATGCACAAGGCCCCCCCTGAGGAGACGAGCATTTCATGGAGGGGCTCCTCATGGAAAAACAGCATGGCTGCGGCCAACAAAGCAATGCCAGTGAGTGCCCATGGCCACGCGCCCCAGCGGCGGTGTTGGCGAGAGCCTGGAACCAGCGCCAGGAGACATGTTGCCAACACGCAGACGAACAACACGGGGTGTCCGCTCTCCATAAACGGGGTTGCCGCAGGCAAGCTTAACAAAACCCAGGGCATGAGTGCGCAATGGACGATGCAGAGCAACGACAGAAGCTGCCCAAAACTGTCGAATCCAACATGCTTGGCTTTAGCGGACACAAACTTCATTCGCGCACAGAAAAGCACAAATGCGACTGAGTTGCAACAGTTGAAAGGGGTTTATGGCTGTTTGGAGAGGGTGAATTCATGGGCTTGGAAGAGGTCCACCTCACCGGCAAAACCTACAAATTGCTCATAATCCCCAGGGGGGATACGTCCTTGGGCCAGTTGAAAATGCTCTTCGAGCGCGAAGAAGTTTTTGTTAGAAGATTCATGGCGCACAAGGCTTCCCCAGGGGGAGAGGACTTGTTTGTTTTCCACGGGCTCTGCAACCTCGAAATTTTCAGGCAGGCGGAGTTTAAGTTGGACTCTAAGGTTTTCCGGGGAGGGGATGAAGAGGGCGGTTTTGCGCAAGCCTGAGGTGGCGTAGCGTTGTCCAAGGTTTTGGAGGGGGGTGAGAGCGGGCAGCAGCCACCTGTTTTTGTCTATGGCCCATGCAAAGGTTTTGGCTTGGAGTTGGTAGCGGAGGATGAAGGATTCACCTGGGGCTTGGGCGGGCAGGATTTGGATATTTTCAATGGTGGCGCCGGCAAACTGTGTACTCAAGCTTTCTTGGATTTTGAATTGTTGTTGCTCCACAGGGAGTTTGGCAAAATTTTCAGTCAACTTAGCAGCCATGAAGCCGGCATAAACTTCTTCTCCCTCGCCGGAGAGGTTTCCCTGAGCATCCAACTGGAGGTTGAATGTAGCGAGGCGGGAGGAGGGGGAGGAGTTGGGCAAGCGAACGACCTCGAGGGGTTTGTCCACCTCAGGCAAGACATAAGCTGTTTGGCCGTCCGCATATTCAGGCAAGGAGGCGAAGGGGAGGAAGCGTGCAGAAGTATCCAACCAGAGGGTGGGGTGGTTTTTAAGGTTGACTCGGAGGCACCAATAGCTGAGGTTATTGGGTGGGGGGAACAGCATGGGTTTGGGGTTTGAGAAGAGGGAGAGGGCCGCGACGACGCGCACGTCCACGCCCAGGGATTTGAGTGCGGCATAGAGGAGCCAGAAGCGACTACCTTTGTCATTGCCCAAGGTAGCCGCCGCGGAGACTTGCATATTGCCGCCGTCGACGACTTGGCTATGTACGGCGTTATAGAGGGCCTCAACAGCGGCGATATTTTTTTTACCTGCGGTTATTTTGCGTGCAAATTGCTCCACCTCGAAGCTGGCCTGTCCCGATTCCATGCTGCTGTCCGCGGCGGCATGGATGAAGTCCTCATAGCCGGGGTTTGTACCCACATTGACAAAGGGCAGCCATTCCATTTGAGAGGGAGGGGGGTTGGTGTCGACTTCGAAGGCGGGGAGGTTTTTTTCTGCATGGGAGAAGACGAGGGTATTGCCGTGGGGTTTAGGAGGGCGGACCGACATACCTTGGGAGTCCACTTGGAGTTTGGAGTTTTCAGGCACAACCACAGTTAGGGTGGACCAGCTATTGGGTTTAAAGGGGATTTGGAAGAAGAAGGCGGGGGAGGAGAACCCGGGGCGCAGCAAGCTATGAGGGGGTTGTGAGTTTAAATATTCCACTTCCACCATGTCACCGGGCTCAACGGAGGGCATGCTGATGGTATTTTTGTACTCAATGGCCTCTGGCTCCAAAATACTACCATCCGCTTTGAGAGTCCGGAGTTTAAGGAGGATGGCGCCGGGAGGAATTTCTATTTCAGCGGCATGGGTGACGCCGCGTTGGGAGAAAGCCTTTTCAATAATATGCGTACGCTCCAGCATGGAGCCGTCCTCGAAGAAGCGCATGGTGCTTGCGTCCAGGACATAGGCTGTGTCGCTGGCTTCAGCCCTCTCGGACTGGGCATAAACTTTCAGTGCTTCCTGTGTAGAGATGGCGAACTCGTCCAACAACTCTTTGCCGGTGAGGCTGCGGTGGACAAGCCTTTGGAGGGCCAAGTCCGCGGGCATAAAGCGGAGGGCTTTTTGCCTTGCCTGCAAAGCTTGTTGGGGTTTTTTCATAGCCTCATAGATGTCTCCCATGAAGTAGTGGAGGCTGGCTTTATAGGGCCAGAGGGGCTCCAAGGTTTGGAGGTATTTCAACGCTTCTTCCAAGCGGTGTTGGGCCAGCAAGACGCGCACATGCTCCTCCAGGAGGAAAGCTGTGTTGCTTTCGTCTTCTTTTTGAAGGCGCTCCAGGATGGGCAGCAATTTTCCCCAATGGCCGCGAAGTTTAAAGAAGGCCATGCGTGTTTCTTCGGCGCCGGGGCAGAGGGAGAAGGCTTCAAGGGAGGTATTGCTTTGCTCCGCGGCGCGGTGTTTGAGGGCCAGTTGGTGCAGGAGGAAGGTGGCGGTACACAAGCCTTTTCCTGAGAGGGAGAGGCGCTCGAGGATTTTTTTTGTCTCTGCGTCCAACCCGAGCTCCAAATAGAGGCGTGCATTTTCAAACTCAAACTCGGGAGGCAACTTGTCGACGTGTTGTTGGGTTTCCTTCAGCAAGCGCTCTGCGTCTGTTGGGCGGTTTTCGTTGAGGCCTAAGCGCAAGGCGAGGAGGGCTGCGCGCAGGAGTTTGGGGTTTTTTCGTTGAGCGTTTTCAAGCTCCAAGGAGATTTTTGCGCGAGCTGGTGCCTCGAGCGTACGCGTGTCTGCAGCTTCTATTTCGGCGCGCAGGAGGTGGAGGGGGGAGGAGGAGATATTTTCAGGCCAGAGGGAGAGGAAGCGTTTGGCCTGGTTGGCGTCCTGGGAGGAATGGGTTTGAGCGGTGACGAAAGCGGCCAAGCCGTCCCCCGCCTCCAGGCGTAGTTTTTCAAACAACATATGGGCAGGGGAGAGGGTTTGGTTTTTAGGGGATAGAGGGGGGCGGGGTGGGGGGCCTTTGGCGGCGCGGAAGCGAGGTGGGGGGCCATTGTGGATGGGGGTAACTCTAAAGTCCAAGTGGGCATTGGGCCGTGTAGAGGGGCTACGCAGCATAAGGCGGTGCCAACCGGCC
This sequence comes from Pseudomonadota bacterium, assembly GCA_009786315.1. Taxonomy (GTDB): domain Bacteria; phylum Myxococcota; class Myxococcia; order Myxococcales; family Myxococcaceae; genus WRKR01. The sequence goes on along the minus strand of WQTM01000158.1, from coordinate 896 downwards.
TCCAGGTGGACGTGAAGGGTTTGGAGGTGGGGTTGGAGGGAGGGGAAGTGGAGGTTAGAGAGGAGGCGTTGTTGGTTGACGGACAGCCCATAATTTTCGTCCCAGAGGATGCGAATGGCATAGGGGCCCGGCTGGACGATTTCGACGTCCACGGCGAGCACATAAATTTCGCCTGCATTGCCTTCGTGGGGGATTTGGTGAAGCCCCTGAGGCGTGTTGAGTATACGCAGTTGTACAGGGCCCAAGGCATTGTTGGGCAATTGGCTCAAGTCTCCTGTGGTTTCCAGCGCCAAGGGTTGAGCGAAACTCAGCAAGCGGGAGGGGAACAGGGGGCCGATGAGACTCCAGACGTGGGGTTTGCCGCTGTTGGCGAGGAAGCGGTTGGAGTTTTCAAAGTCCCCTTGGCGGTAGGCGATTTCGGCGAGGATGTCCGCCTGGAGGGCGGCGGATTCGCCTTTGAGTTGCAGGGGCAGGAGGCGGCCGAAGATAGATGCGTCCAGGGCAGGGGAGAAGCCTTGTATGCGGAAGAGGTTATAGGCGGCGGTTTCAGCCAGGGGGTGGGTTGCCTGGGTTTCGAGGAGTTGGAGGGCGAATTCGGCCTGGTTTTGGTAGTCCACGTTTTCATGGGCCATACGCATGAGGCCATAGAGGGCCCAAGGCTCATGGTTGTGGAGGGAGTGAGCTTTTTCGAAATATGTTTTGGCTTGTTGGGGGTTGTCCTCGGCCAACCAGGCATAGTGTCCTGCGAGGGCCAAGGCGCGAGCGGAGGTTGGTTGACTCGAATAAGCTTTTTCGAGGGTGGCGATACCGGGTTTAGGGGTTTGGGCGCACCCCCAGAGGAGGCCGAGGCAGACGGTAGGCAGGAGGGACAAGCGCATAATAAAACCCCAGGGGGG
>WQTM01000157.1 GCA_009786315.1 Pseudomonadota bacterium | reverse complement strand
CACAGCTGAGTGCCGTGTCGGCAACAACAACACTTGCGGCGGCAGTGGTTATGTTTGCGTAGGCAATGGCGGCAGCACTCAGAATGGTGCACCAGGCACTTGCCAGGACACAGCTGAATGCCGTGTCGGTGGCAACAGCTGCCCCACGGGTTATGCTTGTGTGGGCATTTCTGGTAGCCAAAATGGCACGCCGGGCACTTGTGTGCAGCAAACAGTGGTTCCCGGGCAACCTTGGACAAGGGTGGGGTTCACTCAAGCCGAAGTGAATACCTTGAGGCTTCGCAGAGTTTTCTTCGGACATAACTCTGTGGGCGGAAACATCATCAGCGGCATACGCCGTGGAGCCCCAACCATCAGCGTGCGTTCGGGAGACGACGGCGATTTGAATTCCATTATTGGGCAGTTGAGCAGCAATCCAGCCCTCGTTGAACGTGTGCTGGGCAACAACGGAAGCCCTCTTGCCAAAATTACCGCCTTCGAAAACGCCATGGAAATTGTCGGCAACCGTGTCGACATCGCTTTCATGAAATTCTGCTATGCGGACTTTCCCGCCAGTGTGAATACGCTCATTTCCACTTATCAGGCTGCCATGACGAGACTGCAACAACGTTTCCCCAGTGTGCGCTTCGTACACGTCACCGCGCCGCTTTATAATTGGGACGCTTCCTATGACAACAACAACAGGGAGCAGTTTAATGCGTGGCTGCGCAGCACCTATGGAGGGCAAGTCTTCGACTTGGCAACCATTGAGTCCGTTCGTTCCAACGGTACAATAGCCCTCTCGCGGAATGGTGTCACCATTGCCCTTGCCGATGAGTGGACTTCGGACGGTGGCCACCTCAATGATGCGGGCGGGAACCGTATAGGTGGCGCGTTGATTGGATTCCTGGCTTCGTTGCAGCTTGCCGAGTCTAATAATTAGTGAAAACGAAGGAGCCGGCCAAAAACAACCGGCTCCTTTTGTTTTTTGTTGAAAGCAAAGCCTTTGAGGACAGGGCTCCCCTCCAAAGACACCACCACCTTCCGCAACCAAGCTTCATGCGGCCCTCAAACAACGAATAAAAAAACTCACTCCTCCTGTTCAGGAGGCTTGGAAGAGCGCGCAATCGCAACAATAGGGAAAGCCAGCACTGCCAATATAATGAGGGCAGAGCAGACATAAATCGCTACTTCGAGACCTGAAATACTCAAGGCAAAACCTCCTGCATAAAGATGAAAACAATTCTGTCATCCTCAAAACCAAACTGCAACTCAAACCGTATGAGAATGCTCAAACTGCCTGCCGCTACACTTCAGGTGAACGAGCAAAATATTTCGGCAACTTCGCCCTACCACCCTTATTCTACACCTATGTAGGTCCATTCATTTCGAGGAGATGGCGAAGGGGGCCAGCTCGGCAACGGGCTCCAAAAGCAGAGGAGAGGCATGCAAATAGGCGGTGGTCCGGCGCTTCTGCTCTATATCGTCATAGGCGCGCTGAATCTGCTCTTCGCTATAACCCAGCACCGCGGCGGCCTCCTGCGTTGGGACATTGTGGTTTTTGGCCCAGAGGATGAGGTCCAACTTGGAATAGTGTACGGAAAAATAGAAGTCTTCCTGCGACTGGTCCATGCTATAGGTGTCGGTGGTGGGCTCTCTATTCAGAATTTCGTCAATGACGCCAAGGTGCTTGGCCATCGCATAGGTTTGGGTTTTATAGAGACTGGCGATGGGTTTTATGTCGGCCGCGCCGTCGCCGAGTTTGACGAAGAAGCCTTGGTCATACTCAAGGCGGTTGGGGGTGCCGACGACGGCATAAACCAGGCGGTCCGCATGGTAGTATTCCAACATTTTGCGTGTACGCTGTTTGAAGTTGGTGGCGGCGACAATTTGGAGGTAGGCCTGGGGGGAGAGGCGGATTTTGTGGGTTTTCCCCTGCTTGTCCTCGACAATGGCATAAAAAACGTTGAGCTGCTGTGAGCCGAGGCGATCTCCATGCATGGCAATTTTCCACGGCATGTCAGGCTGAAACTCAGGAAAGACAGAGCGAACGGCCGCGTCGCGCTGCTCATAGCAGCCGGCGGCTTCAAGCATGGGGGCAATGTCCACCGTGGCATAGGAAATACCCAGGGCCTCACACAGTTTTCGGCCATAGGTGAGGCTTTCGGAGCTGGAGTCTCTCTCGGGCAAAAGCAAACCGAAAACACGCTTGGGGCCCAAGGCGCGCACGGCCAAAGCGACGCAACAGGCAGAGTCAATGCCCCCTGAAACAGCCACCACCAAGCCTCGCCGTCGAAGCTTTTGAATAACCGCCTCCTTGAGGTTTTGACACAACGTCACCGCCTTCTTCTCCCAGTCCAATTCCAAGACGTCCTTGCTGAATTTCATGATTCCCTCTCCAATTCTTGTTTCAACTGCTGTCTGGCCAGTTTCCCCGTGCCGGTTTTTGGCAATGTGTCCCGCTCACATATGTGTTTGGGTATTTTGAATGCTGGCAAATACTCATAGCAGAACTTGCGCAATTCTTCAGAAGAAGTTTGGCCGGGTGCCTTCAAAACCACACAGGCGGCGGCCCGCTCCCCCTCCAGTTTGTCGCTGAGGCCCACGACAGCCGCCTGCGCGACGTTGGGGTGGCGCAACAAGACGTCTTCAATTTCAAAAGGGCTGACACGGTGGCCCCCCAGCTTCAAAAACTCCTTGGACCGGCCTTGAATGAAGACAAACCCGTCGCTGTCGGCATAACCCAAGTCTCCGGTATGCAGCCAACCGTTTTTGAGCATTTCCAAGGTAGCGGCTTCGTCTTTGAAATAGCCGGGGCTGATGTTGTCGCCGCGTGCCACAAGCTCCCCCTCAACGCCAGGCGCACAGCGTTGGCCGTTGGCGTCCACAACGTGCAACTCTACGCCTGGAATGCCGCGGCCAATGGAGCCGGCTTTGGTTTGGGCAAACTCGGGGGGCAAGAAGGAGAGGCGTGCTGTGGCCTCGGTTTGGCCATACATGACATAAAGTTTGGCGGGGGAGAAGGTGTGGCGTACCCACTCAATGGTGGAGGCGTGCATGGCGCCGCCAGCCTGGGTAACATAGCGCAGGCTGGGTTTGAGGAGTGTTTTCAAGTCCCCCACCTGGCGTTGAAGAAGCTCATAGGTGAGGGGTACGCCCGCAAAGCCCGTGCAAGCTTGTGCGCCCATGGCTTCCATAGCGACGCGCGGGTAGATGAAGCGGTGCTCCAAAAAAATGGAGCCACCCACCCGCATATGGGTTTGGAGCAGGCTTTTCCCATAGCAATAATAGAGGGGGAGGATGCAGAGGACACAGTCCCTCTCCGAAAGCTCCAAATATTGGCAAATGGACTCGGTGTTGGCGTGGACGTTTTTATAGGTTTGGACAACCCCCCGTGGGGCCCCCGTACTGCCTGAAGTATAAACCAACAAGGCGGGGCTGTCAGGGGGGGGGGCAAACAGTTTGGCCTCTGTTGCAGCCGAATATTCCAATTGCCCGTCTTCATGCAGCCAAGTGGGCGAAGCAAATTGGAGTGCTTTGCACATGTTATTGTTGGGGGAGGAGGGGTGCACCACCCACAGGTTTTTCCAGGAATGCGCAAGCTGTCCCCACGTACGCGCATCCCTGCCCAGGAGGATGGCATGTTTGGCTTGAGTTTGCTGGGCCACCATACCCAGCGTCTCGGGGCCCCACTCGCGGTTAAGCTCCACGCAGCAGGCGCCGAGGAATTGAATGGCCATACTTGCAATGGGTGTGGCCAGCATATTGGGCAAAGCCACCAGCACGAAGTCCCCGGGGCCCACACCTTGCTCCGACAAACTGGCCGCCAGTGCTTGAATACGCTTGGCCACTTCGGCATAGGTGAGCCAGGACTCGGGCACACCCAGGCAGCGGCTGTTGGGTGTTTTTGCGGCATGCTCCAAAACCCAGGCAGGGGGGGAGAGGGGGGGGTGGGCCATGCGCAGCACCTTCAAAGCCAGGAGAGGGGAGAGGGGGAGGGAGAAGGCAGCGAGGGGGAGAGGATGAAGTGCCAAGTGAGGAGTTGAGTTGTAGCCAAGGCATTGAGTGTCATAGCATCCGCCTCACTGGGTGGTTTTTGTAGTGTACGCAACCTGGCGATGAATTTGCTGCATTTGTCGCCGTCAAAGACGCCGACATTTTCGAAAGCTTCTTTGGAGAGCAGCGTTTGCACCCAAGGGGGAGGTGTTTTGCCCAGCAAAGCTTCGACGATGGGGGCGCGGTAGGGGAATTTAGGCCGTCCATAAACCTCGGGAGGAATCCACCGTTGGCCATAGCGGCGCAGCAGATATTTTTCTGTGAGGCCCAGCAGTTTAAACCTGCGAGGCAAGCTTGCAGCGAATTCCACCACGCGCACGTCCATAAAGGGGAAGCAGCCTTGGATGGCGTTAGCGGCGAGCATGCTTTCCCCCTGGGTGGGCAGCAAATAATTTTGGAGCATGGTACGCATTTCCAAATATTGTGCTTTACCCATAGGAGGGAGGGTTTCGAAGGAGGGAGGCAGGGTTTGGCGGAGGGTTTCCTCCGGGGAGGCGTGTGCGGTAGCGTGGAGGAAAGCGGGGGAGAGGAACCTTGCAATGCGTCCGCTGTTATTCCACCTTATTTGGTGGGAGAAGTCCCAGGCCTTGGGGTTTTCGAGGCCGATGCCATAGAAGGTTTGGAGCATTTCCGCAGGGAGCTCCGAGAGGGACAAATAGGGATAGAGGCGGGCGAAGAGTTTGGGGCGGACGGAGGAGGAGGGGAAGCGGGCCCAGAATTCGCGCAATATGGTTTCTTTATAAATGTCATAGCCCCAGAAAAACTCGTCAGCGCCCTCGCCTGAGAGGACGGACTGAATGCCGTGTTGAGCAACCCAAGTGGAGAGTGCGAGAAAGGGTGCGGGTGCCGAGCGCAGGAACATATGCTCCGCCTGGACGACGGCTTTGGGCAGGAGGGCGCCGATTTCTTCGTCTGTGACGAGCAAAGTTTGGTGCTCTGTTCCAATGGCTTTGGCCACTTGTTGTTGGTATTGGCTTTCGTCGAAGCGTGCCTGCTCAAAGGCGACGGAGAAGGTGGGCAGTTTGCCCGCCTGGTGGTGGGCGACGGCGCAGACGAGGCTGGAGTCCAGGCCGCCGGACAAGAAGGCGCCGAGTTGAGGAGCGGTTTTGAGGTGTTTTGAGACGGCGTCGCAAAAGAGCTCGTCCAAGGTTTGGAGGGCTTCTTCCTCGCGAAGCTCCGAGCGTATGTTTTCTTGGGAGAGGTTAATGTCCCAATAGCGGTGGAGGAGAAGGTTGCCCTTGTCCAGGCAGAGGGCCATACCTGGAAGCAGTGCGAAGGCGCCCTCGAAGTGGCTGTTTCCCAAGACAGGCCCCCAAAAGCGCAGGCTTTGGTTAATGGCATTCAGGTTGAGTTTGGGAGTGAGGTGTTTGCCTGCGAAGAGGGCTTTTATTTCAGAGGCGAAGGCGAAGCCTTCCGGCCCATTTGCATAGAAGATGGGGCATTTGCCGATGCGGTCTCTAACCAGCCACAGGCGTTGGTTTGCGTCACAGACGGCGAAGGCGAAAGCGCCTCGGAAGTGGTGCACGCAAGCGAGCCCTTCTTTGGCGAAGGCGCGTTGGACGAGTTGGGCAGTAGTGGCTTGAGGTGGGCAGCCATAGAGGGGTTTGAGCTCGTCCACGTTGTGAAGGTGGCCAGAGAATGCCACGCCCATATGGGAAGTTTTGTCCACATAGAGAGCGGGCGTTTGTCCCATATGTCCAGCGGCCAAGGCCACAGTGGGAAGTCCGGAGGACAAGTCCGCGGGGTGGAGGAGGGTGGCCACGTGGGAGGAGCCGCGGTGGCTCATAGCTGCAAGCATGTTGGCCAATATAGGCGCTGCTGAAGCTTTCTCAAGAGGGGGGGAGTGGGGCGTGGAGGGGCAGAAGCCAGCAATACTTGCCATGGGAGTTAAGCCTTTTTCCGAGAGATGAATTGGACGAGGTTGTCCAGGGAGTCGAGGTTTTCTGGGACGAGCTCACTGTCGGCCACTTTGAAGTCAAAGCTTTGTTCGATGAAGTTGACCAACTCCATCATGCCCGTAGAGTCAATGGTTCCATTTTTAAGGAAGGAAGCGTTGTCTTCGAAGTCATCAACAAAGAAGGTATCGGAAATGAAAGAGCGAATTTTTAAGCGAATGCTGTCCATGGATGCGGCTTCTAGCACAAAAGGAGAAGAGACAGTCAAAGAGGAAAAGCCTAGGGCATATTTTGTGTCAACTTCAAGTCCATGGTGCGTGCGGGGCAACCGAGGGCGAGGTGGCCTGGGGGGACGTCCTTGGCGACGAAGCTTCCCGCAGCCAGGACAGCGCCATCGCCTATGTGTATTCCCGGCTCCCAAGAAGCGCCGTGGGCCACCCAAACGTCGTCTCCCAGGGTGGTGGGTTTGAGTTGCTCACCGGTGAAGTCGCACATAGAAATGGACGAGCCGAACATACAGCGGTTGCCGATGTGCAGGGAGGAGCGCACGTCAAAGGAGACGCCATAGTTGAAGGCGCAGTCGTCGCCGATGCACAGGGTGGCCCCCTTAGCCACGCGTATAACGGTAGGAATCATCCCCTCCAGGAAAGTAATGCGTTTGCCAAGGCGGAGCGTACCCTCCACATGCAAAACGACTTTACCTTTGACGCACAAGCTTTCTGCGTGCATGTTTCCGAACAGCCAGCGTGCGCGAAGGCGGCCCAAGCTGCGGCCGAATTTATAGGCAAGCCACTCTCTGTCCCAGTGGAACTCTTTGAGGAAGCGTTTGGCCAGGCCCAGGAGGCTCATGTGGACGGCTCCTCGGGTTTTGGGGGGGTGGTTTCTTTTTTGACAATACGGGGGGGGTTGCCTTGAATGTGTGCTCCGGCGGGGATTTTTCTGCTGACAACCGTACGCTCCTCGAGCAGGGCGCCTTCTCCCAGTTGTGCGCCTGGCAGGAGGATGGAGTGTGCGCCGACTTTGACGTTTGGGCCGAGGGAGACAGGGGAGGAGGGGGGCCGCTCCTTGCGGTTGCCCGTGCTGTTGTGGTGGTGGTTGTCCATTATTTTGACGAAGGGGCCCAGGTGGCAGCCGTCGCCGACGGCAATGGAGTCAACGGCCTCGAGGGAGCTTCCGCCTTCAATGACGCAGTTGTTGCCGATACGCAAGGTGGCGTGGGTTTTGGCTTGAAGCTCAATGGGGGCCAGGCGTGCGTCGAAGAGGACATTTTCCCCCACCTCAATTTTTCCCCTGCCGTGTACCCATATTTTCCCGAGCACACGGCAACCGCGCCCCACGCTTTTGCAGTGCCGGAGGCGAAAGCGTGCCAACCATCGTCCTTGGGTTGGGGGCGGGGCGGAAGGAGGAATATAACTCATGGTTGGGTGGAGGTGGGCAGCGGTTATTCCACTTGGGCCAGGAAGGCAATCAACGCACCCCCCACATAACTTCCACCGGCAGAGTTGAGGTGACTGCCGTCCGAGCTCCACTCATGGGCCAGAGCAGGCAAGCCATTGACAGAAACCGGGCTGCCGTTGGAGTCCGTCGCTTCAAGTTTCGCCAAGTCAAACACACGCCCGCCATATTTTTTGCGCAGCCACTCGTTGAAAGTGTGCTGAGGTTTGTTTTGCCCATTCACATAGAGGGGGGCGGTGACATGCACGAAAATGACATTTTTGAAGTCGGCTTCCAACCGATTCATGGCAGATTGATAAGCGGCAGTGAGGGCGTTGATGTCGGTGTCGTTGCGAAAGTCATTATAGCAAAACTTAAAAAAAGCAATGTCGACGTTTGGGGCGGCGGTGCGCATGGCGGCTTCAAAGGCGCTGATTTTGCCGGTGAGGTTGCCGTCGTTTCCGATGTCAAAGTCAGCAAAGGAACGCCCGCTGTTGAGTGCTCCGAGAGCCTGTCCCAGGTTGTTGGTATAAACCGAAAACCCAATGTCTGAGGCCTCACGTTTCATACCGTCAACCATGTTGATGCCCACCGACTTATGTGCGAAGAGGACTCTGCGTGCTTTCAAGGCGTCCACGTCGGCTTGGGTGAATTTTTTCTGAACCCAAGGCTCGTTGCTGCAGTTTTTGCAAGGGATGCTTCCCTCCGGAGAGTTCTCAATGGGGGTGTCGCTGTTTTCCTCGCAACATTTCGACTTGTCTTCAACGTTGTCGTCGTCGCAAGAGAAAGACCAGAAAACCGCCACCAACATGACACTCAACAAAGACATTCGTTTCATAGCTTATATTTCCTCATAGAGGGCTCCATCCCGCCCTGTTTTCTGAAAACTCCAGTTTCTACACGTCAAGGCCATAGCACGAAAAGCGGCACAAGTCAGCAGCCCCCGCTAGGGAATGTCTTTGGAGTTACCAGGCGGACTGTCCGTGTGCATGTTTCTGGAATGGATGGACAAACCGGCCAAAAAACGAGCAAAAGCAGAGGCCAGCTGAGCTCTACCGGCCAAGTTGAGGTGGCCGCCGTCGTCGCTCATGCCTGCAACGAGTGCAGGGATTTGTGTGCCTTCATGCTCAAAGAATTCGCGCATTCCGTCAGGGTAGGTGGACTCGGCCAGAGCCAAGTCAAAGACGGGCTCTCTTCCGGCATAGGTTTGGCGGAGTTTTTGGTTAAAGGCCTCACGTTTTTGGTTTTCCAATATGCCCCAGAGGGTTTTGCCGAGGGTTTTTTTGAGCCAGCTTTTGGCGCCGCGCTCCACGGTGGTGAGTGGTGAGGTGACGTGCACCAAGACGAGCCGGGGGAAGCGGGTGCGCAGGCGTTGAAAGCTTTCCTCATAGCGTTGGAAGAGGGCCTCAATGTCCGTATTCGCGTCAAAGTCAATATAGCAAAGTTTCAGCATGGCAATGTCTGCATGCTCCCCGACACCGTCCATGAGCAATTTTTCAAAGTGCTCTATTTTGGACAGGGGCTGCATGTTTTCCCCCACGAGGCTGTCGACGATGCCGGGGTTTTCAAAAGCGGTGGAGGTGTCGCCGTGGAGGGGCCGTTGGGGGAGGGGGCTACCTATTTCACGAAGTCCGTCCAGAATATTTTGTCCCACCGACTGGTGGGCGAAGAAGATGCGTTTGTTATTCAAACTTTGTTTTTCCTCTTGAGAGAAGGGGGTGAGGGAGACGGAGACGGGTTTGGGGGACTCGCAGGCCAGCCAGGTGGAGGCCAGGGGCAGCAGGAGGGGGAGGAAGAGGGCAGATAGGGGCCGCATATATTGAGGGAGTGG
>WQTM01000156.1 GCA_009786315.1 Pseudomonadota bacterium | reverse complement strand
GTTCCCCGCCGGAGGCAAAATGCCCGGAGGGCGAAAAAGCGCGGGCCGCAGGCCCAGGAAAGAACAACGCCCGAAGGGCGAAAAGAAATGTTTCAAACAAAAAGCCCGGGCCGCATGGCCCTTAAAAACATTCTCAGTTAAATAAAACTCCGCCCGAAGGGCGAAAAGAAACCTTTTCAAAAAGGGCCCGGGCCGCAGGCCCAAGAAAAAACAATATCAGTGAGCAGCCATGGCCAGCAAAGCCATTTCTTCTTCAACAAGGGTGCTGAGTTTTGCATGCTCCGGGGTGTCAAGCGGCATGCCTTTGAGTTTCTCTTGGGCTTGGGCCAGGCGTTGTTGGGCGGCTTGAGGGTCCAACGCGGAGGGCTCCTCCGCCTCGTCGGCCAAAACACGCACCTGCGTTGGCCCCACCTCCACAAAACCACCCCGCACATAATAGCGCAGGGTTTTGCCCGTACATTTTATTTCGAGGGGGCCGGGCTTCAACGCGGCATAGAGGGGCGTATGCCCGGGGCGCACACCCATAAGGCCCGAGTGCGCAGGCACCACCACCTCTTCGGCTTCGGTGGACAACAAAATACGCTCCGGGGTTACCAACTCGACGTGGAGTTTCGCCATGGCTTAGCCCTCTGCCATTTTCTTCGCTTTGGCAACGGCCATGTCAATGCCGCCCACCATATAGAAGGCCTGCTCCGGCAACTCGTCATGCTTGCCGTCACACACCTCCTCAAAGCCACGCAACGTCTCCTCAAGGCTGACGGCTTGGCCCGGTGTGCCGGTGAAAACCTCGGCGGTGAAAAAGGGCTGACTCAAAAAGCGCTGAAGTTTTCGCGCACGGGAAACCGTGGTTTTGTCCTCTTCAGAAAGCTCGTCCATGCCGAGAATGGCAATAATGTCCTGAAGCTCCTTATAGCGCTGCAAAATGCCCTGCACTCTCCGCGCAACGGCATAGTGACGCGCACCCAACACTTGCGGATCCAAAATACGCGAGGAGGAGTCGAGGGGGTCCACCGCGGGGTAGATGGCCAACTCGGCAATGGCGCGCGAAAGTACAATGGTTCCATCCAAGTGCGCGAAGGTGGTGGCGGGGGCGGGGTCCGTCAAGTCGTCGGCGGGCACATAAACGGCTTGAATGGAGGTGACGGAGCCTTTTTTCGTGCTCGTAATTCGCTCCTGCAAGGCGCCCATTTCAGTGGAAAGCGTCGGTTGATAGCCCACGGCAGAAGGGATGCGGCCAAGCAGCGCCGACACCTCGGAGCCTGCCTGCGTAAAGCGGAAAATGTTGTCAATGAAGAGCAACACGTCGCGGTTTTCCTCGTCGCGGAAATATTCGGCCATGGAGAGTGCCGACAAGGCAACGCGTGCGCGTGCGCCGGGCGGCTCATTCATTTGTCCATAGACGAGGACGGCCTGGCTTTTCTCCAAGTCGTCAGGCTTAATGACGCCGCCCTCTTGGAATTCGCGGTATAAGTCATTGCCCTCACGCGTACGCTCGCCGACGCCGGCAAACACAGAAAAGCCGCCCTTCTCAATGGCCGCGTTGCGGATGAGCTCCGTCAAAAGCACGGTTTTGCCGACGCCCGCGCCGCCGAAGAGGCCGATTTTTCCGCCGCGTGTAAAGGGGCACAACAAGTCGATGACTTTAATGCCGGTTTCAAACATTTGCACTTCAACGGATTGCTCTGTGAAGTGCGGGACGGGGCGGTGGATGGGGTAGTATTTGTCGGTTTTAATGGGGCCTTTCTCGTCCACGGGCATGCCGACGACGTTGACAATGCGGCCGAGCGTCGCCTTGCCCACGGGCACTTGAATGGGCTTGCCCGTATTGCTAACGGGTTGGCCGCGCATAAGCCCGTCCGAGGTGTCCATGGCGATGCAGCGTGCCGTATTTTCTCCGAGGTGTTGGGCGACCTCGAGGGTGAGGTTGTCAGGCTCCGCGGAGATGGCGGTATTGGACACTTTGAGAGCGGTATAAACCTCGGGGAGGCCACCGGGGGGGAATTCCACGTCGACAACGGGGCCGAGCACTTGGGTAACACGTCCTTGGGCAGCAGTCATAGGTTTGGCCCATAGCAACGCCCTCGCCGAGTTTCAAGCCCCGGGTGCATAAAAAAGCAAGCCCAAGGGCTTCCCTCGCTCTCTCCTCCTTTTGTACCGGCGGGGAGGGAAGGGGTTTTGGCCTTTTGGGCAAGGAGGGGGGAGGTGGAGGAGGTGGGGGCGTCAGCGTGTCAACAAGCGGGCGTGGAGGTTTTCGAGTTGGCCTTTGAGGGAGCCGTCAAACAGCATATTGCCCACTTGAATGGAGACGCCGCCGACGAGGGACTTGTCAACCGCTGTTTCAAGCAGCAAGGCTTTCTGGGTTTTTTCTTCGAGGGCCTGTTGGAGGGTTTTGGCCTGTGCTGGCGAGAGGGGGCGGGCGGTGGTGAGTTTTCCGCGCATACGGTTTTGTCGAAGGTCCGCGAGGCCATGCAGGGCGCGAATAATGGCATCCAAAAACACCAAGCGGCCGCGTTGGGCCAAAAGCCGCATGAAGTTAGCGACATACGGGTTGACGTCTGCAACGGTGTTCAAAAGGCTTTCAATGAAAGCTTCCTGTTGGTTGCTGGAGAAGTTGGGGTTTTTAAGCAACTCAGACAGGCCGGCCGTGCCGGCGAAGGCTCGGGAAAAAGCCTCCAGCTGCAGGAGAGCCAAGTCAATGTCCCTGTCAACCACACCAAGAAGTGCGCGGGCCCAGCGCCGCGAAACGGAAATGTTCCACATGGTCCGCCACCTAACATGTTGGAGCCTTGCAGAAAAGTACCAATTATGCCCCAAAGGTTTTGTTGAGGCTTTGCCAGGGGCGCAGCGGAGGAAAACCCACACAACGAACCTTCATACAAAACGAAATAACGTCATGTTTTATAAAAGGTTGCAAAAAGTCGCGCCAACAAAAAGCGGGGCGCTAGAAAATAAACATGTCCGAGCAGGGAGACCTCGAAGAAAGCTCCAACCGTCGCCGTCGAGCGCTTGCCCACTCTATTGTCGCCAATACTCTGGCGTTGATGCTCATTGCTGGTGTGCTTTTTTTCTACAAGCAGTGGGGTGTTGCGTGGATGATGATGGGGGTGTTGTTGGGGAACATGGTTTTTCTCAGGCTTTTCTACAGGGGGCACAAGGCCCGGGCGCGCGTGGGTTTTTTCATGATGTCCACGGCCACTCTTTTGGTGTCAGCCATTTTGTTGGGTTATGAGTCACAGGCGCAGATGGGGTTGTTGGGGCAGATTCCTTTGGCTTTCATATGCTCTCTTCCTCAAGAAAAGCGTCTGCGGTTTTGGATGTTGTTTTCTCCCATGTTGTTGTTGGTTGCATATGTGGCAGCGGCGCAGCTGATGTTTTGGCAACCTTCCTTGGGGGTTGACATACGCCACAATTTGTCCGCTGTTTTTTATGCAGCCGTGGCCTTTGACATATTCAACCGTGTTTGGTTTTTGGCCAAGGCCAACCAGTCATCCGAGGAGCGTTTGGCAGAAGCGCTGGGCAGCGTACGCAGCGCGAACAAGGCCAAGTCTGAATTTTTGGCCAACATGTCTCATGAAATTCGCACACCGCTCAACGGCATGTTGGGGATGGCGGAGTTGGTTTTGAGGGGGCGCTCTCTTCCTCCGGAGCATGTGGAATATTTGCGAGCCATCATCTCTTCGGGCAAAGCTTTGTCGCATGTCATCAGCGACATTTTGGATGTTTCCCGGGCGGAAGCGGGGAAGATGGAGTTGGAGGAGGCGCCTTTCCGAGTGGAGGAGGTTGTTTTTGATGCAGCGCACATGTTGGCGACGCGTGCTGCCGAGAAGAGTTTGGCATTTTTTGTGGAGATGGCGCCTGAAGTACCCACCTATGTTTTGGGGGATGTGTCCCGTTTTCGGCAGGTATTTATTAATTTGGTTGGCAACGCCATCAAATTCACCTCCGAAGGCGAAGTAGACGTAAGGCTTGCCTATGAAGAGGGTGAGCGTTTGCATTTGACAGTACGCGACACAGGCCCTGGAATTCCCACGGACAAGCAGGCGCGGATGTTTGAAGCTTTCTACCAAGCGGACACATCATCTGCGCGCCAACACAGTGGGACAGGGTTGGGGCTTACCATTGTCAAGCAACTTGCGGCACTCATGGGCGGCGACATTTGGTTTAAAAGCAGTGAGGGCCAGGGCTCCACTTTTCATTTTGTCGCGAGGATGCCGAAGCTGGGGAGCGAGGAGGAGGTGGCGTGTTTGGCCACGGGCACAAAGGTGTTGGTGTTGTGCGAGCACAAGCGCAGCCGAGAAGTGCTTTGCAAGCAGATAGAGCGCATGGACGTCCAAATATTTGATGGCAGCATGGAGCAATTGGAGCAAAGCCATGAGTTGTTGGATGTGGCTTTTGTGGATTTGGATGAGGCCATAGACCGGCTGGAGGTGGCACAAAACCTGGTTGCCACAAACAAAGCTCGCGCATGTGTGTTGCTTGCATTTCCTTCGCCCAAAGTGCCCATGGAAGAGGAGCTCAAGAAAGCGGGCATTTTGCGCATTTTGCTAAAGCCCGTCAGCCCGTTGGATTTGAAAAGGTTTTTGATGAAGGCGCCCGACTTCAAAAGCAGCCAGACGCCCATTCCCGTGTTGACGCCGTCTCGGAGGTTGCGTGTTTTGCTGGTAGAGGACAACGAGGTGAACACGGTGTTGATGCGGCGTTTGTTGGAGCGATTGGGGCATGAAGTTGTCCATGTTGGGAACGGTACACGTGCACTTGAGGTGCTTCGCGACGAGAAGGTGGACGTGGTGTTGATGGATGTGCAGATGCCGGAGATGGATGGGTTTGAGACAACGCAGCGCATCCGCAGGGAAGAAGACGGCACAGAGAAGCACATGCCCATTGTTGCCTTGACGGCCAATGCCATGGTAGGGGATGAGAGGCGTTGTTTTGAGGCGGGTATGGATGCTTTTTTGTCAAAGCCGGTCAAATTCTCGAAGTTGGAGTCCCTGCTTGAAAACGTTGCTTCAGGCCGTTTTCGCTCCGTGTTTTTTTCGGACGTGCAGCCCTAAGTTTTCGGCAAGGTGACACCTGTTTGTCCCTGGTATTTTCCCTGGCGGTCCCTATAGCTGGTTTTGCATATTTCGTCGGCCTGGAAGAAGAGCAGTTGCGCGACGCCCTCGTCGGCATAAATTCGTGCAGGCAGGGGGGTGGTGTTGGAAAATTCCAAGGTGACATGGCCTTCCCATTCGGGCTCCAGGGGGGTGACGTTGACGATGATTCCGCAGCGTGCATATGTGGATTTGCCAAGGCAGATGACGAGCACGTCGCGGGGGATGCGGAAATATTCCACCGTACGGGCCAAAGCGAAGGAGTTGGGGGGGATGATGCATTCGTTGGCACAGACGTCAACAAAACTGCGCACGTCAAAAGCCTTTGGGTCCACAATGGTGCTGTTAATATTGGTGAACACCTTAAACTCGTTGGCGCACCGCACATCATACCCATAGCTGGAAGTGCCATAGGAGATGCGTTGTTGTTTGTCGGAGCTGCGCAGCAAATGCGGCTCAAACGGCTCAATCATCCCATACTTTGCAACCATCCTCCGAATCCATTCGTCGCACTTAATGCTCACGTTTTTCTCCCGCAACAAGCTGGGGGGGGAGTGTGGCACATTTTTATTTTTTTAGGTTGGGGATTTGGATTTGGGCCAGGGAATTTAAAGGGTGGGTGGGCCAGGGGATTTCAATTTTTGGAGCTAGGGGCAAAAGAAGGGAGTGGTGGAATGACTAACAACACATTTTCATTTACAAAGGCATTGTCGCTTTTGGATTCAAACAGTGAGGTGGTTGAGTCCTATTGCCATAGAGGTGTTTTTCCATAATATTGCCATTGGGAGTGAGGCAGGAAATGGGAATTATTGAGCTTGAAGACATGGAATTTTTTGCTCGTCATGGCTGGTTTCCTGAGGAGCGAACCATTGGCAATGTATTTCGGGTAGACTTGCGTATTGAAGCGGACTTAAGCCAAGCGGCGTGCAGTGACAGGCTTGAAGACACCATCAACTACCAACATGTTTATGCCATTGTGAAGCGGGAGATGGAGATACCTTCGCGGCTTTTGGAGCATTTGTGCGAGAAGATTTTGTGTGCACTTTATGCGGAGTTGGAGGGCATTCAGAAAGCGACTGTGAAGGTTTCAAAGAAACATCCGCCCCTTGGCGGAAAAGTGGGCCATTGCAGTGTTATTTGGACACGTGAGCGCGCCGAAAAAATTTAAGAACATAAAGAATGGTTGGCCTTCAAGCGAATTGTTTTCATGGCGTTGTCCGACGAGCCTTATTTGTTTTTTGTGGGGCAGGTTGGCGGGCTTCTCAAAAAAGACAAAGGGGTTTGTATTTTCCCTAACTTTTGGCACAAGAGACTGAAACGCAAAAATGTTTCTTGTATGCAAGTGTGAACGGCGGCACGTTTTTCTTTGCATTTTTTTTTGTGTTGTGTTTGATGTCTTGGAAAGTATCTTTATGTGTGTACCTGTTTTTGGAATAAATTTTTTATAAAAACCAAGCTCTATGTTTTTTGGCCGGAAAAAACATAGCAGGGGAATGTGCATGTCTATTGAAAAAGCCTTACGTCAGTTGATTTCAGCAGAAATAGATAAACGATTGGAGCCTTTGGAGCGAGCGACGCGTGCATTGGAAGCGCAGTCGAGCGTTGTCAACAAACTGGCGAGTTTGTTTGGGGGGCCTGGGATGAATTTGAAGCGTGGCCAGGTAGGCAGGCCACGCAAGCAGAAGGCGCAGGCGCGGGGGGTGGAGAAGGCTTCCGACTCTGGGCGGAACTGTGCCATAACCACCTGCCACCGAGCTGCGCGCAGCAAGGGATATTGTGCAGCCCACTACCAAAAATTCCGCATGTTGGCGCGCACGGGCCGTTTGCCAAGCACCTGGGTGGAGCATGCGAGTCCAAGCTCCATAGAGGACGTCATGTTGCCGCGTGGCCGTGCGGGCGCACGTGCTTTGGCGGAGTCACGCATACAGGAGCAAGACGCAGAATAGAGGGTTTCGGGGGGAAGAGAGAGGGCCTCATGCCAGCGTGTGGGCGCACGTATTTTGGCAGAGTTTCAGCCACAGGAAAACGAGTGCTGGACAGGAATGCGTCAGAGTTTGGCGCATTCATTGTTGTGAGGTGTTAGCGTCCGGCTGTTTGTGTCTGTTCTGCGAGCCATTGCAGGGTTTTTTGTACATTTTTATTGCTGTCCAAGCTTTCAATGTCTTGCTCCATTCGGCAAGTCCAGTTGTGCGTGCCGACAGTCCCAGGCGTGTTAATGCGGGTTTCTTCGGCAAAAATATCAAACCATGGAAAGTTGCAATAGCGGCTTTTGGCATTGAGTGCGGCTTGAATGAGGGCGTTGTGCAGAGGGGGGCTAAACTCAGGGTTTGGGGTATGGTGGAGCAACTCGGGGATGGCTGAAACCATGGCCGCTCTTTCCCAGTGTTGGCAGGTTTGCCAGAATGTTTTGAGGCTTTCTGTGTCATGGGTTCCGGTTGTCGCCAGGGAGGCCTCAGGGTAGAGGTGGGGGTTTTGGTAGCAACCGTCATAGCGAGCCCAGCGCATGACTCTATAGCCGGGAATTCCTCTTTCCCTCAAGCACTCATGGACGAAGTTAGGAATAACGCCCAAGTCTTCGGCGATGATTTTGCTTTCTTGAGAGAGCACCTCAAAGTTTTGCCTTCCGAGAGTTGTTTGTTTGGTTTCTTCGGGTGGAATAAATTGTCCTTGGGAGGTGTTGTCCAGTTTCACCCATTGGCGGAAATAGCCCACGGCATGGTCCACGCGTTTCATGTGGAACAGCAGCGAGGCATAACGTCCGCGTTGTCGCATCCACGCATAGCCGGTGGCCTGGTGTGCCTCAAAGTCAAAATAAGGCAGGCCCCAATTTTGGCCCTCGGAGGAAAAATCATCCGGAGGGGCCCCGAGGTTTCCGTTTTGCAAAAACAGTTGTGGGTTTACCCAAGCATCGCAACTGTTGTGTGCAACAATGAAAGGCTCATCTCCGCAGAGCAGAATGTCGAGGGCTTCGGCTTTGGCTTTTATTTTTGCCCATTGGCCATGGGCCACCCATTGTTTCCACATCCAAAAATGTCGCTGTGCCCAAAGGCGGATGCGCGCTTTTTCCAAAGCGGGGCCTTGGCGCGTGGCCAAAGCTGTTGGCCATTCCCACCAGGGTTTTTTCTGCTCCGCAGCCAGGGCTGCAAACAAAGCCAAGTCTTCAAGCCAAGCGGCTTGTTGTTGGCAAAACGCAGAGAAAGCTGTTTTTTCATTGTCATCCGCATGGCGGCGGAAATGGAGCCAGGTTTTATAGAGGGTGGCCTCTTTGAGTTGAAAAACCTGGGGGTAGAGGACATAGGGACTTTGTCTAAGCTCTTCCCACATACGCAAGGCCTCGTCGTTGTGCGGCAAAGCCCCAGGCAGCGAATGCATGTCAATGAAGAGGGGGTTGAGTCCAAAAGCGCCAAGGGTTGAATAGGGGCTCGCATCCTCAGGTATGGTAGGCAGCAACGGCAACAACAGCCACATGCGTTGTTTGGCTTTTGCCAAGGTGTCCAGAAAGAGGCTGGCCGCCCCAAAATCCCCCACCCCCCAATCGGTTTTTGTCCGCAGGGAGAAGAGGGGCATCAACACACCGGAACGTCGAGAATGCATAGGAGTCAAAACGCAGCCGAAGAACTATGAGGACACAAAGGATAGCCTAATGAGGCCGTTCTCACTTGCCCAAGTTTTTGTCAAGTGGTGGGTTTCGAAACCATGAAGCCAGCTGACGCAAAGCGGACAAGAGTGCCGGCCCAGGCTGAAGCAAGTCCTTGTTGGGGGCGTCCACCCACCGGGCCTCGCGAAACCCGGGCAGCTTTTGAAGTTGGCTTCGCCCTTCGTGAATTTCAGCCAAATTAATAACCATATCCGGTTTTTGGTGAAGGACGGTTTCCAGGGACACCACCGGGTAGGGGGTAGGTGAGCGGGGGAGGATGTTTTGCCCCCCGGCCTCCCCAACCAACTCGTCCACAAAGCTTCCAGGCCCCGCACCCATGGTGGGCGACAAGCCAATAAGCACCAAAACACGCGGGCGCCGGGGGGGG
>WQTM01000155.1 GCA_009786315.1 Pseudomonadota bacterium | reverse complement strand
GCCCCGCAGGGCGCCGTTTTTTTTTGGTTACTTTTTTTTTGCGCGCGCAAAAAAAAAGTGACTCGCCGAAGAGGCGAAAACCTGCCCGGAGGGGAAAAAAGCCCGGGCCGCATGGCCCATAAAAACATTCTCAGTTAAATAAAACCCCGCCCGGAGGGCAAAAAGAAACATTTCAAAAAACGGCCCGGGCCGCAAACCCAAAAAAAACCTTCTCAGTTGGCGCGGAGCCCCCCACCTGGAGGGTGAAAAACACCCTGCCCAAAATGCCCAACCACCCCGCTGGGCTTTTTTTTGACTTCGGCCTAAAGCCCTCTTTAATGAGGGCCAACTCACTACCACGTTGCCCCCATGACGACTGAACCTTCCTCTCCCTCCGCCGATACCTCTACCGAAAACTCCGCCTCTACGCATGTCCTCGTCAGCGCAGCGCAAGTCGACAAATTGCGCGAGCTGTCTCGCAAAACCCGTATCGCCCAAAGTGAATATTTACGCGAAGCTGTGGATGACTTGCTTGCCAAATACCCATCCGCTCTACCCTAGCCTGGCCCCAACGTATTCAACTCAGACTTGACAAAAGCCCGCCTGCACACCTATGAGTCTGCCTGTAAAAAAACGCGAGGTGACGGGCGCGTTGTCCCCCGTCCACAGCTTGCCCAAAAGCCGGCTGTTCCCCGCTCCCTCAATAAAAGGGGGCTATCCCCATGGGGAGGAGAAAACATGACACAAGCATCAGCAGCCATTCGGCTGCGAGAATATGAAACCGTTTTCCTGCTGAAACCAGAATTGCCAGACGAGGTTGTGGACCAGACAAAGGAGCGTGTGCGCACCATTGTCAACCGCGAGGGCGGAAAACTCCTTCGCTTCACAACTTGGGGCAAAAAACGCACCATGTACCCAGTCAAAGCTCAGCCCCGCGCTGTTTATATCCACGCCCTCTACCTCGGCGGACCCGCCTTGGTGTCTGAGTTGGAGCGTAACCTGCGTAACCTTGACAACGTCCTTCGCTACCTCTCCGTTAGACTCGCTGATGACGTAGACCCAGACACCCGCCCCGTCTCCGAAGACATTAAACTTTCTGGAGACATCGACGACAATCGCCCCTTGGGTGGCGCTGAGCGTGACGCTGAGCGGGCTGAAATGGGTGTTTTTGATGGCGATGATGATGATGACATGGGCGATGACCTCTAATTCCGGGAAAATGAATATGATGAATTCAAGCGAAAAATACTCGCGAAATGCCGATAGGACAGCAACAGAAGACGACAAACGCGGCGCCAAAACCTTCACCCGCAAGAAGGCTTGCCGCTATTGCTCAGACAAAAACCTTCAGGTGGACTTCAAAGACCAGTCCGCCCTCAAATATTTTGTCACGGAGCGCGGAAAAATCATCCCTCGTCGCATCTCCGGCAACTGCGCCAAACATCAACGCCAAATTGCCAAGGCCATCAAACGAGCCCGCGCACTGGCACTCATTCCTTATTTGGTTATTCAAGGATAATGGGGGTTTGCCATGAAAATTATTTTGAGAGAAGACGTTCCCAAACTTGGAAAATCCGGCGAATTGCTCAACGTTAAGGATGGTTTTGCTCGCAACTACCTGTTGCCCAGAAAACTGGCCGTTGTCGCCAATGCCTCAAACGTTCGCCAACTGGAGCACGAAAAAACCGTCATCGCCCTGCACCAACGCAAAATTAAAAACTCCGCCGAGTCTCTGGCTGGACAACTCTCCCACCTCAACTTGAAAGTTGTACGCAAAGTGGGTGAGCAAGGCAGACTCTATGGCTCTGTCACCACCTTGGACATTTCAGACGCACTGGCGGCCAAAGGCTTTGAAATAGAGCGCCGTGCCATTCACTTGCCTGAACCCATTAAAACGGCAGGCTCCTTTGAAATTGAGTTGCGACTGCACAAAGACGTCCACGTTCAAATTAAGCTGGATGTTGTCGACGAAACCTGATGGTTTGTGCTCGCTGTGGAACTTTTGCCTGAGCACAAACATGAAGATTTGAATGCAGAGCGCGCTGTGTTGGGCGCTCTGCTTTTTGATGGCTCCCTGCTGACTTCCGTTGCCGAAATTTTGCTGCCGGAAGACTTTGCACAAACAGCTCACGCTGAAATTTTCTCAGCCATGCTGGCTTTGGAGCTCAGCCACCGCCCCGTTGACTTGCTGACAATTGCAGAAGAGCTCAAAACTCGAGGAAAACTCACCGCCGTCGGCGGGCCGGCCTATTTAACCAGCTTGGACCAGGGCGTCCCCTTCGCTCACAACGCCATCCAATATGCAAAAATTGTCAAAGAAAAAGCAACACGCAGAAACCTCGCCAACGTCGCCAAAGAAATTTTTCAGCTCGCCTCCCAAAACACCGGCGAGTTGGACGCCATTATGGATGAGGCAGAGCGCAAACTCTTCTATGTCTCCGATAAACGGCGCTCCGGTGACTTGGTCCCCATGGGGGAGCTTATGGACTCCGCCCTCGCACTGCTTGAGCGACTGCGAAAGTCCGACACGGGTGTTACAGGCCTCACAACGGGCTTTTTGGACTTGGACCACCTCCTCACAGGCTTCCACCCCGGAGAGTTGGTTGTCATCGCCGCCCGCCCAGGCGTCGGCAAAACCTCCCTCGCTATGAATATGGCCCTCAACGTCGCCAAAAAAGAAAACCGCACCGTCGGCATCTTCTCTTTGGAAATGCCCTCCCTGCAACTCGTCTCCAGACTTTTGGCCACCACCGCCAAAGTCGACGTCAAAAAATTGCGCGGAGGCCGCTTGAGTGCCAATGACGAAGCCAAACTCCAAGAGGCCGCAGCAGAGCTCTTCCAGGTGAAACTCTATATAGACGACACCGGCGCCCTCTCCTCCTTTGACTTGAGAGCCAAAGCACGAAGACTTAAAACCAAAGAGCCGGACTTGGCCCTCCTCGTCATTGACTACCTCCAACTCATGCACCAAAGAGGACGTGTCGAAAACAGACAACTGGAAGTCGCCGAAATCAGCCGCTCCCTCAAACAATTGGCCAAAGAGTTGAATGTGCCCGTCGTCGCCCTCTCCCAGTTGAGCCGCAAAGTGGAAGAGCGCAAAGGTGGACGCCCCATGCTGTCGGACTTGCGCGAGTCCGGCGCCATTGAGCAGGACGCGGATGTTGTCATGTTCATCCACCGCGAAGACGACAACAACGAAGACAACAAAAGCAAAACCAACATCCCCATGGAGTTGATTGTTGCCAAACAACGCAACGGCCCCATCGGCTCCGTGGACCTTGTCTTCCTCTCGGAATATACACGCTTTGAAAGCCGCGCACGCGAGTGGGACTAACAACCCCCTAGCGCCGGTATTGCCTGGCCAAAGAAATGAAATTTCGAAAAATGAGGACTTGGCTAGGGACGGACTCCAACAGAAATTCCGGGTTCCAACGGAGCCCAAACACTTTCCCCTTGCGCCCTTCAATGGCCTCTGTCACCCCATCCAAACCCTTCGCAGCAATACCAACATGCTCGTTGCCCAACCAATACTCGGGCCTGTGCATGGAATTCACCATCAACTGCCCCAACCCCAAACAAGCCATAAGCCAACTCTCCTTCTGAAAAACAACAGGATGAAATGGCTGGGTCTTCTCCAAAGGCTGCCAGTGCTCAAACACCGCCTGAGGCCTCTGCTTGTCCCTGCCCACCCCCCAATATGAGGCCAAAAACTCACACGCCTTCCCACATGCCAATATCGGCATCCCCCTCTCCATCGCCTGCTCTAACCCAAAACGCAAAAGCCTCTCCCCTCCTTGCACCTCCCTACCTCCTCCTCCGTAGGGCCCTGTCCCTGACAATAACCACCCACTCGCCCTCTCCATCGCCGCTACCCATAACTTCTCGTCGTCTAGGGACGGTAATAAGAATGGTATGCCCCCAGCCTTCCATATAGCTCGCAAACATGCAGCCTGTACTCCCTCCTCAACAGAAAACTCCGCAGAGTAAAAACCCGCGGAAACCATCAGCATCGGCTTCTTCCCTGTACTCACGCGCTCTCAGCCTTTGTAAATAAGTCCCGTAACTCCAAAACCCGCTGCCCAGGCTCCAATGCTTGCCATATGTCCGAAATAACTGCCGCTGCATGTACCCCCGTCGCCGCAACCTCCGCAATATTCAAAACCGAAATGCCCCCTATCGCCACTACTGGCAATGGACTGCGCTTCACAACTTCAGAAAGTACCTCCACCCCCAACGCCCCTATCGGTAAAAACTTCGTCCGCGTCTCAAATATGGGGCCCAACCCCACATAGTCCGCCCCCTCCCCCTTCGCTACCTCCACTTGCTCTAAATTGCGGACTGTCTTCCCTATCAGCGCACACCCCCCCAATAACCGCCTGGCTACCACTACGGGCATGTCCTCCTCCCCCAAATGTACCCCGGCTGCCCCACTCAATAATGCCATGTCTATACGGTCGTTTATTATGCATAGGGCCCCCAATGCCTTCGAATGCTCCACCACCTCCACCACCCGCTCCAAAATAGGGGCCTCTAAACCCTCCCCCTTGAGACGTAGCTGTATGCACCCTATGCCCGCCCTCAAAAGAATCCCCATCTGCTCCAACAAAGAGCCCCTCGCCCTCATGCTATCCCCAATAAATGCATAAATTCCTCTCGGAAGGTGGGGCCGCCTCTTGTCGTTCATGGAAAAGTTGTTATATCCATTTCCAAAAGAATTTGCCCGCGGAGAATCTCGTGCCTGAAAATCGCCTCTTCGACAAACGTTGCGCCCAACACTATATCTCAACCGGCGTCCTCAACCAGGAAGCCTTCCTTCAACACCTGGAGACCCTTCCGGACGTCGCCGAAAAAGCTTGCCCCATAGAGGCTCGTATGGGCGAGGAATCCCCTTCCCCTTCCTCGGAAACCAACCCGCCTGAAACAATACCCCCGGAAATACCATGAGCCAAAAAGGTGCAGACTTCATCTGGCAAACAGCAACAAATCCACAAGAATCCGCTACCTTCTCCACCTTCATCCTCGGCCTCGCCTCCACCATCCTCATCCACTTGGGTGAAGGCGAAAACCCAGAAACAATCCAACTCCCCCTCGCTCGCCAATGCCTGGACTTCCTCGGTATCCTCCATGACAAAACTCAAGGAAACCTCACCACCGAAGAGTCCCGCTTGCTTTGCCAAATATTGACGGACTTGCGCCTGCTTTTTGTCCACGTCCAGCAAAAACAAAAACCACAAAGCCCCATCCCTCCACTGTGAATCCTCCCTTGCCTTCTCCCCTGCGCTTCATCAGCATAGGCACCCTCCTCCTCGCCGCCTTCGTCATCCTCTCCTCCTGGGTTGACCTCCTCGAAGCCTTCTCCCCCGTCCATACCTCTGAAATACACCAGGCCGCCCTCCAACAAGAGCCCCTCTTCTCAAAATTCTATAAGGAAGAAACCCAAACCCTCATACAAGCCCTCTCCTCCTCCCTCGAAGCCCGCCAGGCCGCCCTCCATAACATGCGCAGCCTTCGTACCCTCGCCCTCTTTGGCTTGTCCGTCTGCGCTACATGGGTGCTCTTGTCAAGCTGGCGCTTGCTGTCAACTGGAAGCCTCCCAAAAATACAAGTCGCACGTACACTCTCCAAGGCCGCTTTGGCCTGCGCTGTTTTCCGCACATTGGATGGCGCACAGTCCGCTGCCTTGGCTCGACAATCCGGCGCCGCATTCGACTTCGCCACCGCTTTTAAAACAAACTTTCCTCAACATATGGAAACAACGCTTACCCTCTTCTCCGCCGCCTTCACATTCTCTGTGGTGGCCCTCTTCCTCTGGACTTGGCGCTACTTCCAAACCCCACAAACCCTGGCCTTGCTTCAAACACCTCCCTCTTCTTCCCCGCCCCGTTAAATTTCTGGCTTGCGCAAACCAGAAGCACGCTTAATTTCTAAATATGCGTGTGGATAATTTTACGGTGAAAGCCCAAGAAGCCCTGCAACAAGGACAAACGCTGGCCCGTCGCCAAGACAACCCAAACTATGAGCCGGAGCACTTGGCCGCTGCATTGCTTGCTCAGGAAGACGGGCTTGCTGCCCCCATTCTTCGACGCATCGGCGCAGACATAAAACTCGTCCAACAACGCATTGAGGAAGCCCTCAAAAAACTTCCCAAAATACAAGGCGGCGCGGGCGCAACCCTCTCCCAACGCCTCTTGAAACTTTTGGACAAAGCCGAAGACGAAGCCAAAAGCATGCAAGACGAATTCGTCAGCTCGGAGCACCTGCTCCTGGCCCTCGCACAAGACAAGGAAAACGCAGGCGAGTTGCTGAAAAGCTCCGGTGTCACCAGAGAACGCATTCTGGCTGCACTCAAAGAAGTGCGCGGCAATGCACGCGTCGTCAGCCAAGACGCGGAAAGCAGCTACCAAGCTTTGGAAAAATATGGAAAAAACCTCACAGAAGCCGCCAAGGCAGGAAAGTTGGACCCCGTCATCGGCCGGGACGAGGAAATCCGCCGCACCATTCAAGTCCTCTCAAGGCGTACAAAAAACAACCCTGTCCTTATCGGCGAGCCGGGCGTTGGGAAAACCGCCATTATTGAGGGCCTTGCACGCAGAATGGTGGATGGGGACGTTCCTGAAAATTTGAAACACAAACGGCTCATCTCCCTGGACTTGGGAGCGATGATTGCCGGGGCCAAATTCCGCGGCGAGTTTGAAGAGCGCCTCAAAGCCGTCCTCCAGGAAGTGGCCAAGGCCAGTGGCGAAATTATTCTGTTTATAGATGAGCTTCATACCATTGTGGGCGCGGGTAAGGCGGAGGGCGCCATGGACGCAGGCAACATGCTCAAACCCGCCCTCGCCCGCGGCGAATTGCATTGCATCGGCGCCACCACCTTGGACGAATACCGAAAACACATTGAGAAGGATGCTGCCCTCGAGCGCCGCTTCCAACCCGTTCTCGTCAAGGAGCCCACTGTCCAGGACACCATCAGCATTCTCAGAGGACTCAAGGAGCGCTATGAAGTCCACCACGGCGTCCATATCCAAGACTCCGCCCTCATCGCCGCCGCTACACTCTCCAACCGCTATATTGCAGATCGCTTCTTGCCCGACAAAGCCATTGACTTGGTCGACGAAGCCAGCGCCCGGCTACGCATCGAAATTGACTCCATGCCGACAGAGATTGATGATGTACGCAGAAAACTCATGCAGCTCGAAATTGAACGCGAAGGCCTGAAAAAAGAGTCGGATGCCCATTCGCTGGAGCGCCTTTCAACACTTGAAGCCGAAATTTCAAACCTCAACGAAAAATTCTCCACACTCAAAGTCCACTGGGAAACAGAAAAGTCTCTCATTCTCAACATTCGAGAAATTAAAGAAAACATTGAGCGGACTCGAAATGAGCAAACCAGCGCGGAGCGCAACGGCAACCTCAACAAAGCCGCTGAGCTTAAATATGGAGCTCTTCCCTCTCTGGAAAGAGAGCTTCAAAAGCAAACAGGCAAACTCAATGAGTTGCAAAAAAACCAACGCTTCCTCAAGGAAGAGGTGGATGCTGAAGACATTGCCACCGTCGTTGCCAAGTGGAGCAACATTCCCGTCTCAAAACTTTTGGAAGGCGAAATCCAAAAACTTGTGCACATGGAAGAGCGTCTGCAAACACGTGTTATTGGACAAAGCGACGCGCTTGAAGCTGTGTCCAATGCGGTGAGGAGAGCCAGGAGCGGTTTGCAAGACCCGGAGCGCCCCATCGGCTCCTTCATCTTCCTCGGGCCTACGGGTGTCGGAAAAACCGAGACCGCCGTCGCTCTCGCAGACTTTTTGTTTGATGATGAGAAGGCCGTCATCCGCATGGACATGTCGGAATATATGGAAAAACACTCCATCGCCCGACTCATTGGTGCCCCCCCCGGTTATGTAGGGTATGACGAAGGAGGGCAACTCACCGAGGTGGTCCGCCGCCGCCCCTATGCCGTCATCCTCTTTGACGAAATTGAAAAAGCCCACCCGGACGTTTTCAACCTGCTTTTGCAAATTCTGGACGTGGGCCGCCTCACGGACAGCCAAGGGAGAACGGTGGACTTCAAAAATACGGTCCTCATTATGACGTCCAACATTGGCGCCCAACTCATCCAAGAAGCCATTTCAGAAAAAAACCCCGTTTTGGATGCAAAGGCAAAAACCAAAGTCCAAGAAACATTGAAACTCCACTTCAAACCTGAATTTCTCAATCGCGTTGATGAGGTTGTTGTCTTCGAGCCACTCAAGCCGGAAGACATTGCCCAAATCATCGGCTTGCAGTTGGCACGCACGGACAGACTCCTGGCCGAGAAACGCCTGCGACTTGTCATCTCCCCAAGCGCACGCCAGTTTTTGACGCAACACGGGTATGACGCAAACTATGGAGCAAGGCCACTCAAACGCGCCATTCAAAAATACCTGCTCAACCCTCTGGCCATTAAAATCCTCAATGGAGCGTTTCTTCCCGGGGACTCCATAGAGGTGGAGGTGCAACAAGACGCGCTTTGTTTCAAAGCTTAGGGCAGTTTTGGTTTAAGTGCTGACATATCCAGAGGAGGCGAAGTCGTTGCTGCATTCCTTTTTTGAGAGGGTGCCAATAAGTGCGCATATAAAGCCTCCATCGCCATGCGCTCTCCTTATTATGTAAATCAAAACAACTCTAAAACAAGAAACGCTTCAACCGTTCCATTTGTGGCCACCTCGTGTCTTCGACACGAGGCTTTCAAATAGTTATATGCCAACTTTGCATTACCTTATGTCAACCCACGGGTTGACAAAAAGCAACGCAAAATTGACACTCCAGCGGCATTATGTAGCCGCCTGCTGGAAGCAGGCGGTTGGCCACAAAAGCTGCTGCTGACACCCTCCATATTTTGCACAGCGTCCCGCGACCCTCGCTGATGGGCGCGGAAGAGGAAAGCCCCAAGAGGGTTGCGAGTGAGGCCAGAGCCCCGCAGGGCCACCGGAGGGAGCCGTTTTTGAGGAACTTTTTGGGCGAGCAAAAAGTTCCCCGCCGGAGGCAAAATGCCCGGAGGGCA
>WQTM01000154.1 GCA_009786315.1 Pseudomonadota bacterium | reverse complement strand
TTGAGGAACTTTTTGGGCGAGCAAAAAGTTCCCCGCCGGAGGCAGAATGCCCGGAGGGCGAGAAAGCGCGGGCCGCAGGCCCAGAGAGAACAATGCCCGGAGGGCAAAAAGAAACGTTTCAAAAAAGGCCCGGGCCGCAGGCCCATAAAAACATTCTCAGTTAAAAAACCCCGCCCGGAGGGCAAAAAGAAACGTTTTAAAAAATGGCCCGGGCCGCAGGCCCAAAAAAAACATTCTCAGTTAAAAAACCCCGCCCGAAGGACAAAAAGAAACGTTTTAAAAAATGGCCCGGGGCGCAGGCCCGAGGAAGCTTTTGTCGAAGGCGAAAGGGAGCAACTGGGAGAGGAGGAGGGGGCGTTGGAGCCCCGAGAGGGTGCAACAGAGGAGGGGCAACTCAGGTGTGCAAAGCTCCACCAAAACCTGTCTGCAAGCGCCACAAGGCACAATGGGGTGGGGGGTGTCAGCGAGGAGGAGGAGGGCCTTGGGGCGCTCGGCTTGGGCAATGGTGTGGGCCAGGGCATTGCGCTCCGCGCAGAGGGTGAGGCCGAAGCTGGCATTTTCGACGTTGCAGCCTGAAAAAATGCGGCCCCCAGCCCATACGGCGGCGCCCACCAGCAGTTTGGAATAGGGTGCATAAGCGTGCAAGCGCGCCTTATTGGCGCAAGCTGTCAATTCCTCCCATGGGGCATTGTGCATAGGGCATGGCTATAGCACAGGGCAGCCGAATTTTTCGCTTATGTAGGGGGGGGGCGAGGGCGTGCAATGAGGGCGGCGACAAAACCTGCACCAAAGCCGTTGTCAATGTTGACGACGCTGACGTTGGCGGCGCAGGAGGACAGCATGGTGTGCAAGGTGGCCATGCCGCCCTGGTGCACGCCATAGCCTATGGAAGTAGGTACGGCCACGACAGGCACCTCCACGAGGCCCCCCAGCACGGTGGGCAAGGCGCCCTCCATGCCGGCGACGGCCACCACGGCATGTACTTTGCGGAGGTTGGGCAACTCAGCCAGCAGGCGGTGGAGCCCGGCCACACCCACGTCACATAGCCGAAATACTTGGGCGCCCATGGCCTCGGCTGTCAGCGCTGCCTCTTCGGCCACGGGCAAGTCCGAGGTGCCGGCACATACCACCGCCACCGGCCCCCCCTCCGGCAAAGGCCCCTTCTGCAACCAAAACAACCGCGCCCTCTCGCTATAACTCGCGGCGGGAAAGGCTTCCAAAAGTGGCCCCGCTTTCTCTGAGGACAGGCGTGTAATGAGGACGGACTGTCCCGCCTTCACCAGGGCCTGGGCTACCTCAAGGCATTGGGCGGCTGTTTTAAACTCCCCCAACACCACCTCGGCGAAGCCCTGGCGCAAGCAACGGTGAATGTCCACACGGGCCTCGTCGAGTTGGGCATAGGGCCAGGAGGAGAGGGCTTCCAGCGCGTCTTCAACACGTAACTGGCCTTGTTGCACATGGCTAAGCAGGGTTTTGAGGGCGCTTCTATTCATAGGCTGCCTGCAGGCTGCCACGGCTTGCAGGGCTTGTCCACCTATGCGTTGGAGAGGCCCTGCCTGTGCCCTAAAACGGCATGCGCCAAACCTGGGTTTGCTCGCCTGTCCAGCTGAAGCGGCCCCTGTTGTCCCGGGTTAGTTGCACCAAGGGGCACTGTGCGTCATGCGCGAGAAACAGCTGTGGGAGTTTTTCATAGAGTTGGGCCTTCTCCTCTGTCAGCAATTCGGCAAAACGCTCATGGCCGGAGCAAATGGGCAGGTGAATCCACGGCCTTCCCATAACCAAGTCCGAAGAAAACACGAGGGAGGGGCCCCCTTGGGTGGGCTTCAGTTCCGCCAGCAAAAGCCCCGGCGTGTGCCCGTCGGAGCAGCGAAACCGCACATGCTTGCCCAGCCAGGACAGCTGCGCCTCCTCCACGTGGACATAGGGCAACAGCAAAGACTCGTCCGAAAGGCGCAACTCGTCCACAAGGCAAAGCCGCCCACTGTCGGCAAGCAGCCCCGGAAGCTCGGGAATATAGGAGGCCGCATCGCGGGCAAGAGGGTGTGCGGCCCTTGCAAATTGGCGACGGCTGACGACATAGCGCGCCTTGGGGAAACGCAGGGAGCGGTTGCCATGCTTGTCCAGGGAAAGCAGGCCGCCGGCATGGTCGAAATGCAAGTGCGAGAGGACAACCGCGTCAATGTCCTCCTCGCCAAGCCCCAGCTTGGCCAACTCCGCAAGCAAAGCATAGCCCTCGCTCAAAACACCATAGCGCTCCTTGAGTTTGGACGGAAAAAAGTCACCAATGCCCGCCTCAAACAGCACCCGCCTGCCCTCCAACTCCTCCACCAGCAGACAATGGCAGGCCAGTGTGACGAGGTTATTCTCATCCACCGACGTCCACTGCTGCCACAAAGCTTTGGGGGCATGTCCAAAAAGCCCCCCACCATCCAATTTGTATGCGTTACCTGACAGCGCTGTTAAAAACACGACACCTTCTCCACTTTGAGCAACATACGAAGCTTCATAGGAAGGACTCCTATAAGCCAGCCTATAGCATGAGAAACCAAATACACCGACTGGGTTGGTGCCACCCCAAACTCCCCCACCATACCCGCCCTTTCAAGGGTTTTCTTTAAAAATCTCTCACATAAGGCGCGCTCATACCACTTGGGTGCCCTGCTTGTTTAAAAAAACCTGGAAAGCTCTGTAAACTCCGACTATTGCAGAAGCATGCATACACTCGTTGTCGGAGACATACACGGCTGCCTCCAAGAGTTTGACGACTTGTTGCGCCTCTCTGGCCTGCGCCAGGGGGAACCTTTGGTGTTGGTAGGGGACATGGTGGCCAAGGGCCCCGACAGCGTGGGGGTGCTGCGCCGCATGCGCGAGTGGAAGGCCAAGGCTGTACGCGGCAACCATGACTTTCACCTGCTGCGCTATAGGCGAGAGCCCCAGCGCTTCCCAAAACTGAAGGCCCTGGCGCATACTTTTGGCGAGGAGGACTGGCAGCTGCTTGAAAGCCTGCCCCTCTGGCTGCCTGTGGATGACAAACACGTTGCGGTGCACGCGGGTTTTGTGCCGGGCCTTGCGCTGGAAAAACAAAACCCTGAGACGATGATGACGCTGCGCTCCATGGACAGCGCGGGCAACCCCACCTCCACGTTGAATGGCACGCCCTGGGCCAAGCTTTGGCAGGGGCCACCGCATGTTTTTTTCGGCCACGACGCGAGGCGCCAACTGCAGAGATACCCCTGGGCCACGGGCCTGGATACAGGTTGCGTCTATGGCGGCGCCCTCAGCGGGTGCCTGCTGCCGGAGCATATATTGCTTCAGGTGCCCGCCAGACAACGCTGGGCCCCCACCGAAGACGAAGCCCCTCCCCTGGGGGGCTAAGGCCCCCGCCCCCTCGGCCCCCTCCCTCGGGAGAGGTTTTTTCTTTGTCCTCAGGCGACAGACAATGGCAAGCCAATGTAAGGTTTCATCGGCAAGAGTTGGTATGGATTTCAGGCTTCAATTAGGTGTTGCAACACCGTATGTTCGGTGATATGTCTATGTGGATATTCGATGGTATTGACGTAAAGGTTGTAGAGCTTGTATGGCTGTCCAAGAGCAAAGCCAAAGCCCCAAGGCCGGGCGGGAATTATTTGGGGGACTTTCTGAAACTCTTTATGGCCAAGGTCGGACTTGAACCGACGACCTGCGGATTATGAGACCGCCGCTCTAACCAGCTGAGCTACCTGGCCAAGGAATGCAGTTTGGCCTTTTAGCGGGAGTTGGGGTTGTGTGCAAGGGGTTTGCTGATGTGGAAGTAGAACCGAGGAGGAGGGGGGGTATATGTCCGGGGCCGGGTTGAAGAAAAGTGTAGGGGGATAAGGAGGTTGGGGTTGGCTTTTGGGCGAGAAGGGGATAAAATGGGAGGTATTTTTTTGCAAGCGACGTAGCAGTCCGTTAGAATGTTTCCTATATTCCAAGAAGAATTGTTTCTCGAAAGAGGCCATGTTGAGTGGGCATGGGGGCTTTAAGTATATACTTTTTGCGGATTCATTTTTGTACGAACTCAGCCGACTTGTCTCGTTCTGTTATATGAAAGTTCTAAAAAACATCTTAGCTCAGGAGATAGCTTTGACGTCTGATTTTGCAGCTTATTCTGAGGGTGGGCTATTGGTAGTGGATGATGATGAAAATGTTTTGAATGTGGTATGTCGAATCATGAAGGCGGGCAATTGGGCGATACACACGGCATGCGGAGGGGAGGAGGCGTTGGAGGTATTTCACAGGGTGAAGCCTCAGGTGGTGATTTCGAATTGCCAAATGGCGGGGATGGACGGGGTGGTATTTCTGTCGAAGGTGCACGAGGCGGATTCGAAGGTACAATGCATTGTATTGACGAGTTTGCTGGAGCAGCTTGCGACGCACAACCTGGCCCTAGAGGCATTGGTTTTCCGGTTTATTTTCAAGCCATGGAATGAGAGGCAGTTTTTTCTAACGGTGCAAAGTGCCTTCAAGCAATACGCGTTTGAGAGTGAGCATTTTAGCGGGGTAGTTGACAGGGAGAAGGCGGAGTTACAGGCATTCAACCTCAAGCTTGAGCAGAAGATTTTTGAGAGGACGCAGCAATTAAGCGCTGCGAAGCGTGAGTGGGAGACGACTTTTGACGCGATAGAGACGCCGTTGGCGCTTGTGGAGACGAAGGATTTGCGTTTACGTCGTATTAACCGTGCCTATGCGCAGTACGCGCAGCGTGAAGTGAGTGAAGTTTCAGGGTACCAACGTTGTTTTGCTTTTCTTTTTGGGAGGGACACGGCTTGTGAGGGTTGTCCTTTGTCAAAGGAGAAGGAGAGTTTCTTTCTGGAGAAGGGGTTGCAGGCGGAGATTCGGCAGAACAACAGAACCATCGATCTAAAAGTATACCCCATGGAGTCAGGGAAGATATCCATTTGTAGTTACCGTGACATATCCGAGGAGAGAGAGATGCAGAGGCGATTGGCAGAAGCGGAGAAGATGGTGGCGATGGGGCGTCTTGCAGGCGGGGTGGCGCATGAGATAAACAATCCTTTGTCAGGAATATTGGCATTTGTGCAACTGATGAAGCGAGGAAATGGGCGGAGTACCAAGGACATGGAGTTATTGGGGTTGATGGAAGTGAGTGCGCTTCGTTGCAAGAGGATTGTGGAGAGTTTGCTGCAATTCAGCCGCAAGTCTCGGCCGGAGGACAAGCGACTGGTGGACTTTGGGCGTTGCGTAGAGGATGTGGTGGTGTTGTTTAGGGCGCAGGCTATCGACTTTCCGAAGCTAACGGTTGAGTTTTCTGTTGAGCCGAACCTTCCGCACGTAGACGGCAATTTTGGGGAGATTGGGCAAATTGTTTTGGGGTTATTGCAGAATGGGCTTTATGCCCTCAAGGACGGTATTGGGACGCTGAGTGTGAAGGTAGGGCAGAGGGAGGACTACTGTTTTGTGAGTGTCAGCGACGATGGGATAGGGATTCCCGAGGAGCATTTGTCGCATATTTTTGAGCCTCATTTTACGACGAAGCCTGTGGGCAAGGGGACGGGTTTGGGTTTGTCCATTGCCTACCAAATTGTCAGCGAGCATGGTGGGAAGTTTGAGGTGAAGAGTGAAGTGGGGGTGGGAACAACATTTTGGGTTTTCTTTCCGGCGCAATTTCAAGAGACGAAGAGGCCATGATAACGCAGAGCAACACGAAAGTGCTGGTTGTGGACGATGATAAAATTGTACTCCGGGCTGTCCAGGAGATTTTGCAGATGGATGGTTACCAAGTGGTGGCAATAGATGATGCAGTGGAGGCGCTGGCGGCGCTCAAGGATGCCAGCATAGATGTGGCTGTGTTTGACATAAAGATGCCCAACTTTTCTGGGATGGAGTTATTGCAAGCCATAAAGCAAGCCCGCTCCGACGTTGAGGTGTTGATGATGACGGCCTATGGTACGGTGGAGACGGCGGTGGAGGCGGTGAAGATGGGGGCCTATGACTATTTAACGAAGCCATTCGAGGACATTGACGTATTGTTAATGTCCGTCCGTCGTGCTGCGGAGAAGAAAGCGCTTTATGACAGGACACGCGAATTGGAGAAGGCGTTGAATGCACGCGACCAGTTTGAGAATTTGGTTGGCCAGTCTCAGCAGATGCGTCAAGTTTTCAAGTTGGTAGAAACCGTCAGTCACTCGACGGCCACCGTCCTCATTCAAGGGGAGAGTGGGACGGGCAAGGAGTTGGTAGCCCAAGCCATACACTACAGGAGTCCCCGCAAGGGGAAGCCCTTTGTAGCAGTCAACTGCTCTGCTTTGACGGACACTTTGTTGGAGAGTGAGTTATTTGGCCACATACGAGGTGCTTTTACGGGGGCCACAGGCAACAAGAAGGGTTTGTTTGAGGCAGCCGATGGGGGGACCATTTTTTTGGATGAGATAGGGGACATTTCCGCGGCAACCCAAGTACGTTTGTTGCGTGTATTGCAGGAGGGGGAGGTGAAGCGGGTGGGGGCCAACGAGTCCACGCGGGTGGACGTGCGGGTGATTGCTGCTTCCAATGTGGATTTGCAGCGAGCCAAGGAGCAGGGGAAGTTTCGCGAGGATTTGTTTTACCGGTTGAATGTCATTCCCATAACCCTCCCCCCTCTGCGCGACAGGCCCGAAGACGTTCCCCTGCTGGTACACCATTTCCTCAAAATATACTCAGGGAAGCTGAGGAAGGAGATGGTGAAGGTTTCGCCGAAGGCGATGGAGGCGTTGACATGCAACCGATGGGAGGGGAACGTACGCGAGTTAGAGAACGTTATAGAGAGGGCCCTCGTCCTTTGCAGCAAGGAGGTGGTGGATGTGGAGGATTTGCCGAGGGAGGTGTTGCGTGTACAGAAGGCAGCGGGGGAGTTTGAGGTTTTCAGCCTTGCGCACCTGCCCTATGCGCAAGCCAAGCGTTTGGCGAGGGATGCTTTTGAGCGGCGCTATTTGAGTGTATTGCTGGAGCGCAGTGGCAACAACATTTCTCTGGCAGCCAGGACGGCAGAAGTGGACCGCTCCAATTTTAGGCGGCTGTTGAAGCAACATGGCATATTGAGCAAACCCAACAAGGTGCCGGAGAATTCCAGACTTCAAGAAGGTTTTGAAGTAGGGGGCGTGGAGGACATAGAGGCCAGCAACCTAAGCCGGACGGGGTTTTTGCGAAGCTAAAACCCCCCTGCCAAGTTGCCTCAAACGGCGTGCCTCAAGCGGTGCGTTTTAGGGCGCTCCATTTTGCTTGGAAGCGGCCTGTTGCAAATAGGTTTGCGCGAGTTTCCAATAGTTTTGGGCGGAGAGTTGGAGGTTTTCCACTTCCTCGTCCGTGAGTGGGCGGACGACGCGAGCGGGGGAGCCCACCAACAAGGAGCGCGGTGCGAATGTTTTGTTAGCGGGCACGAGTGTGCCTGCGCCGACAATGCTCCAGGGGCCTATTTGGCAGTTGTCCAAGAGGATGGCGCCCATGCCCACAAGACAGCCCTCCCCCACCCTACACCCATGGAGGAGGGCCCTATGCCCCACCGTACAATTTTCCCCTATTTGGACAGAAGAGAGGTGGGTGGTGGCGTGTAGAATGCAGGACTCTTGGAGGTTGGAGCCTTTGCCCACATATAGAGCGCCGCAGTCTCCGCGTAACACGCAATAGGGCCAAACGGAGACGGCCTCCTCAATGTATACCTCCCCAATAAGGAGGGCGGAGGGGTGGAGAAAGGAGAGGGGGTGGACAGAGGGTTGAAAGTGGGTGAAGGACTCTATGGGCATGGTGACTCCGGTGTTTTGTTTTGTTGAAGGTGCTATAAACGTTGAGGCGAAGGTTTCCTATGAGCGTACAACAACCCGACACGCATGTTGAGAACCGGAGGCGAGGGGGTGTTTTGTCCTCCAAACGGAAGTTGCGTTTGGTGAGGGAAGACGAAAACTCTCCCTACCCCAAAGCCTCATTATGGCTGCGAGGGGGCGCGCGGCTGGTGGACTTTTTATGGGCAGGCGTACTCATATTTTGCCTGGAAAATTTGGGGGTTATATTGGCGATGCTCTATTTGTTGTTTGCCGATGGCCTCTGGGGTGGGCAAAGTCCCGGCAAGCGTATTTTCGGCATAAGGGTGGTGCATATACCGACTCGGCGGCATGCGCGTTTCCGCGAGAGTTTGTTGCGCAACACGGCCTGGGGTTTGTTGCTGACTTTGCACTCCTTGCAAGGCATTGGGCGGGTGGCCGTGGGGGTAGGGTTTTTGCTCTATGGCCTATTGGAGAGTTGGCGCATATGGAGGGAGCCCTTGGGCTGGAGGAAGGGGGACATATGGGCGCAAACCCAGGTAATAGACGGAAAAGCATTGGACAAACAGCTGCAGTGGCAAGGCCTCCCCCCTCTCCCCGCCGCCTCCGGCCGCGCACTCACAGGTTGCCATGGAGAGAATATTTCCAAACAAGCATAGGCCGTGTCGTCCATAAATTTCACCCTCCAGGCATTGTTCTCTCTGGGCCTGCGGCCCGGGCTTTTTTTTAAAAACGTTTCTTTTTGCCCTTCGGGCGGGGTTTTATTTAACTGACAATATTTTTAAGGGCCATGCGGCCCGGGCTTTTTTTTGAAATGGTTTTTTTCGCCCTCCGGGCATTGTTCTCTCTGGGCCTGCGGCCCGCGCTTTTTCGCCCTTCGGGCATTTTGCCTCCGGCGGGGAACTTTTTGCTCGCCCAAAAAGTTCCTCAAAAACGGCT
>WQTM01000153.1 GCA_009786315.1 Pseudomonadota bacterium | reverse complement strand
CTCCCAGGGCCAACAGGGGGGGGGAGGGGGAGGCCAGTTGGGTGGCGGTATATATGGCGGCCTGCATGGAGGCGGGGTTGGCGTTGTAGCAGTCGTCCAATATGCGTGTGCCTGAGGGCCCTTGGCGCAAACTCAAACGGCGTGGTACGGCTTTGGCAGCCTCTATGCCTTGTATGCACTGGGGGGTGTCGCAGCCCAACACCAGGGCCATGGCCAAAGCGGCTGTCGCATTCAGCGCGTTGTGTTCCCCCAGCAAATGCAGGTGTGCCTCCACCACCTTCCCCTGGTATTCCCAGCGTAAATGTTGCCCCTCCTCCCCCTGGGGGGTTATGCCCACCAGGCGTATGTCCGCCCCTGGGCTTTTGCCATAGAGGCATTGTTGGGCCACACAACGTCGCGCTTGCGCCACAATTTTCGGCTCGTCCAGGCATATGAGGGCTGTTGCTTTGGGTGGCAAGGCTTCAAACAATTCTCCCTTGGCATGGGCAACGGCCTCAAGGCTGCCCAAGCCGGCGAGGTGGGCTGGGTGGATGGAGCTAATCAGCCCCGCGTCGGGCAAAGCCATGTTTGCCAGCCGAGAAATTTCGCCGGGGTTGCTCATGCCCATTTCAACCACGCCGGCCCAATGCTGTTGGGCGGACAAACCCAGCAAAGTCAGCGGGAGGCCAATTTCATTGTTGAGGTTGCCTTCGGTGGCCAAGGCTTTGCCGCGCTGTCTCAAAATGGAAGCCACCAACTCTTTGGTGGTGGTTTTTCCGCTGGAGCCCGTAATGGCACCCAGGGGGAGGGGGTTACGTTTGCGGTGGAAGAGGGCCAGTTGGCCCAGGGCTTTGAGGGTGTCCTCCACCTCCAGCAGCATAAAGCCTGGGGGTACCCCCCCCTGGGGCATAGGCCCAGGCCCCAGCAAGGCCCCTCTTGCCCCCTTTTGGGCCGCCTGTACAACAAAGGTTTGCCCGTCATATTTTTGCCCGTGGAGGGCTATAAAGAGGGCGCCGGGGGACAAAGTCCTCGTGTCGGTGGAGACACTGGAGAAACAAAACCCCTCGAGTGCCGCCAAAGCCGGGTTGCCCACTGGCCTTGCTTGGGTTGCGGACACCACTTCTGCAAGAGAAAAGCAGGCCATGCCTTAGTTTCCCTGGAGGGCTTTCTGCGCTTCCTCTAAGTCGCTGAATGGCTCGCGTATGCCGTCACACTCCTGGTAGCGCTCATGGCCTTTGCCTGCAATGAGAATGAGGTCACCGGGTTTTGCCAGGGAGGTGGCCGTTTGTATGGCTTGGGCGCGGTTGAGTTCTATAATGTAGCCGCGCTCGCCGGAGCGGACTTTGGCCACACTCACCCTTCGCAGGTTGTGCTTTTCAAGCCCGGGGACAATTTGCGCAACAATGTCCTCGGCGTCTTCTCCGCGAGAGTTGTCGGTTGTCAATATGGGCAAGTCGGCAATTTCTGCGGCAACCTCTCCCATGAGAGAGCGTTTGCCGGTGTCCCTCTCTCCCCCGCAGCCAAACACCACCATCAACTTGCCTGTGCACATTTTTCGGGCGGACAGCAAAACACTGCGCAGGGCCGCATCCGTGTGGGCAAAATCCACCAAGGCCGTCACCCCATTGGCCTCCACTTTTTCCATGCGGCCGGGAATGTGCTTCATGTTTTCAACGCCTGTCTGCACGTCCTTGCGCGAAAACCCAAGTGACAATGTCAACCCCGCTGCGGCCATAATGTTTTCAAGGTTGTGTGGGCCCAGGAGGCTGCTTTTTATGGGAATGTCCCCTGCCGGTGTTTTCAGTGTGGCCACAATGCCTTCTGCGCTGAAGCTTGCATTCGCAGCAAACAACTCGGCGCTGTCTTCAACGGAAAATTTCCAGGAGGTGCGGCGCCCAACGCGAAACTCGTTATAAATACGCGAGGCATAGCTGTCTTCGGCGGAGACAATGGCCACGCCGCCCTGGGAGAGGTTTTCGGTGAAGAGTTTGCGTTTGGCTTGGAAATAGTCCTCCATGTCCTTGTGGTAGTCCAAATGGTCTCTGGACAAATTCATGAAGGCGGCGGAGCGGAATGTCAGTCCGTGCACACGCTCCTGCGTGAGGGCATGGCTGCTGACTTCCATCACCGCCGTCTCCACGTCGGCGTCCACCATTTTTCGCAAATAGCCTTGCAACTCCATGGGCTCCGGTGTCGTGTAGTTGGGCTCAAAAGCGTTGCCCGCATAGCGGTTGACAATGGTGCTCAACAAACCTGTGGAGGAGCCGCCGGCTGCACAAATGGACTCCACCAGCCACGCCACCGTCGTTTTGCCGTTCGTCCCTGTCACACCTATCAAATCCAAAGAGTCCGCGGGGCGCCCATAGTGGTTGGCTGCCGCAATGGCCAAAGCCTTGCGCGCCGAGGAAACCACAAAGGAGGGGACTTTCGTCTCCCCCAACACCTTCTCGCTGACAACAGCCAGCGCACCACGGCTAATGGCTTCGGCTATGTGCGCAGCACCATCTGTGTGTAGGCCGGGGAGCGCAATGAAGAGACAGCCCTCCTTCACTTTGCGCGAGTCCATGCAAAGCCCTTGGACTTCAGCTTTGACTTTCGAACTTAGGGCAGCGTCAACACCTGTGCCTGCCAAGAGATCTTTAAGCTTCATGTATCATTTCTTTCAACGCTTCAACGCGAAACTGTGGAAACAGGGGTTGTTAATTCCAATAAAACCTGTGCGCCCCTCGGGGCCAAAACTCCAGCAGGTGGTTTTTGCATTGCAACTTTTCCACTCCCATAAATGTGTGGCGTTAACGCCAATGACAACACTTGTTGAACTGCCTGTCGCCCCCAAAGCCCTTGAACGTCCGGGACTCTCACCCAACCTTCTTCTTCTCCCTCGTCTGTTATGGCCTGCATATGCTTAATGGCTTCAACAACCGCAGACTTGAGTGGCACCTCGGAAGCATCCGCTAACATTGCCACAGGAGAGGCTGCTTGTGGCATTTTTATGGGAGAAACCCCCAAATAAGGCAACACCTCCGCAGCAATCTCCCGAAAAACCGGGGCCGCCACCCGCCCTCCGAATACTTCTGTCTTCGGCTCATCCACAACCACCGCTATCACCAAACGCGGCTCATCCGCCGGCGCCAGCCCCATGAAAGAAGCAATTCGCTTGTCTGAATAGCCCCGCGCTACCAAATCCGCCTTCTGGGCCGTCCCCGTTTTGCCTGCAAGACGGTATTCTTCTAGTTTGGCTTGCGTTCCTGTTCCTCCTTTTTCAACCACACTTTCCAACATGGAAACAACAGACTTCGCTGTGGACTCTGATATAACACGCCGGACGGCTTGGGGATGATTTTCGAATAGGACATTTCCCTCCGCGTCTACAACCTTTGACACCATATAGGGCTGCATCAATACCCCCCCATTCCCTAAAACACCATAGGCTGCAACCATTTGGATTGCGGATACGCTCAGGCCCTGCCCAAAGGCCTGGTTCACCAAAGCCACCTCCGCTTGAGGGTAGGGCAACAACCCCCTCGCCTCCCCGGGTAGCCCTGTCTGCGGCTTTTCCCCAAAACCAAACTTTTTTGCATATTCATGTAATTTTTCACGCCCCAAAACTTGCCCTATCTTCCCAATACCTATGTTGGAGGATACTTGCAAAACTTGGTGCGTCGTCAACTGTTTGTAGGGGTGGGTGTCGTGGATGACTTTTTTCCCCACCAACCAGCGGCCCTTCTCACAGTCCCAAAGCGTGTCGGCCTTTATGTGTTGCCCCTCCATGGCCGCGGCAACCACAAACGGTTTGAAGGTGGAGCCCGGCTCAAACAAGTCCACCAAAGCACGGTTGCGCAAAGCGGCTTTGGGGACACCTGTCGCAAGGTTGGGGTTGAAAGGGGG
This sequence comes from Pseudomonadota bacterium, assembly GCA_009786315.1. GTDB lineage: Bacteria > Myxococcota > Myxococcia > Myxococcales > Myxococcaceae > WRKR01. The sequence goes on along the minus strand of WQTM01000153.1, from coordinate 4,778 downwards.
GTGGTTGGCAATGGCCAACAGCTCCCCCGTCTTGGCATCCATCACCACTGCCATTCCGGCAATGGCCTGGTTTTCTGCCACGGCCCTCAAAAGCGCCTTCTCAGCAATCCTCTGAATGTTCCTGTCTATGCTGAGAAAAACCTTGGCCCCCTCCAGCGCACTCCAGTTTTCAAGGGGGTTTGTCGCCAACTTCCGGCCCTTCGCATCCCGAATGTTTTCACGCCGAATGTTTTCACCCGAAAGCTCCCTCTCATACACCAACTCAATGCCCTCCAAACCATGCCCGTCTATGCCGACAACACCTATGAGGTGGGCCGCCAACTCCCTGTGCGGGTAATAACGCCTGGGCTCCTTGGCAAAATGTACCCCCGGTAGGCTGAGCGCTTGGACTTTGGCTACCTCGCTTTGGCTGGCTTGGCGCTTTATCCACGCAAACCTGCGCGCACGTGAGAGGCGTGCCAACAACTCCTTCTCCTCCAATTTTAAATTTTGTGCCAAAAGCTTTGCCGCTTGAGGGAGCTCCAACATCAACTGAGGGTCTGCCCAAATGGAATCCACGTCCACACTCTGGGCCAAAGCAGCACCATGCCTGTCGACAATAAGGCCTCTCCTGGCAGGTATTTCTATGGCACGCAGGTATTGCTCTTCAGCCATGCTCCTCAAACTGTCGTTTTGCTCCGTCTGCAAAAAAGCAGCTCGCATCCAAACACCCAAAAGCGCCAACAAAAAAAAGCTGCCTGCCAAAAACACACGAAGGCGCATCCACTTTTGAGGAGACTTCTCCACCATGGAGTGGGCAGAAATGCGTTTGACATCCCGCAAACTCATGGTGACTCCAGGCGAATGACACTGCCTGGCGCGGGAATTCCCATCCCCTCCCGCTCCTTCGCCAGCTTCTCAAGCCGCGTGGGAGACTTCAGCGTCGTCAATTCCAACTTCAACATGGCATGCTCACGCTCAAGCTTCTGGTTCTGCTGCTCCAACGTGGAAAGCTCATAGCCCATCTTCACCGCCATCACGTGAGAGGACACATAAACCACCCCCAAAGCAACAATGGCCCCCCATAAAAAAAGACACGGCAATATTTCCCAAACAATGCCACTCAGCGTCACTCCATAACGTTTGGAAATTACCAGCGCCATTTCAAACCAACCTTTGAATGGCACGCAGCTTCGCACTGCGCGCACGTGGGTTTTGGGCCACTTCCTCCTCCGAGGGACGAATGGCTTTGGGCGTCAACAAAGCAAAAGCAGCCTCCCTCGCCCATTCACCCCTTATCGGCAAACGGGCTTGCGCCGCCAAAAGCGGCTCCCTCCCGCTGAATTTCAAAAAAGCTTGCTTCACCAACCTGTCTTCCAAGGAATGAAAGGAAATAATGGCAACCACCCCCCCCACTTTGAGACATTTGGGTATGCTTCCCAACGCCCCCTCCAATGCCTCTAACTCCCTGTTGACGGCTATGCGCAAAGCTTGGAAGGACTTCGTCGCAACGTGAATTTTTCGGGGCCAGTGGGCCTTGGGCACCGCACTCTCAATGCAAGAAACCGCTTCCAACGTCGTCTGCGGAAGCCGCTGCTTCAACTGGCGCGCAATGGCATGGGCAAAACGCTCCTCACCAAACACCCTCAAAACAACAGCCAAACGCTTCTCGTCCAAATGGGCAATCAACTCGGCTGCCGTCTGCCCCTCCTGGGACATACGCATGTCCAAGGGGCCCTCTCGTTGGAATGAAAACCCCCTCTCCCTCGCGTCTAACTGCCTCGAGGAAATACCCAAGTCCATTAATAACCCGTCACAGGGCTCTATGCCCGCTTCCAAAACTTCAGCAAAATTCCCATGCACCGTTTCAAGTTGGGAGCCGAAACTTTGAAGGCGCTGCTCACAAAACCGAAGCGCCTGCTCGTCCTGGTCTATCGCCATCACCTGCGCACCACAAAAAAGCAAAGCCTCCGTGTGCCCACCCGCTCCTAAAGTGGCATCTATTATTCTCTTGCCCGGCTTCGGAGTCAGCACCTTCAACACCTCCTCCAATAAAACACTCCGGTGCTCCCCACTGCCCTCCGCGAAGCCCCCGCTTCTCACAGTACCTTCTCAAAACGAAAGCTTTGCTTCCGCTCTGCCTCCAATACACCCCGAGGCCCCATAGAAAGGCCGCTAAAAGCAGCATGCGCAGGCCAAATGCCTTCATAGTAGTCAAAGGCTTCTTGCACCCCTGCAGAGCAAAAAATGGCATAAATATAGGGGGACATGCCGCAAACCTTCATCTCCCCCCCTTGCCTCTTCAACGCCTGCGCAAAACATACCCATGCACGCAGGCCTCGGTAGTCCACATGCGCAACTTCTGAAAAATCCACCACAAACTCAAAAATGCCACGCGCAACCAAACGCGCAAAAGCATCCACCATCCCCTCCACCTCCTCGCAGCCAATCTCCCCCTCTAAACGCGCAATGGCTACACCATCTGCCTCAATCGAAAATACCAATGGCAAGGGGCTCAACTAACTCTCCTTTCAACTGCGACGCAACTCCGCCAAAACGTTCTGTATGGAGGCCGAATCCACCGCCTCTCGCGCCTCCTTCTGCGCCTCCTCCCACCCCTCCTTGGACCAAAGCTCAATGACCCTCACCATCCCTACCCACAACACTTCCTTCTCCAACCGCGCATGACAGCGCAAAACCTGTGGAAGCAATATGCGCCCCAGCCTGTCGAGCGCACATTCCTGCGCATTCGCAACATAAAGACGCATGAGCGTCTTCACCCCTATCTCCATCGGGTTCCTTCTCCCCAACGCCTGCTCCAATTGCTCCCACTCCTTGAGAGGGTAGGCATGCAAACAAGCATCCAACGCCGTCGTCACAATGAGTTTGTCCTCACTCGAGGCCAACAGTATCTCCCTCATCCTCGAGGGAAAACTGGTGCGCCCCTTGGCGTCTATCTGGTGCTCGTATACGCCGCGAAACACAAACCACCCTTTCTTCTCCTTCGCTTTGCCTACCTCCACACCCTCCTCACACCCCTCCTCCTCCTCTTCTTCTTTTGGGCCCTTTATCCACTATTTTCCACTTTTTTCCACTTTTCATCCCATCTTTGGAAAAACCCCTCCACTTTTTCCACTTTTTTTTCCAACTTCTTCTCTAACTCCTGAAATAGGAATATGAAAAAAAGTGCTCCTCTGCATAACCCCCTAGGAAAGGCCTCTATGTCCGAAGACATTCCACTTCCATTCTCCATTGGAGAGGCCGTCGTCTATCCAAACCAGGGACTGTGCAATATTAGCGGTATTGAAGAGAAGGAAGTCGCCAACCAAAAACTCCTCTTCATCCACCTCGTCCGCCAAATAGACGGGGCCAAAGTCATGGTGCCCATCAGCAAAGCCTTCAGCGTCGGACTGCGCAAAGTCGCCACCCCCAACGAAGTGCTGGACATGCTCGAATTCCTTAAGTCCAACAGCGACAAAGCCTCGTTGGACTGGAAAACACGCGCTCGTACCAATACGGAGCATATGGCCCGCGGAAGCCTCCTGGGCTTGGCCGAAGTCGTCAAAGCCCTTCAAGTCCTCTCTGAGTTGCGCCCACTGCCCAATAAGGAAAGAGAGCTCTATAACAACGCTCGCGGCATGCTCGTCGAGGAAATGGCCATCTCCCTGGGCGTGGAGCCGTGTGACGCAGAGGACAGCGTCGACCTCGTCTTGTTCCCCGTCGGCAAAGCCCGCCCACGCCGTACCCCTGAAGAGTTCCAACTTGGCCTCGAATCCCCTCTGGAGGCAGACTTGCTCTCCTTGGAAGAAACCGAATTCCTCAAAACTCCCGAAGAAGAATCCCCAACGGAAATAGAAGAGGAAATGCCCACGGCAACCCCACAAAACACCCCCCCTCCTAAACTGAAAAAACAAACCAAACCCAAACAAACCAAATCCACCCCGCCTAAACCCTCTCGCAAAACCAATAAATCCACCCCGGGCTCCCCTTCAAAGAAAAAAGTGCCCTTATGATTCGCATCGCCCACTTCGAAGAATATGAACCCCAATTCCTCAAGGCCCTCCAACGCCATTTGTATACTTCCTTCGGCATCGGCTGCGAATATATAGGACAAGTGGACTGGCCCCTGGGAAACGAAGAGCCTGTCGATGGCCACCTGCTGCTCTCCTCCGCCCCCAAAGTGGATGGCTTGCCTAAAGACCGTACGCTCTATCTCACACAACGAAAACTGCAACCACGCAAACTCTTGACGGGAGAGCTCCCTACCCTCGGCCTTAGCCACTATAAAAGCATGCGCGCCCTGCTCAGCCTCCCCCCCAACGAAGAAATAGAACCCCTACAAAAACAAATTTTTCGCCTCGCTATCTCCGAGCTGGGCCATAACTTCGGACTCCACCACTGCTTGGACCCACGCTGCGCCATGTACCCACCATGGACCCTCCCCCCCTCCAGCGCAGAAGCCACCTTCTGTAGCTTCTGCCGCACCTTGAGTGAACGCCTTATCCGTACACAAAAAGTCTAGGCAGTGTCGTCAATAAATTTTGCCCATTGGGGCGGGGTTCTGTTGCCAACTGAGAATGTTTTTTTTGGGCCTGCGGCCCGGGCCTTTTTTTGAAACGTTTCTTTTTGCCCATTGGGGCGGGTTTATTTAACTGAGAATGTTTTTAAGGGCCATGCGGCCCGGGCCTCTCTCAACTGAATTATGCTTTTAAGGGCCATGCGGCCCGCGCTTTTTTGCCCTCCGGGCAGGTTTTCGCCTCTTCGGCGAGTCACTTTTTTTTTGCGCGCGCAAAAAAAAA
>WQTM01000152.1 GCA_009786315.1 Pseudomonadota bacterium | reverse complement strand
CCCCAACAAACTCCGGCCCTCACCCCACCCCCTCAAAATGGCCCGTACACCTGGCCAGGGCCCCCCCTGGGGTGAGTGCAGCAAACACCCCCCCACAAGCTTCAGCAGGTACAGTGGGCTTCCATAGTGCCTATGCAATGCGACAACCCCCCACCCGAGGGGGGAAAGGCCAACAGGGGGAGGGGGCAGAAGAAGTGCGAAAGAAAGTGCGTGGAAGAAGTGCGTGGAAGAAAGTGCGTGAAAGGAGTGTGAGGAAGAAGTGTGTGGAAGGAGTACGGTTGAAATACCCCCTGGGGATGAAAAGAAAGCTTTTGCTTCTGTTGGTGGGGGGTTTGCGCATAGACTACAGGGCACTTTGAGAAAAGTGTTTTGGTTTGGTTTGGCAACAACCGTTGTATGGGGCATTGCCCATGTACATGGACAGCCCATACCTGTGCCGGAAATACACTCCACGGGTGTGCCCTCTTCTACCCCCTCGCCCTCGCCTTCTCCGCCTATGTCCGACTCCGAGAGTTTGCGTGAGAGGTGGGCTTTGCTTGCGCAGAAGTTTAGGGACATGGAGGCGAACCCGGACCATGCCACGGGCTTTCTTGTTTCCAAGGAGTTGCGTATTTGCCAGTGCACTCGGCCGGATGCTTGGGCCATTTTGCGTGCTTTGGACGGGGGGCGGCAGGCAGAAGGCGGGACGGGTGAAGAGTTGCGTTGTGGGTTTTGCATTCTCCAAAAATATGTACAGTGGCAGGAGCGTGTCTCCCAACAATGTGCACTCATGTTGTTGCTTTCGCCTTTTGAGTTGGAGCGCCTAGAGAAGTCCGACGACGCCCATGGGTTGCCCAAGCATTGTTTTGTGCGTGCGCGAGAAAAGCACAAGGCGGAGGCGAGGGCGAAGGCGGAGAAGGAGGGCCCGCCGCCGAGGTTATGGAATGTTTTGGAGAAGCGCAAGGAGGCCTACCGCTACATACGTATGGTTGCTGGGGAGGCATGTACCGTCAGCATAGAGGGCACAGGGCTTCAGCTGAGCAGCAAGGAGTGGCTGGAAGTCCCACCCAGCATAACGCAGCTGAAGTTGAAAAGTGCATGCCAGGCCACCATAGAGGTTTTCCGAGGGGAGAAGGCGGAGTTTGAGCAGTTGGAGCATTTGTTTCCGGGGGAGAGTCGTTTTTTGTGGTGGGAGAGGAACTAAGTTTTCAGAAACTTGCGTGTGGCTTTGCCTTTGCCTATGTATTCCCCAGGAGGCAGCAGGTTTATTTGTCCAAAGGCGGGTGTTTGACATGAAAGACGAAGAAGCGCAGATGAGGGGGCTGGTGGAAGAGGCCGTGGGGCTCAAGGTTTTGGGTGCCCAAGTTGTTCGACTCAAGCAGGACGCGTCGCTTCGCTCCTATTTTCGCATAGTCCTTCCAGGAGGGGCAGAGGGGGAGGACTCCTGGGTTGTTATGCGAATGCCGAAGGAGGGTTTGAAGCAAAGCGAGGAGGGGGGGACTCAACCCTCCACCGAGGAGCTTCCCTTTCTCAACGTCCACCGTTATTTGCAAGGTTTGGGGATGCCTGTACCCGCGGTATTTTGTTTTGACGAAGCGCGGGGGATGATGTTGCTTGAGGATTTGGGAGACACAACGTTGGAGGTGCATTTGAAGCAGCACCCGGGCGCATTGGAAGCCAGTTATGTTGCGTTGACGGACTTATTGGCGCAGTTGCGTGCGCGTGCGGAGAAAGCGCCTTCGTCGGACTGTCTTGGGTTTAGGCGTGAATTTGACAAGGCGCTTTATATGTGGGAGCTGGAGCATTTTCGCGAGTGGGGCCTTGACATATGGAGCACCCTACCGCGCACGGCGGCAGACAATGCGGCGTTGTTGGAGTGTTTTGAGGCATTGGCATGCAGGTTGGCTGCTTTGCCGCGAGGGTTTAGCCACCGTGACTTTCAAAGTCGCAACCTCATGTTGAAGCGAGGCCGGTGGCACCTCATTGACTTTCAGGACGCTTTGTTGGCGCCGCGGGCCTATGACTTGGTGGCTTTGTTGAGAGACAGCTACATTGAGTTGGAGCCTGACTTTGTATTGAAGATGATAAGGCACTATATAACTTGTTTTGCCAGACACTCGGGTGAAAGCATGGATGAGAAGGCTTTTGTGCAGGAGTTTGAGTTGTTGACAGTCCAACGCAAACTCAAAGATGCTGCTCGTTTTGAATATATTGCGCGCCAGAAGAAGAACCCTGGTTTTCTTCCTTTCATTCCCGCCTCCTTGCGTTATGCACGTATAGCGCTCAGTCATTTGCCGGAGTTGTCCGGGTTGCAGGGTTTGCTTTCGCGTTGGTTGCCGGAGTTTGCATGAAAGCAGCTGGTTTGGTGTTATGCGCAGGCGAAGGTAGGCGGCTGGGTGCACTGACCTCCAGGTGGCCCAAGCCGGCGATTCCGTTGTTGGGCCAACCGCTGTTGCGTTTTCCCATGGCTTTGTTGGCCAAGGCAGGCATACGCGAAGTGGGCGTGAATGTGCACCACCTTGCTCAGAAGATGGAGGCGGTGGCGAGGGTGGAGGCGGAGCGGTTGGGGCTTGGTTTGGTTGTTTCCCACGAGGAGGTGTTATTGGGGACTGGCGGGGGGTTGAGGGAGTTAACGCGGCGTCTTCGTGCAGACGTTTGGGTGGTGTTGAATGGGGACACGGTGGTGGCCATGGAGTTGGCTTCGGTTGTTGAAGAGCACCTTGCTTCTGGGGCGGATGCGAGTTTGCTGGTGATGCCCATGCCGCAGGGGGCCACCTACAACCCGGTAGAGGTAGACGAGGGGGGCCGGATATGTCGGCTTGCGGGCCGTGGTCCTGGGGGTGCGCGCACGCAGCCGTGGCATTTTATGGGTGCATATGTGTTATCCTCTGGGGTATTGCCCTATTTGGAGCGTCCGGGTTTTTTGGACATAGCCCACGACATTTTCCCTCATATGCTCAGCGAAGGTTGTTTCATTCGTGCGCATTGCCTTTCTTCTCCGCCCTATTGGTCTGACTTGGGGACGCATGAGCGTTTTTTGCAGACGCACCATGACTTAATGGCGGGCCGAGTGGACGGGAGTCCTTTTTTCCCGCATTGGCCCTGGCGTACGCCTACGCCGGAGGCCATACACCTGGAGGGGGAGGTATGTTTTGGCCGGGGTGTATTGTTGATGCCTCCTTTATGGATTGCGGGGAAGCGGTTGAACCAGGGGCGGTTGGGGCCCTTTGTTTCTGTGGGTGCAGGCGTACAGTTGGGCCAGGAGCAGTCTTTTCAGAGTGCGGCCCTATTGGAAGGTGCCACACTGTTGGGGCCCAACCGACACTATGCTTCAGGCATTGCTGTGGGGGAGGAGTGGATTCCGGTGCAGTTGCCCTAGGAGGCGAAGCAGCGGATAAGCACACAAGTAATGTTGTCCGTACCGCCCTTGTCATTGGCTGTTTGGATAAGGGTGGAGCATGTTTTGTCCAAGTCAGAAGCCGAGGAGAGGATGGTTGCAATTTCGGGATCCGGCACCATACCGGAGAGCCCATCCGAGCAGAGGAGGAACAAGTCCCCTGGTTGAGGGGTGACGCGCAGCAAGTCGACTTGGACGGTATTTTTCATGCCGAGGGCGCGGAGGATGACGTTTTTGTGGGGAAAATTATCAATTTCTTCTGGGGCGAGTTTTTTGGTTTTCAAATAGTCGTTGAGGAGGGAATGGTCTTCGGTGAGTTGTTTGAGTGCACCTGAGCGCAAGAAATAACTGCGGCTGTCGCCGACGTGGGCGATATAGGTGCATTCAGGAGTGAAATAAGCGCTGACAATGGTGGTCCCCATGCCTCTGAATTTGGGGTCTGAGTTTTGTCGCTCATAAATTCTGACATTTGCGAGTTTAATGCCGGTGGCCAGCCTGTTTTCGTCATAGTTACGGGCTTTGTCCATTTTGAAAGGCCACGTAGCGTCATGGTCCTTCTCCGTCATGAAGAAGAAGTTGGCCATCTCATCCACGGCGATTTGTGAAGCGACTTCCCCAGAGGCGTGTCCGCCCATTCCATCTGCAACCACAGAGAGCTGTTCCTCCGGCATCATGAGAAGCCTGTCCTCATTGTGCGAACGCTTCATCCCAACATGGGTTTGCCCGGCCATTAAAATCCGCATGCCTTTCCCTAGAATAGGCTCCTTTGTTGTACAGGTCCAGAAGCGAATGCAAAGTCAGCCGGTTTCAAACGCAAGACAGTCTCCAGTGTGAGCCCATGGGAAGTGTAATGTACCTGCAAGCAATTCCAAAGCTGAATGTGCACCCGTGGCAAAAGGCCCCGGCCTTGAGGATAAAAATGCGTGTGGCATATGAAACGTTTTTTCGTATTTGTCCAACAGAGCAACACCTAGGGGCCAACTGCATAGAGAAACTAACTGCATAGAGAAACTATGGGTGTTGTTGCAAGGCAAAACATGAGGCCCCAAGCCCACAGGAAACGCGTGTATACTCAACATTGCGTCACTGTTTGGCAAAGTTTTCGGTTTTGGCGGTTTTATATGTCACAATACGGTTGCGTGTTTTGAGGATGGCGCATAGGTGCATTCCCCATGTTGAGACGGTTGATGAAGCCGATGAGTCTGGTTTTGGTGTCGCCTCAAATTCCTCCAAACACGGGAAATATTGCTCGTTTATGTGCCGTAACAGGGTGTCGGTTAATTTTGGTGGGCCCATTGGGGTTTTCCATAGAGGACAAGCATTTGCGTCGGGCCGGGTTGGATTATTGGGACAAAGTTTTTTTGAAATACTATTCTGCGTTTTCGGGCTATTTGGAAGAGTGGGGTATGTCTCGTCGTTGGTTGTTTTCGTCCAAAGCCCCAACGAGTTGCTTTTCCGTGGACTATGAGGAGGGGGACCATCTTCTTTTTGGCTCTGAAACTTGTGGGTTAAGCCAGGAGGTTTATGAAACCTCCAAGGGCGTGCGCCTAAAAATTCCCATGTTGGAAGGTACACGCTCTCTAAATTTGTCAACGGCAGTAGGTATTGCTACTTATGAAGCGATGCGGCAGTTGCAGTTTTCGAAAAAGTGATGGAGGCTGTTCAGAAGAGGAGGAGGGCACCAGGAGGTGAATTTTGGAGGCAGGCAAGGGCTTAGAGTTGTTTTTTCAAGGGTGGACAAGGGCGACGTAGGAGTTTAGGATACACCAAGCGAGGGAGAGGGAGTGTCATTTATCCACGTGAGCGCACGAGCTCAAAGCGACTGTTGTCGGATGGCGCGAAGGGGAGAATACGATGACCATAAAACGAGGTGAGCAAGGACGCTTCGAAGTGGTTTTTGGAAACGAGAGCTTGCAAGGGGCACAGGAAGCTGTTGCGAATGAAGTAGCAGCGGCCGAGCCCGAGATGCCTCCTTTGGTGGCAGAGCCCCCGTTGAGGCCGAAGCGTGGGGTAACCATTATTAAATTTGAGAGGCAGCACAAGCCAAGGCCGGTGTTACCGTTGGTACACTCACCGGAGTTGGCCGCCCAAGAGGAGGCCAAACGTTTGCTTCCGCCCATATTTGGTGGGGCAGCCCGCATGTTTTCAGTGGCCTCTCGGGACGCACAAGCGGACCCTCCTCCGCCATGGCCTTCCCAGGACGCACAAGCCTCAAACGCGGATACAGAAACATTATATGAAGAGGGGTTAGGCGAAAACACGCCCAACCTCTATGTGGTTTCCGAGCCCTATTTGGAAGAAGCCGCAGAAGCTCCCCCGCCCAAACCTCCTGAGGCCAAGGCGTTGCCTGCGCGGGCAAGAAGAGCGCCGAAGAGTTGGCAGACGAGCCAGTGGTTTGTGTGGAGTATTGCTGTGGCCTTGTCTGCGGGGGTGGTGGCCTGGGTATGGTTTATGCAGAAGGAGCAACAGAAACGCCGCAGAGATATTGTTGTGCAGCTTGAAGGGCAACTTAAAGAGCAACAGGAGCCGCCCTCTGTGCATGCACAACTTGTTGAGCAGAAGGCGCCGACGGTGCAAGCCAAGCGCCTCCCCCTCACGCCCTCACCTTCCGAGCATAGCGGCCCCAATGCCTCCCTTGAGGTACACCCGCCAACCCCGACGCCCAAAACCCAGGTGGCCCAAACCGTGTCGCCTGCTGAAAAAACCAATGGAGCCCTCAAAGCAATAGGGCGCCCAAAACCCGAGCCCATACCCAGCGATGAGCGCATTTCCGCAGGTTTGGACGCGGCCAGAAAGCATGTGCAGAAAGACAAGTTTGAGTTGGCGCTTGTGGAACTCAACAAAATAGAGCCACTCTTCAAAAAATACCCTGCGCGCCCTTTGGAGTTTGACTTCCTCTATGGCGTTTCCCTGGCATTTACATCAGAAAATGCTCGCCAAACTTTGGCGGCCTTGCGGCTGTTGGACGCGCTCCGGGACTCCTATAAAACCAACCCCGACTATTGGCGCGCCGCAGGTTTTGCCCACCAGGTTTTGGGGATGAATGAAACCCGCCCCTCAGCCGCACGGTGCAAGCATTTGCAGGCAGCAAAGTTAGCCTATGCCGAAACCATGCGTTTTGGGAAAAACAACCGCAAATATACACAGGCGCACTCCTATATTGAGCATATTGAGCGCGACTTCCAAGGGCTTGGGTGTGCTGACGCTGGGAATTGAAACCTCGTGCGACGAGACAGCCGTGGCGCTTTTGCAAAACGGCCGCGAAATATTGGCCGACGTGGTGTTGACGCAAGTGGACGCACACCAACGCTTTGGCGGCGTGGTGCCGGAAATTGCCAGCCGCAACCACCTCCAACAATTGTTGCCTTGCCTGGAAACAGCCCTGCAAAAAGCCCAAAAAACACTCTCCGAGGTGGCACTCTATGCCGTGACGGCAGGGCCCGGTTTGCAGGGGGCCTTGCTGGTGGGGGTGCTGGCGGCCAAAACTTTGGCGCGCACCTATGGACGCCCCTGCATAGGCGTTAACCACTTGGAAGGACACCTCCTGGCCATTGCCTTGGCCGAAACATTTCCAAAACCGCCCTTCCTCAGCCTGGTGGTTTCAGGCGGGCATACGCATTTGTTTGCCGTGGAGGCTTTTGGCCGCTATGCCAAGGTGGCTTCCACGAGGGATGATGCGGCAGGGGAGGCTTTTGACAAGGTGGCCCGCCTGTTGGGCCTGCCCTACCCCGGGGGAGTGCAGGTGGATGTGTTGGCGCAAAAGGGCAACCCCCAGGCCTTCTCCTTCCCCCGCGCCCTCCCGGGAAAGTCCGTCTATGACTTTTCCTTCTCCGGACTCAAAACCGCTGTTGCGCATGCCGTTGCCCAAAGAGGCATACCCACCGGCCAAGCCCTCTATGACTTGTGCGCCTCCTTCCAAGAAGCGGTGGCCGACGTATTGACAAAAAAATGTATGGCTGCGGCCAAGCAACTGGGGTTTGGGGCCGTGGCCCTGGGCGGGGGGGTGGCGGCCAATTCCCGTTTGAGGGGGTTGGCGGTGGAGCGTGCAGCCCAAGCCGGCCTCCAACTCTATTTGCCCAAACCCTCCCTATGTACAGACAATGCGGCGATGATTGCATTGGCCGGCTATGAGGCCCATATGCGTGGCGAGAGAAGCACCCTGGCCTTGGATGCGAGGCCCACCTGGCATTTGGAGGATACGCATGGACAGCACCCCCCCTCCCACTGAAAGGGCCACCCATGGGGCCCTGGACTCCCCCCGGCACATGTTGTCCTCCCGAGGGCTGCGTCCCAAGGACAGCTTTGGGCAGAATTTTTTGGGCAACGAGGTTTTGTTGCAGCAAATGGTGGCCTTGGCCGGCCTAACCCCCGGGGAGGTGGTGGTAGAGTTAGGGGCTGGGTTGGGGCATTTGAGCAGGCATTTATTGGAGGCGGGGGTGGAGCTATGGGCCGTGGAGAAAGACAGGGACATGGCCAAAGTATTGCGCGAGCATGCCTGGCCCCGCTTTCACGTTGTGGAGCAGAATGCCGTCAAAACCGAGTTTGAAAGCCTCACCTCGCAGCCGGAAGGCAGCGTGGTGGGCAACCTGCCCTACCACCTGAGTGCCCCCCTCCTGTTTTCCGTATTGCGCCAAGCACGTTTTGTGCGTTGTGCCCTGTTTTGCCTGCAACGCGAGGTGGTAGAGCGCCTGGTGGCTCCCCCCGGCAACCGCAACTATGGCCTTTTGTCCGTATTGTTGGGGCACAAGTTTGCATTGGAGAAGTTGTTGAGTATTCCAGCCGCTTGTTTTTTTCCGGCCCCCAAGGTGGACTCTGCCGTTTTGAGAATGCGACGGCTTCCAACCCCGCGTGGCCAGGTGAAAGACGAGGCGCGTTTTATGCGGCTTGTTAAAGCGGCTTTCTCCCGCAGGCGCAAAACCCTGGCCAATGCCCTCAAAAGCGACATGGCGTTGTTTGCACAGCAGTCCATTCAACAAAGCCTCGAGGTGGCGCAACTTGACGGCAGCCGCCGCCCTGAAACCCTGTCCGCCGAGGAGTTTGCAAGGTTGGAGGCGGCGTTGCCCTAAGCTGGGTTTATATGGGCCATGCGGCCCGGGCCATTTTTGGAAATGTTTCTCTTCGCCCTTCGGGCGTTGTTCTCTTTGGGCCTGCGGCCCGCGCTTTTTTGCCCTTCGGGCGTTTTGCCTCCGGCGGGGAACTTTTTGCTCGCCCAAAAAGTTCCTCAAAAACGGCTCCCTCCGGTGGCCCTGCGGGGCTCTT
>WQTM01000151.1 GCA_009786315.1 Pseudomonadota bacterium | reverse complement strand
CCAGCAATACGCCGACAGGGCATAGTCCAAATAGCTCCCAGCCGGGGGGAGCAAGCGGGGGAGGGAAGCCAAAAGTTGAGGGCGCGGGGCCTGGGGGGGCGAGTCCGAAAATCATGATTAGCAGTCGGGTCAAGGAAAATAATGCGTTGCTTAAAGAAGCAAGAAAGCTTTCAGAAAGCGAGCGTCGAGGAATTGATTCGATACTTGAACAAATTAATAAGGGAAATATGAACCCTGGATCGGGCACCAAGGTATTTGATGGAATTACGGAATTTAGGCATAGAAATGGTGGTCGCATTTATGCCAAGGTTACTGGCGACAAAGTAGAAATTCTTGGCTATTCGGGAAAAGGTAATCAACAAACGGTTATTAATTTGATTAAATCTAATTTTAAAGGGGAACTATGAGGCTGGATGGAGATAACTTCCATATTGATATATGGCATGACATTAATAACGCTAATGACATAGAGTTTCATGTTCACTGTGGCGGGAAAAAATATTTTGGCTGGGCATTTACCCTGACTGGAATTGAGGCTCTTATGCGAAAGGATCGTCTAACAGGTGAATCTTCCCGTGGAACCTATTTCTGGGTTGTTGGATTAATAGTCGTTGAAAGCATATCGAAGGAAATTTTGGTACAAGCTATATCAGACTTGGTTAAATCAAATGGAAACAGTTTGGAATCGATCTTTCCTATTGTCGATGTTTAGCCTGCCTAGGTTGGGGTGTACTCCGTCCTCTCTATGCCCCCCCTCCCTCCTTCGTTAAACTAAACCAGAAAGCCAAATAATTGACGGCCACGGCAGGTATTGTGAGTCTTTGCAGCACTGTAGGTTTGTAGTGTTAGTTGTGAAGGCATAAGGGCGAAGGAGAAGTGGAGGCAACTATTCAGCCTCCCCGACTTTACCTATAAAACCTTTCTTGACATTTTCGCAGGGGTGAGGCCCAATTGCCGCGGCTGCGCAAAAAACGCGGCTGGGCCTGAGAACCCGTTGTTACAAAAATAGAAGAAGGGGATGGCGTGGGGCAGAGTCCACGGTTTCCCATTCTTGCGAGCCTCTGAAGTTTTGGCGGCTTGGAGCCCCGGGTTTCCGACGGCTCAAATGGGAAAGCCGTGGGGCTTTGCCGGTTTTTCTGTTTTTGTACCGGTTCTCAGCCTGTTTGGGCCGTCACTTGTATGGCCTTCAAACGGCGTCGCCTGGCCTCCTTTCAAGCGCAGCGTGGAGCTGCCATGCCTGAAGAAAAGCTGACCGAAGACGAGAAAAATGCATTGCTTGCTATACATAAGCACTTGGCCTGCCTCAAACAAAGCGGCTATTCGCATGCTGGCATTGTTGTGGAGCAGGTGTTGGTTTTGTTGGAGCTCTCAAATGTCAAAATTTGGCTTGAAAGCATTTCTGCAGCGCTGGGAGGGGTTGTTGAGTTTATTCAGCAAAAACGCAGAGGCGCCGCTTGGCAAGTTGGCGTCATTATTCGCGACTTGGAGAGGCTCACCGCCAACTTTCAACACGCCCAGGCAGGACACGCGGCAGGCCAAGGTACTCTGCACACCGCGCCCCAACACCCAGCCGCGCCTCAACAACGTGTACCTCAACAACGTGTACCTCAACAACGTGCACCCTCACAGCGTGCACCCTCACGGCGTGCACCACCCTCGGAATGAAAGGGCACGGTCGCCCCTATGAAAAAACAACCATTTCCCCAATTTGCGGGGTTGTTTTCAATGGCAGAGTGCCCTCCCTCGCCTCCTGAGGCAAAGGAATGGCTTGGGCCGGTTTCACTTCAAATTGGAAGCGCTCTAGAAAGAGTTTCCTATATTAAACTCGAAGGCAATGCTGTCATCCTGCGGGCGACGGTTGAGCGGAATGCCCCACTCAAAACGCAACGGCCCCACAGGCGAAAACCAGCGGAAACCAAAACCTACGGAATGGTATAGGCTCAAAGGCAATTTCTTGTTCTGCTTGTCCTGGAAAAACTTCGCGTCCATGGCAAAGGCATTTCCCGCATCATAGAAAACAACACCACGAATGCCTGCCTGTGGAAATATGGGGAATTCCAACTCCAAATTGAAAACAAATTTCTTGTCCCCACCCACCGCAAACGACGTCGTCCCCGCATCAGGACGGCTGCTGGAAGGCACCAAAACACTCGGAGAAATGGAGCGTAAATAGTAGCCGCGTACCGAGTCAATGCCACCGAGGAAATAACGCTCAGAAATGGGAATGGGTTTGTCGGAATTCAACTGCTGAATATAGCCAATGGTTGCATTCGCTTTGAGGACAAGCCCCCAAAACAAGGGGACATACCACCTCGAAAAAGCTGTGTAGCGGTTGAGTACAAAGGAGCCTCCCAAAAAACTCGGGCCCAATTCCGCTGAAACATACTGCAAAAAACCCTTGGTTGGGAAAAGACGGTTGTCACGCTTGTCCCACTGCGCGCTTAGGCGAAGGGTGGACAACGTCCCTTTTTGGTATTGGCTTGCAAAGGGGACGTTCGCCGAAGAGGTGTAGCCCCTCTCCACCTTCACCGACTCAAAACCATAGCCCACACTCAGCGTAACATCCTCCCACAAATAGTAGCCCAGGTTGACATTTCCTCCCCAGGAGTTGCGCGAAAAACCAAAATAGTCGGCCTCGGCTCGAAACGCTTCTGCCGAAAAAACAAAGTCCGTGTCTAAAAAATAAGGGTAGGTGTAGGCCAACTGTATGTGCTGACGCAAAGAAGAAATTTGAAACGCCGCCACCAAACTCTGCCCCCAACCTAAAAAGTTGCTCTCTTGCACCTGCGCCATAAAAATGAGGTTCTCATAGGAAGAAAAACCCAGGCTCAACTGAAAGGAGCCTGTCGGCTTTTCTTTCACCTCAACAGAAACAACAATGGTGCCTGGTGTGCTGCCAGGACGGTGCGTCACCTCCACCTTCTCAAAATAACCCAAAGCCGTCACCCGTTCCTGGCTCCTCTTCATCGCTGTTCCACTAAACAACTCCCCCTCATAAACACGCACCTCCCGGCGAATCACTTTGTCTCGCGTCTTGGTGTTGCCTATAATGTCAATACGCTCAATTTTGACACGCTCGCCTTTTTGAATGTCAAAAACAATGTCCACAATCCTATTCTCTGTGTCCAAATCCGTCAGCGGAGTGACGTTGGCATAGGCATAACCCAAGTCATAATAGGCATCGCTGATGGTTTGAATGTCCTCCATCATGGAAGAGCGGCTAAATCTCTGGCCAGAGCGAGACTTTAGCTTTGGGCGCAACTGCGCAGGGGGAACCAACTCGTCTCCCGAAAAACCCAACTTGCCCAAATCAAAAGGGAGGCCTTCTTCTATACGTAAACCAATGAAAACATAGCGCTTGTCTGCGGACAAACTGACTTGAGGACTCTCAACACGAACGTTGATGAAACCACGGTCATAATAAACCGCTTGAATCGCCTGTAGGCTATATTGAAATCCGTCGTCGCGAAAAATCCCCTCCCCCGTCAGGAATGACAAAAAACCACCCTCCCGAGTCGCCATCGCCGAGCGTAAATCCTCTTCTGGAACTTGCTCTACACCAAAAAACTGAATCCGTTTCACCATCACCTTCGCATGTTCCCGAATGACAAAAACAACATCCACCTCCAAACCCTCGGTGCCTATGGGCTCCAAACGGTGTTGGACTTCCGCTAGGAAAAAACCCTTTTCTGCATATTTCTCTTGAATCTTCTTGGCGTTCTTCTGGAGAGCTGCCACATCCAAAATGGACAAAGCTTTGATGGTGACAAGCTCCTTAAAGTCACTCTCCGAAAGCTCGTCATGGCCCTCAAAACGTACTTCGTGTACCACAGGCCGCTCTTTGAGTTGCACCACATAGGCATATTGGCCCCCCGCCCACTTCTCCAAAGACAACTGCACATCCACAAAATAGCCCAAAGCCCAAATGGCACTCAAATCCTCGGCCGTCTTGCCCGCATCAAAAACATCCCCACGCTGCTGACGCATCGCCCGCCGTATGGCCTCGGGCTCCACTCGCCTTAGGCCCTCAAAACGTATGTCCGCAATCGTCCCCACCGGCAACTCTGCGTCCAAAGGCACATCCATCAGCTGAGCGTCCTGCGCCAAAACCGAGGACGCCCAACAACACGCCAACAGCAAATACGCATAGGTAGCGACAGGCTTCACAAAACCCCATCCTCAGCTGAGCCATGCTTCGGGGAAAAGAAATTTTCACGCTTCACAAGGCAAAACCTGCCCTTCATGTAACCTAAAACGGTGCGGCATCGCCGTCGCCAATGCCTCATGGTGCGTAACCACAAGCGCGGCAATGCCCAACTCCTGGTTGAGCTCATGCAAAAGCTCCATAATCCCAAAACCCGTCCTCGGGTCCAAATTCCCCGTCGGCTCGTCGGCCAAAAGCAACGCAGGCGCCAACATGAGCGCTCGGGCCAATGCCACACGCTGAGACTCCCCCCCAGACAACTCTCCGGGTTTGTGCTCACACCTATCCTCCAAATATACCTTTTTGAGCAAATCCCTCGCCCTTGCAAGGGCTTTTTGCCTGTCCTCCCTGCGAATCAACGCCGGCATCGCCACATTCTCCAACGCCGTAAACTCCGGTAACAAATGGTGCGCCTGAAAAACAAAACCAATGGTTTTGTTCCTAAACTCAGCCAGCGCAGCATCATTCAACATAAAAACCGACTTCCCAAGGCACTCCACCTCCCCCGTCGTCGGAATGTCCAATGTCCCCAATATATGCAAAAGCGTGCTCTTCCCGGAGCCGGAGCTCCCTATCAGCGACATCATCTGCCCACGGCGTATGGACAAATCCACTCCCCGCAATACCTCAATGCACCTCCCATGCATAAAGTAGGACTTGCAAACGTTGCGTACGGTTAACAGCGCTATCTCTTGGCTCACTCGGACTTTAACCCCTCGGCTGGCTCCACTTGCGAAGCTTTTATGGCCGGGTAAACAGAGGCCAAAAACGTTACCAACACAGCTATAACAAAGGCCAACAATACCTGGACTCCGTCAAGGTGCACAGGTAAGGACGGAATGTAATAAATTTTGGGGTCCAACTGTAGGCCCATCTTCTGAATCGCCAAACACCACACAATCCCTGAAATTAAACCCAAGGCCCCCCCTGTAATGCCTATCTGCAAACCTTGCACCATAAACAACTTCACAATACCACCGTTGGAAACCCCCAAAGCCTTCAACACCGAAAGCTCCCTGCGCTTCTCAAGTCCCAACATAATCATCGTCGCTACAATCAACCCCACCGCCACCACAATAATAATGGAGAGAATAATGCCCATCGCAAGCTTCTCCAGCCGGAGCGCCGCAAACAAAGCCCGGTTCATCTCCCCCCAATCCCTCGTTACATAGGGGTAGCCCCCCAATACCTCCCGTATCCTCTTCGCTATACGGCGCGCACTGTCCACGTCCTTCACCTTGAACTCCAACCCTGTCGCCCCCTCTATGTTGAAAAAATCCGCCGCCTCCTTCAACTCAATGTAGACCATCTTCGAGTCATAGTCATACATGCCCGAATGAAACAGCCCCACCACACGAAATGCACGGCTCTTCGGCATGGGGCCTTGGGGCCCCAATTCACCTCCCAACGGGGAAACAACGTTGAGACGGTCCCCCACCACTACCCTCAACTGCGCCGCCATCTCCCTCCCCACAATAATCCCCGGAAGCACCACCTTCGGCGCTGTCTTTGAAATTTCTATCAACCCGTCCTCCTCCAATTCCTTGGGCACCCCCCCCGGAAACAAAGGCTCCAACGCCAACACCCCCGCACCACTGCCAACCTTCTCCGGCTGCAACAAAACATCCACCCCCGCACCATGAAGCATGTATTCCGGTAAGTCGGTGACGCTCCCTATGCTTTGAGGCTCAATGCCTTTAATAATGGCACCCGCAATGCTGGCCTGAGACGAAATCATCACCTCACGGAAAATAAACGGCGTCAGCCCCGTCACCCCGGGTACCTCCTCCACCCGCTTCATCACCTCCGCCGGCTCGGCCATCTCACTCCCCGAGGTAATAATAATGCCATGCGCATTCGTCCCCAAAATCTTCTTCTGCATGTCATTTGAAAAACCACTCATAACGGAGAGGACTATAATCAACGCCATCACCCCTACACCTACCCCGGCGACGGCCAAGGAGGCCATCAACTCCGAAGGCTTGTTCTGCCTCAACTTGCGCCGGGCCAAAGCCTCCTCCGCCGCCAAAGGGTTTCTTTCCCCCAACTTCTTTATGCGGGCCAACTCAACACGGGACTCGGCCGCCGTCACTATCCACCAAATGAGCAAAGGTGGGAAAATTCCCATCAACAATACCACCAAAACCCTTAACAAGGCACGTGGTTTGAATATTTGCAGGTGCTTGGAGGCAACAAACAACTCAAACCCCAACCGCGTGTCCCACTTCCCCGAGGAGGCCACCACAAACCCCAAACATATGCCAAAGAAAAAACCTATCAGCAAAACGACAAAACCCAACAGGTAACTTGCAACCGCATTCTCCTCACCTAACAAACTGGCCAGGTGCATCACCTCACGTAGGCGAATTTGCCACTCGGGCAACCACAAACCATCCGTGTGCAGACGAATGAGAAACAAAGGCAAAGGCAACCCACAATAAACAAGGGCCAGCGTCGCTTCGGGTATCGCAAACTGCCTGGACAAAACAGCGCCCCCTGTGCCGGAGGCAAAAGCCATCATAAATGCCAAAATGCCCGCAAGGCTTAGGGCCGCAATGGGCGTCCACGCCCCACCCCCTCCTCCCAGTACCCACTCGGTATAGAGTGTTAGGAAGCTCAGCTCAGCCAGCAAAATGCCGGCCGCGTATACCAAAAAAGTTGGCCAATAAAAGTCGCGAAACTGCAAAAGGCCTACGTGGGCAGCACCACTTGTGGAGGCGGGTAGGGCAGGAGAAGAGGGAGGGGAAGTCGCCGCCCACAAAACAAGCCCCCCCGCCACCACGGCTGTCCAAAGCGCTGCCACATTCCACGCCAAAGGAAAAGGAAGTTGGCTGCCACTCCAAAAAAGCTCCACCAAAGGGCCAAAACCCACCAGGGACAAACTCAGGTGCTCCAACCATGTGCTCAACAGCTCCCTCTGGAGTAGGCACACCACCACTCCCATGAGGCCAATGGCCGTCAGCAACATTCCCAGGCGGTGTAGCCAAATACGCAACTTCATTTCGAGGCAGTCCTCAACAAGGGAAACAAAATAACGTCGCGAATGGAAGCTGAGTTGCTCAACAACATGGCCAACCTGTCCACCCCAATGCCCTCCCCCGCCGTGGGCGGCAAACCATGCTCCAAAGCCCGCAAATAGTCCTCGTCAAAGTCCATGGTTTCTTCTTGGCCGCTCTCCTTGGCTTTCAGCTGCGCCAAAAAACGCTCCCGCTGGTCCATCGGGTCATTCAACTCAGAGAAGGCATTCGCAATTTCCCGCCCCGCAACAAACAACTCAAAACGGTCCGTCAACTGAGGGTTGTCCTCACACCTTCGGGCCAGGGGACTCAATGCAACGGGAAAACCCGTAATAAAGGTGGGCTGCACCAGCTGCGCTTCCACATATTCTTCAAACAAAATGCCCCAAAGCTCAAAAGCACCCAAAGCGCCAAGCCCTGCCTGCGCGGAGGGCGGCATTTTTTTGGCTGCAAAAAACCGCAGTTTGTCGGCGTCCTCCAAGTCTTCAGGGCGAAGCTCTTTGAGGCGGGCCAAAATGGACTCGGCCATGGAAATACGGGTGTAGCCCTTGGCAAAGGAGAGCGAATGCTCGCCAAAAGCAACCGTGGTGCTGCCTGTCACATGCTTGGCCGCTTCTGAAAGCATCTCCTCTGTCAATTCCATAAAGTCTTCATAGGTGGCGAAGGCTTCATAAAATTCCAGCATGCTAAACTCAGGGTTGTGCCGTGTGGACAAACCTTCATTGCGAAAGTTGCGGTTCAACTCATAAACACGCTCAAACCCCCCCACCACCAAACGCTTCAAATAAAGCTCCGGGGCTATGCGCAAAAACAACTGCATGTCCAAACTGTTGTGGTGCGTCACAAAAGGTTTGGCCGCCGCGCCTGAAACCAAAGGGTGCATCATCGGCGTCTCTACTTCAATATAGTCCCGCGCATCCAAAAACTGCCGAATAAACTTCACCAGGCGCGTCCTGCGCAAAAACGTTTCGCGGACTTCCGGGTTGGCAATGAGGTCCAAATAACGCTGACGGTAGCGCAACTCCACGTCCGCAAGGCCGTGCCACTTGGCAGGCAGTGGACGCAAAGCCTTTGTCAACGGCCACAACTTCAAAACCGCCAGGGTAAGCTCCCCCGTCTTGGAAATGAAAGGCTCTCCCTCCACCCCTATAAAGTCCCCTATGTCCAATTGCTGAAACTTGGCAAACGCCTCACCGAGAAAGTCCTTTTTGAAGTGCAGTTGAATTTTTCCGCTCCTGTCGGCAACCACAACAAAAGCCGCCTTGCCGAAGGAGCGTAAACTCAATATGCGGCCCGCTATAAGGTAGGGGGCAGCAATGGGGGCAGTGGGGGGGGGCGTCGGGGGCGGCCCCGCCCCCTCTTTCTTCTCCTTCTCCCCCTCCTTAAGTCCCTC
>WQTM01000150.1 GCA_009786315.1 Pseudomonadota bacterium | reverse complement strand
CCCCGCCTCCATGCAGGCCGCCATATATACCGCCACCCAACTGGCCTCCCCCTCCCCCCCCCTGTTGGCCCTGGGAGACATGTTGGAGTTGGGCACAAGCGAAGAGGAAGCCCACAGGCAGGTGGGCCGCCTGGCCGCCCAATACGCCCATAAGGTGGTTTTTGTGGGCAAACGTATGCGCCTGGCCTGGGAGGAGGCCCACCCCTGCCTAGGGGAGGGGGCCCAGTGGTGTGAGGAGGCGCCGGAGGCCGTGGAGAGGTTGAGGGGGTGGTTGGGCCCGGGAGAGGTGCTGTTGGTGAAGGCCAGCCGCAGCATGCGCTTGGAGCGTATTGTGGAAGCACTCTGCACACATGAAGGAGACGAAGCATGCTTTATGCCCTCTATACCCTCCTAGAGGGCACAGAGTGGGCCCGCTGGTTTAATTTCCTCCGCTACCCCACCTTCCGCATTGTGGCCGCCGGGGTTGTTGCGCTGGCCCTGGGCATGTGGTTGGGCCCCAGCCTCATTCAACGCTTGCGTTTTGCCCAACACGGACAGGACAACGTACGCGAGGACACCCCCCAAACCCACCAGAAGAAAAAGGGCACCCCCACCATGGGGGGAGCCCTCATGTTGTTGTGTTTTTTCCTCGCCACCCTGTTGTTTGCAAACCTCACCTCCCGCCCCGTATGGGCCATGTTGTGGCTAACCGGCAGCTTCGGCGCCATTGGTTTTTTGGACGACTATTTGAAGCTTTCCAAACGCAACTCCAAGGGCCTGCCCGGGCGCTACAAATTGCTGTTGCAAACCCTCTTTTATTTGGTGGCCATAGGCTCCATTTTATGCACGTGGGAAAGCGGGGTGCCGCAGCTTGTTATTGACACCAAACTGGTGGTGCCCTTCATTCCCACGCGCCACTTTAACCCGGACTTGGGTTGGTTTTATTTGCTTTTTGGGTGGCTTATATTGGTGGGCACCTCCAATGCGGTTAACCTGACGGACGGGCTGGACGGGCTTGCCATTGCCCCCACCGTTGTTTCCGCCCTCGTGTTTGCCGTGCTGTGCTATTTGGGCGGCAGCGCGGTGGCCATTGCCGACGGGCAAAGCCTGGCAGGCACCCCCATTCACCAATACCTCGGCATTGCCCCCATTATGGACGGGGCAGAGTTGGCGGTGGTGTGCGCCAGCATGGTGGGGGCCGGCGTTTCCTTCCTCTGGTTTAACTCCTACCCCGCCTCCATATTTATGGGGGACGTCGGCTCCCTCGCCCTGGGGGGGGCCCTGGGGGGACTGGCCATACTCAGCAAAAACGAGTTGGTTTCCGCCATTATACACGGTGTTTTTTTGGTGGAGGCCCTCTCCGTGGTACTCCAAGTAGCCTCCTTCAAAACAACAGGGCGCCGCATATTCCGCATGGCACCCGTACACCACCACTTTGAGTTGAAAGGCTGGGCGGAGCCCAAAATTATTGTGCGGTTTTGGATTATGTCGGTGATGTGTGGAGGGGTGGCGTTGCTTGCGTTGAAATTGAGGTAACCCTACATGTTTCCTTCAAAAGCCCTCATATTGGGCTTGGGAAAAAGCGGCCGTTGTGCGGCACAACTTTTGTGCAGCAAGGGTGTGGAGGTGTTGGCGGTGGACGAAAACCCAAGGCTGGAGGTGGGGGGGCTTTTGGCCCAGGGGGCCAAAATATGCCTGGGGCCTTTGCCAGACGGTTTTTGGGAGGGTGCCCAGGTGGCCATACTCAGCCCCGGGTGGCCCCCCCACTCCCCCTCTTGCCAACAAGCCACCCAACACGGCCTCCCCCTATGGGGGGAAATAGAGTTGGCCTTCCGCTGTTTGCCAAAGGGCACAGGCCCCCTGTTGGGCATTACGGGCACCAACGGCAAAAGCACCACCACCGCCCTCCTTGGCCACCTCCTCTCCCAGGCCCGCTCCCCCGTGTTTGTGGGCGGCAACTTGGGGCGTCCGCTGACAGAGGCTTGCGCGCAGGTTTTTGCTGCACATGCCGTGGAGCTGTCCAGCTACCAACTGGAGACTTTGCATGAAGCGGCTTTTTTGGGCGCCTGTTGGCTTAACCTTACAGAAGACCATTTGGCGCGCTATGGCACCATGGAAGCCTATGAGAAAGCCAAGCTGCACATTTTTGAGCGCCCCCCCCCAGGGGCCTATGCCGTACTCAACGCGGATGAGCCGCGCCTATGGGGGCATGCGGCTGCGTTGAAGGAGAAGGGGAGGGCCCTATGGGGGTTTTCCCTGGAGAAGGAGAAGCCCGAGGGGGTGGAGGGGTGGGCCCGGAGGGCAGAGGGTGGCGCCGAGTTATACACCCCCCAGGGGAAGTGGTTTTTCCCCCTCAACAACCGCTCCCTAAGGGGGCGCCACAACACCGCCAACGCCATGGCCGCCCTATGTATGGCCCACGCCTATGGCATACCCCCCCCAGCCCTCGCCCAGGGGCTGTCCACTTTTGAAGGGTTGCCGCACCGCCTGGAGTGGATTCGCACCCTGGACGGCGTAGAGTGGATAAACGACTCCAAAGCCACCAACGTGGACTCCACCCTCGTCGCCCTCCAAGCCGTGGACGCCCCCCTTTGGTTGATTGCGGGTGGCCGAGGAAAAGGTGCCTCATACCAACCCCTTATAAATGCTTCGCGCAAAAAAGTGTTGGGCGTCCTCACAGTGGGGGAAGATGCGCCTCTGTTGGCAGAGGCTTTTGCCGGAGAGGTGGACACATTGGACTGTGGGACTTTGAGAGAAGCGGTATTGAGGGCCAGGCATTTGGCGACGCCTGGGCAGGTGGTGTTGCTTTCCCCGGCGTGTGCCTCTCAGGACCAGTTTGAGAATTTTGAAGAGCGCGGCAACTTGTTTCGCCAATATGTGGAGGCGCTATGAGTGAGGGCAAGCAACTGACATTGGACGGGTGGTTGTTGGGGGCGGTGTTGGGGTTGTCCGCCGTGGGCCTCATTATGGTATACTCCTCAAGCGCCATTTTGGCCCATGAGCGCACGGGGGACAGTTTTTATTTTTTGAAGAAGCAGGTATTGGCAGCAGGCATAGGTTGGTTGGCCTTGGTGTTTTGTTTGAGGTTGGGCTACCGCAAGCTTGCGCGTTTGGCCTACCCGTTGTTGCTTTTGGCCATGGCACTCATGGTATTGGTACTCATTCCAGGCATAGGGGTGAAGGTGGGGGGCGCCTATAGGTGGATGCGTTTGGGAGGGTTTTCTTTCCAACCCTCGGAGTTTGCCAAGTTGGTATGGGTTGTTTACCTTGCCTACTCCTTGGCGAAGAAGCGGGAGAAGGTGCGCTCCTTTTCCATTGGTTTTTTGCCGCACTTGTTAATAGCTGGTTTGTTGGTGGGCTTGTGCATGTTGGAGCCTGACTTTGGCAGCTCCGTCGCGTTGTTGTTTTTAATGTTTGTTATGTTGTTTGCGGCGGGGGCCAAGCTTTCCTATTTGGTAGGCTCCGTGTTGTTGGCCATTCCGTTTGCCTACCACGCCATTACCTCCTCTCCCTACCGCTACCAGAGGATGATGTCCTTTTTGGACCCCTGGGCCAACCGCCAGGGTGCCGGCTACCAAGTAGCCGAGTCCCTCATGTCCATAGGCTCCGGCGGGTTGTGGGGTTTGGGGCTGGGGGAGGGGAGGCAGAAGTTGTTTTTTTTGCCGGAGGCGCACTCGGATTTTGTATTTGCCATTTTGGGGGAGGAGATGGGGCTTTGGGGCACAACCCTCATAATAGCCCTATACGCCATTGTTATTTGGCGGGGTGTGCGCATTGCATTGCATGCAGCGGAGCCTTTTGGCTGTTATTTAGCATTGGGCATAACGGCGCTGTTTGCATTCCACGCTGTTGTGAACATGTCCGTGGTTTTGGGGTTATTGCCCACCAAGGGGTTGACGTTGCCTTTTATTTCCTATGGAGGCTCCTCGTTGATGATGTGTTTGGCCGCGACGGGGCTTTTGTTGTCCATTTCTGCTGTTGTGCGCAGGCAACCCCAGAGGGACGGGGTTGAAATACACCATTCCAAGCATGCACCACATGCTGTTGAGGCGCCGCTATGAAGCTTCTCGTTGCAGGGGGGGGGACAGGGGGCCACATTTTTCCGGGCATAGCCGTTGCGGAGGAGTTGACGACGCGGGCGCCCAACAATGAGGTGGTTTTTGTAGGCACGCAACAAGGCATTGAGGCCAAGGTGGTGCCGCAGGCGGGGTTTAGGCTTTGCACCATTCCCTCGCGAGGACTCAAGCGTGTGGGGTTTTGGAAGAAGCTATGGGGTTTTTTGTTATTGCCCTTTTCATTTTTGGCGGCATGGGGCGTATTGCGGCGGGAGAAGCCGGACTTCGTATTAGGTGTTGGTGGCTATTCCTCCGGCCCTCTGGTGTTGACAGCGGTATTTTTGAGAATACCCACAGCCATACAGGAGCAGAATGCCGCGGCAGGGGTGACAAACCGCATATTGGGGCGTTTTGTGAAGGCGGTTTTTTTGGCATTTGAGCAAGCGGCCAAGGACTTTTCCCCGCGCAAAATACACGTGGTAGGCAACCCCGTACGCCGCAAGTTATTTGACAACTATTTGCGCTCCAGCTCCCCGCACCCGGGTTTTAACATATTGGTATTTGGGGGAAGCATGGGGGCGAGGGGCATTAATTTGCGGATGCGGGAGGCGTTGGCCTTTTTGGAGGACTTGAAGGGGGAGCTCCACTTTGTGCACCAAACGGGAAAAAACGACTTGTCCGAGGTGCAAACCGCCTATGAGGGGCGCCAATTTTCCGCCGAGGTATTGCCCTTTATTGACGACATGTCCTCCGTATACGCACGCTCCGAGCTGATTATATGCAGGGCCGGGGCGGTGACTTTGGCGGAACTTACCGTTTGCAAGAAGCCCTCCATCCTCATTCCCTTCCCCTATGCGGCGGACGACCACCAAACCAAAAATGCGAGGGCCATGGAGGAGGCGGGGGCGGCCATTGTTTTTTTGGAGGCCGAGTTGACGGGTGAGTGTTTGGCCGCGGAAATTCGCGCACTGGTGAAGGACGCAGAGCGGCGTTTGAGAATGGAGCGCTGCGCGGGACTCATGGGCAGGCCCGAGGCCGCCAAGGAGTTGGTGGACATGTGCATAGGCCTCACCTATGGGAAGAAAAAATGGCTGACAGCAGGAGAAAGCCGATGAATGCCCTCTCCAGCCGCTTTAAGACGAGGCACTCCGCCCGCGTACATTTTGTGGGCATAGGCGGCGTGGGCATGTGCGGCATAGCCGAGGTGTTGGTGAATTTGGGCTATGTGGTTTCCGGCTCCGACTTGAAGCCCTCGGAAATTACACAACGGCTTGAAACCCTCGGTGCTATTGTCAGCTATGGGCACCGCAAGGAGAATTTGAAGGAGGCCGACGTGGTGGTTATTTCCTCCGCGGTGAAGAAGGACAACCCGGAAGTGTTGGCGGCCAAGGTAGCCAAAATTCCCGTCATTCCCCGCGCAGAAATGTTGGCGGAGTTGATGCGCCTCAAATATGCCGTGGCCATTGCCGGCTCCCACGGGAAGACGACAACCACCTCCATGGTGGCCACCGTTATGAATGCGGCGGGGAAAGACCCAACGGTGGTGGTGGGGGGCAAGGTGAATGTATTGGGCGCCAATGCCAAGCTTGGGAGCAGCGAGCTAATGGTGGCCGAAGCCGACGAGTCCGACGGCTCCTTCTTGCGCCTCTACCCCTCCATTGCCGTGGTGACAAATGTGGACGTGGAACATATGGACCACTACCACTCCCTCGACGCCCTCAAGGAAGCCTTCATAAGTTTTTGCAACAGCATTCCGTTTTATGGCCTCAACGTTTTGTGTTTGGACCACCCCAACGTACAAAGCCTCTTGCCGAGAATTGAAAAGCGCGTGGTGACATATGGCACAGCACAAAGTGCTGACTACCACCTCAGAGACATTCGCCTGGACGGTTTTTTGACGCACTTTAGGGCCTCCCGGCGCAACGACTCTTTGGGGGAGTTTACGGTGAAAATGGTGGGGGCGCACAACGCACTCAACGCCATGGCGGTGATTGCCATTGCAGACGAGTTGAACATTCCCCTTGAAACAGTACGCACGGCCCTGCGCAATTTTGAAGGCGTACAAAGGCGGTTTACGGTGCGCGGGGAGGAGAGGGGCACCCTGGTGGTGGATGACTATGGGCACCACCCCGAAGAAATAAAAGCCACCCTCCGCGGCGCCAAACAAGCCTTCCAACGCCGCCTCCTCGTCGCCTTCCAACCCCACCGCTACACGCGCACCAGGGACTTGCTTATGGAGTTTGCCTGCGCCTTCAACGACGCGGACGCTTTGGTGTTGCTGCCCATATACCCCGCCGGAGAAGAAGCCATTGCCGGCATAAGCAGCGAAAGCCTCAAACACCTCATTGCCCAGCATGGGCACAGGGAGGTGGCCCTGGCAACCGACGCGCAAGAGGCCGCAGAGCACCTATGCAAGCACACGCAGCCTGGGGACATGGTGGTGACTTTGGGTGCTGGCAACATAACACAACTGGGCCCCCTGTTGTTGGAGCGCCTGAGGGCATTGGAATGAGGCAACCGACGCGCCACTGGTTGCCGGGGGTTTTGGAGTGCATGGGAGAGGACGAAATAGGGTTGGACATACCCATGGCCGCGCATTGCACCGTGCGTGTAGGCGGCAAGCTTGCGGCACTCAGCAAACCACGCAGCATGGCCTCTTTGTTGGCCCTGCTGCGTTTTTTGCACAAGGAGAATGTGGCATTTTTCATACTCGGCAAAGGTGCCAACCTCCTGCTGGGCGACAAAGGTTTTGACGGCGTAGCCATAAGCCTTAGCAACATGCCCCCACAGGAGGAGGTAAAGGTTTTGGGAGAGGGAGGGGAGTTGCAGCTTTCAGCGGGCCAGTCCATTTCACGCCTTTTGGGTTTGGCGTTGGGCCGGGGTTTGGTGGGGGCGGAGTTTTTGGCAGGCATACCCGGCACCCTAGGGGGGGCCTGTGCGGTGAATGCGGGCACACGGCAAGGGGACTATATGTCCCTGGTTTCCGCCGTAGAGTTGGCCACAGCGGAGGGGGTGGGGTGGGTGGGGGCCAACCAACTGCCCTACGGCTACCGCCACACCCAACTGCCCCCCCACAGCATAGCCGTGGCCCTACGTTTTGCATTGCCCAAGGGGGACATAGGGCTTGCCAAGCGGAGGATGCGCGAGGAGTTGGCCTATAGGAAGCGGACGCAGCCTTTGGAGTGGCCCAGCTTTGGCAGCGTATTTAGAAACCCCAAAGGCCACCGCGCAGGCCAGCTGATAGACGCTGCTGGGCTGAAGGGCACACGTTGTGGGGGCGCGCAAATTTCAACCAAGCATGCGAATTGGATTATTAACCGAGGGGCAGCGACAGCCCTTGACATTCTCCGTCTCATGGAAATGGCCATGGTGCGTGTGGAGGCCCAATACGGCATAAAACTGACACCTGAAGTCCACCAAAAAGGAGTTTTTGAATGAAGCCTATGCAGAGGGAAGAGGTGAAGCAAAAGC
The DNA here is from genome assembly GCA_009786315.1 of Pseudomonadota bacterium. Taxonomy (GTDB): domain Bacteria; phylum Myxococcota; class Myxococcia; order Myxococcales; family Myxococcaceae; genus WRKR01. The sequence continues at coordinate 1,098 of WQTM01000150.1, read as the reverse complement.
GAGTAGCCGTATTGAAGGGGGGCCTCTCCCAGGAGAGGGAGGTGAGCCTCAAGACGGGGGCGGCCATAGCCCAAGCATTGCGTAGCCAGGGCTATGGGGTTGTGGAAATAGACGTAGGTTTGGACTTGGTGGCGCGCCTATTGGAGGAGAAGGTGGAGGTGGCCTTTATTGCCCTGCATGGCCGTTGGGGCGAGGACGGTTGCATACAGGGCCTTTTGGAGAGCATGCGCATACCCTACACAGGCTCCGGCGTATTGGCCTCCGCCGCAGGCATGGACAAAACATTCTCCAAGCGTATTTTTGACGCCTTCAACATACCCACGCCGCCGTGGGTGGCCTTTGACAGCTATGAAGAGGCCGCAGCTGCGCGTTTGCCTTTTGCATTCCCTTTGGTGGTGAAGCCCTCACGTGAAGGCTCCTCCATTGGGGTGAATATTTGCAAGGGTATGGAGGAATACCAGGCGGCGTTGCGCATAGCTGCGGGGTTTGAGGGGCAAATTCTCGTGGAGTGTTTTGTGAAGGGCCGGGAGATACAGGTGGGCTATTTGGAGGGAGAAATATTGGGGGCCATAGAGGTGGTGGCCGCGCGTGCCTTCTATGACTACCAGGCCAAATATTCCGCTGACAGTGGCACCCGCTATATTTTCCCCGCGGCATTGGAAGCGAAGGCCCAGCAGCGTATTTTTGAGGTTTGTCTCCAAGCCAACCGTGCCTTAGGTTGCCAGGGGGCCACGCGCGCCGACACCTTGTTAACGCCGGAAGGCGAAGTTTTCCTCCTGGAGGTAAACACTTTGCCGGGCATGACAGCCACCAGCCTATTGCCCAAAATTGCAGCCGGAAAGGGACTGGAATTTGGGGGGTTGTGTGAGAGGTTGTTGTTGGGGGCCACATTGAAGGCGTGAGGTTTTTTGGGCCTGCGGCCCGGGCCCTTTTTGGAAAGGTTTCTTTTCGCCCTTCGGGCGGGTTTATTTAACTGAGAATGTTTTTATGGGCCATGCGGCCCGAGCCTCTCTCAACTGAGTTATGCTTTTATGGGCCTGCGGCCCGCGCTTTTTCGCCCTCCGGGCAGGTTTTCGCCTCTCGGCGAGTCACTTTTTT
>WQTM01000149.1 GCA_009786315.1 Pseudomonadota bacterium | reverse complement strand
CCGGAGCCGAAGCCCCCCACCCCGCCGGACCCTCCCACCCCGCCGGATCCGAATCCGGAGCCGAAACCGAATCCGGAGCCGAAACCGAAACCGGAGCCGAAACCGAAGCCGAAGCCGGAGCCGGAGCCGAAGACGAAGCTCAGCCCAGAGGAGCAACGTATTTTGGCGCTGGCTGAAAAAGCGTTGAAGGCCAAACAATATGGCGAGGCAAAGCTGTTGGCGCGCCGTGCCTTTCCCTACTTGAGAGAAAACAGCCCGGGGTTGGCAGCTGCCTATGCCATTCTCGTGGAGGTTGCCTGCGCGCAAAAGGACTTGGCCGAATATAACGCGAATGTTGACTACTTGACGCCCTCTTTAAAACAGTCCGTGAGTGCCAGGTGCAAACGCGTGTGGCCTGAGCTTTTTTGAGTCGGGCTTTTGCCTCAGCTGCGTCTTCGGGCGAAAACCTCGCCCACCAACTCCCACGTTTTGCCGCCGTCCTCGCTGATGCGGTTTGTCCAATAAAAAGAGTCCGCTGTCCGTTTTGAAAAACGCCAGACGGCGACATAACCTTTGTCGGCAGAAGAGGTTTGGACAATGTCACCGCTGCTTTCGCGAATGGCCACCAGCTGCTCGGGTGTGCCGCTGGAAGCATGGCATACATGCCACGAGTGCGTTTGAGGCGAATAGGTGCGAATACTCAGCCCATATTCGCCTTCTGAAGAGGCGCTCAGCTGACGCTCTTTGCGCGAAGGGCAAATGAACAAGTCCACAATGGCCCGGCCTTCCAAAGCGCGCGCAAACAGCCACTCGCCTTTGACGTGGCGTTCCTCCGGGCCACCTTCATGGTCCACCCACTCAAAGTCCCACTCCCCAATAAGGCCGCCATACCAGTCGTCCTCTTCGGGAATACTCGCCGCCCGCTCCTTCGCCAACAACACCTCAACAAAGTCGTTGTGCATGCCTTTCTCCATTTGCTGCAAGGAAATGCTTCCACGCCACCCAATGAAAGCACAAAACCACCCTCCTGCGAAAGCTTTGGTGTTGCTTTGTTTGCCTCTGCTCCAAATGGAGAATGCCGGCACGTGTCCCGTTGGAGTCAGCACCCTCTTGAGAAAGCTTTTCTGTTGCATTGCTTGTTTCTACTTAGAATTTGGAATACTGGCGCATGTCCCGTTGAAGAAGCCCCTCTGCATGCTATAGGGTTTTCCATGGACAAAGCGGAAGCGGTGGTGGACAAGCGACTTTTTTTGGAATGCATAGGTGGTATTTCAGGGGACATGTGTTTGGGGGCTTTTTTGGACTTGGGGGTGGAGGAGGGGGCCTTTTTGGAGCAGCTTAAAACCTTGCCTTTGGGGGGGTGGAGCCTTCGGCGAGAAACCCAACACCGCCACCATTTGCAGGGCACGCGCGTGGTGGTGGAGGCCGAGGAGGAGGGTATACACCGCCACCTTTCGGACATAGAGGCTTTGGTGGAGGCCTCGGGTTTGTCCTCGAAGGCCAAAGCCCTTTCGTTGGAAGTATTTAGGCGTTTGGCCGAGGCGGAAGGCAAGGTACACGGCATGGCTCCCGAGGAAGTCCATTTCCACGAGGTAGGGGCTGTGGACGCGCTGATAGACATTTGTGGTTTTGTTATTGCCTGGGAGAGTTTGGGTTTTCCGCGCATACACTGTACGCCGCCGCCCATGGGCCGAGGCAGCATAGGTGCGGCGCATGGGGTGTTGCCCATACCGGCGCCGGCTGTGGTGGATTTGTTGAAAGGCAAGCCCGTGCGTTATGAGGGGGAAGGGGAGAGGACGACGCCGACGGGGGCGGCTTTGTTGGCGGTTTTTGCGGAGTTTGAGCCGTTGCCCGAGTCCGCGGTTTTGCGTACAGGCTATGGCCTTGGGCAGCGCGACACGGCGGACATGCCCAACCTATTGCGAGCAAGCCTTGTGGAGGTGCAAGCCCGGCAAGCGGCTTTGTGCCAAATGGAAACCAACATTGACGATGCTTCGCCGGAAATGCTTTCAGCGCTGGCCGACAAGCTGCGTATGGAGGGGGCCTTGGACGTATGGCAAATTCCCTGTGTTATGAAGAAAGGGCGTTTGGGGGTATGCCTGGGGCTTTTGTGTGAGGTGGAGCGAGTGGCGGCCATTTCGACGTTTTTGTTTCGCGAGTCCACGGCATTGGGGCTTCGGTTATGGCGGGTGGAGAGGAGGGTGCTTTCGCGCACAAGCGTCCAGGTGCAAACGGAGTATGGCCCCATTCGGGTGAAGCAGAGTTTTTTGGAAGGCAAGTTTATTCAGGCGAAGCCCGAGTTTGACGACTGTTTGGTGGCGGCGCAGAAGGGGGACATTCCTCTGGCTGTGGTTATGGTAGCCGCCATAAAAGCCTGTGGCCCCCGGGAATAGCCCTCCATAGGGTGGAACTTTGCATAGGCGTTGTTTTTTGGGAGGAGGCATATATATGTGCAGGCGTTTTTGGCTTATTTCGGCATATTCCTTTGCGCATTTTCTCGTGGACTTTGCTTGTGCCTTTTTGGTGTTTCGCAACATTCTCCAAGCGCCGGACAAGCATTTTTGTGTATTGCTATATAACTTCTGCGCTTTTGCCATGCAAATGCCGCTGGGCATTTTGGCGGACAAGTGGAACCGCAACGCAGGGCTTGCCATTTTCGGTTGCCTTCTTGTGAGTGTGGCCTATGGTTTTGTGTCCCTGCCCATTGTGGCAACTGTTGTTGTTGGAATGGGCAATGCTTTGTTTCACATAGGCGGCGGAGTGGACGTACTCAACGTCAGCGAGAAGAAGTTGGGGGCATTGGGGGTATTTGTTTCGCCGGGTGCCTTGGGTATTTATTTTGGGGCCATGTTGGGCAAGGGGAATGAGGTGTCGAGTTTTCCCATTTTGCTGGCGCTTGTTGGGGTGGCCGGTGTTATTTTTGTTGCACACAAAATGCAGGGGGGAGGCTACCCGAAGAATGCGGTTTTTTCGTTGGAGGGAGTGTTTTCTTCCAAAATACTTTTTGCTGTTGCCTGTCTGTTTCTGGTTGTTTGTTTGCGTTCCTATGTGGGGCTTAGGTTGAGTTTTCCGTGGAAAGGTGTTGGCTACTGGGGTGTCATATGGGTGTGTGCTGTTGTTTTGGGGAAGACGGCCGGTGGTTTTTTGGCAGACAGGTTTGGAATGAGGGGGACGCTTTTTTTCTCTTTGGGGGTGGCGGCCCTGCTGTTTCTCTTCCCCCAAACACCCCTGCTGGGGGTTATGGCGGTGTTGCTGTTTAATATGACAATGCCCATAACGTTGTTTGGCATGGCCAAACTTTTTCCGGGTGCAAAAGGTTTCTCCTTCGGGTTGCTGACGTTTGCTTTGTTTCTCGGTTTTGTGCCCGTGCACCTTGGCCAAGGCCCCCTCACTGCGGCGTGGCCCTTTGCTTTGGCGGCGGCCTTGTCCTTGGTGCTCCTTGCGTTGGGTTTGCGAAACCTCAAAGCATGAGTACGCAACTTTTGGCCGCTCTCGGCATTTCTCTTTTGGCGACGCTTGTGTTGGAAGTTGGTTTTTTCTGGCTTATGGGCAAGCGCCACCTGGGAGACTTGCGTTTGCTTGTGTTGGTGAATGTGCTGACAAACCCCATTGTCGTATTGCTATATTGGTGGGCCCACCCATATATGGGAAGGAGTCCCACGCTGGGGTTGGAGCTTTTTGCCATTGTGGTGGAGGGGTGCTACTATAGGAAGTATGGGAGGGACTTCAAACGGCCCTTTTTGTTTTCTGCAGCTGCAAATGTTTTTTCATTTGGTTTGGGTGCGTTGTTTCAACGTTTTTTTTAGGAGGTTTTGTGCAATGAAACGTTTTCGGGTGCTTTGGGTGGTCTGTTTTCTGTTGGCGCCTTTTTCTGTTGTTTATGCCGACGTTATTAGCGAGCCACCCTCCAAGGAGGAGTCCGAGGAGCCATCCTCCGAAGAGAAAACCAAGGAGCAATCCTGCAGGACAACCGGCGGCCCCTCCCTTCTGGTTGCCATGGTGGCGGCAAGCACAGCCCTGCTCATACGGACAGTTGCGAGGCGAAAAAAAGACGAAGCATAGCCCAAAAGACGAAGCAGGGTCCAAGGCCCCCTATGGCCTCTCACCTTAATTCCAACGCGAAAACCTTGCTTTTGCGAGTGTGGTTATAGAGTTGCCGCTTTCTCTGCGGCAGGCTGTCCACAGAGGCCTCGCGAAAACCGAGGGACTCAAACCAGTCCTGGGTTTGAGTTGTTAGGACGAAGACGCGGCCCATGCCGTTTCTCCGGGCCTTCTCTATTAAATAACCGACAATACGCCTGCCCAAATTCATTCCGGCATAGAGAGGGTCTGTGGCAACAGCGGCAATCTCCCCCTGGCGCTCACCCCAGTCATGCAAAGCACCACAGGCATGGACGGAGCCGTCAATCTCAAAAACGGCATAGTCGTTCTTCTTCTCTTGAATTTGCTCCGCCGTACGTCGAATGAGAATGCCTGCCTGCATCAGCGGCTCCATCAAACGCAGTATGTCCGGCAACTCCCTGCTTTGAAAGGGGCGAATGGACTCATATGCATCGGCAAAAATCATCGTCCCCGCACCGAGGTTGGAAAACAACTCCTTGAGGACGGCCCCCTCCTTCCTGCCATCTATAATGTGTACGCGGTCCACCCCGGCTCGACTGGCGCGTAACCCCAACTTGAGTGCCCTCCGCGCTTGCAGAGAATGCTGTGCTTCGTCAACTTTTGCTCCGGCAAGCAAAGCTTCCGCCTCCTGCGGCGTCAGCCGGACAATGCTGCCGTCCTCCCTGGTTTCAATGCCCTCGGACAATGGAAAAATCCTCCCATGGACAGAGACGATGAAGAGTTTAATGGCTCCCAGCGCCACGGAGACGGCCAGGGCAATCTCATCACTGGGTACGTTGTAGGGTTTGCCCGAAGGACTCCAGCCTATGCAGGGCAATATGGGCACCATGCCCAACTTGAGTACCCGGCTTATGGAGTCAGCATAAATTTTGTCGACAGTCCCCGTATGCTCCATGTCGACGCCATCCAACACCCCCAACCCCCTCGCTCGTACAAAATTCCCAACAACCGCGTCTACCCTGCTCCCAGAAAGAAAAATCATCAAACGAGTGGCCACATGAAAAGCCGCCATCTCCACAAAAGGAATCGCCTGCGCCGTCGTAATCCTCAGCGGCTCCTCTATGTCCCCACAAACACCATAGGCAGAGTCAATTTCATTCTGCTGGAGCACTGCATCTATGGACTCCTTCGCCCCAGGGACAATGACAATCCTAAACCCGGTTTGTGCCAAAAGCGCCAAGTCCTTCATAAAATAGGGGAAACTCGGGCTCTCTATGACGGGAAACTCAATCTTAAACACCATCGTGGAGCCTTCAAACCGGCTCTGGTAGTGGAATGCTTCGCGAATTAAATCCACCTGGGAATGGCTGCCATCCATGACGCCATCCTAATTCCCAATGGTGGAAAACGGGTACCTATTTCAACGGGTGCCTATTTAATTTCGTCCTTGCCTTGTTCCATTTGGGCCAACGCCTTGTCGACATATTCTTCCGCGGACAGCATGCGGGCTGGCTTCTCTCGCTTCTTGCGCCCTTGCGGGTTAAGCTCAGAGGCCACCATCGGCGGCGCCATCTCCACCACCCTTATCCCCAGGGCCCTAAGCTGCTTGCGCTGCGCCAACGCAAAGGCATGTAGCCCCGCCTTGGTTGCACAATAAATCGGCATCCCCGCCCCAATCCCTCGCTCAATCATAAAAGCAAGGCTCGAAGAAATGTGGACAATCACCGCGTCCTCCTTGCCTGCGAGAAAAGGTACAAACAATGCCGAGAGAAAAATCGGCGCCTCAAGGTTGGTTTGTATCTCGTCCACTCCATTGCTTAGCTCGGCAAACCCTTGCGTTAAGTCAACGTCACACTGAATGCCGGCATTGTTAATGAGTATGTTTAACTCGGGAAAAACCTCGCGAGTGTGTTCTAACAACGCGTAGCGCTCGGCGGGGTTGGCTACGTCACACGCAAATGTGTGGACTCCACTCAACGCCTCGGCCGCTTGCTTCAGCTTCTCCTCGCGGCGCCCACAAATGAGAAGTTTGTTGCCACGTTGGTGAAAATACTTCGCCAACGCATAACCTATCCCCGTGGCCCCCCCCGTAATGAGAATGCTGTTCCCTTCCATCTTCATCGCTTCTTTCCTCCCTTTTTTACAAACCTGAAACACACCAGGAAACCAGGCCATAGCATGCCCGCCCCTTTGCCAAAACCCCACCTCTTAGGTGCCCCCATAAAAACACCCCAGCTGGGCTTTGAGGCCTACCTTTCACTTCAACTCAGCCCAATTCCGTTTAAAATGTTTTTGAAAAAAAACCCCCGGCAAGCGAAAAGACAACACCACAACCGCTTTGGCCCCTATGAGTATGCCCCCCCCACATGTGCGCCACCCCTATGCACAACTGGCATTTTTGCTGCCCGCAACCACCGCCTCCTTGCTGGGGCCCATGCCGGCATTGGGCTGCCTGGCCTTGTTTATACCGTGGGCCCTCTGGGTACACTTGCCCCTCAAACGCTGGGCCTCGCGCTTCCTCCCCGCACTCTCAGGCTTCGGCCTCCTCGCACTCCTCGCCCTCTCCTCCCCCTGGGGGGCACTGCAACTGGCCACCATAGGCGCGGCAGTTGCCGCCTTCTCCACCGCCCTCCCCCTCGTTGTCCCCCTCTCCGCCGTCCTCTCCCCTCTGGGCCGCCTCCCCCACGCCCGTAGCCTTGTCATATTTTTCTGCTTTACCGCCAAACACATGCAAGGCATGGCTATACGCCTCCAACAACGCTTTTGGGCACTCCAACTGCGCGGCGGTTTTGCACGCAGGAGGTGGAGGGGCATTCGCCTGCTGCTGGTGGGCTTTTTGCCAGAGGTATTCCAAAAAGCCGACACCTTGGCCTGGGCCATGCAACTGCGAGGCTTCCAAGGCTTGCTCCCCCCCCCTACACTGCCTGCATTTGGCCTCCGGGAAACCCCCCCCATATGGTTGGGCCTGGGGGCCATAGGGTGGGCCCTATGGGGGGCAGGGGGGTGACAAAACCAGAGGAGGGGGCCCCCCACCCCAAAGGCATGCGGGTGTCCGCCCACCAACTCTCCCACCGCTGGCCCGGCGCCCCCCACAACAGCTTTGGCCCCGTGGACTTTGAGGTAGCCGCCGGGGGCCTATGTATGCTTATAGGGCCCAACGGTTGCGGCAAAACCAGCCTCCTGCTTCGGCTTGCGGGCCTCACCGAGGGCCCTGGCCGCCTATGGCTGGACGGCGCCGAGCATGGCCCCAAAACCTTCAAAAAGCTGGGGGCCGCCATGGGTTTTTTGTGGGCCAACCCCGACGACGGCCTGCTGCTTCCGCTGGTATGGGAGGACGTCGCCATGGGGCCTTGCAACGACGGCCTTTCTGCCCCCAAGGCGAAGGAGGTGGCCCTGTACTGGCTTGCCAAGTTGGGGTTGGAGGCGTTGAGGGACAGCCCCATATGCAGCCTCTCCATGGGGCAGCGGCAGGCGGTAGCACTGGCCGGCCTGTTGGCGCGCGCCCCGCGTCTGCTGCTGTTGGATGAGCCGCTCTCCCACTTGGACGAGGCCAAACGTCTCCAGCTGTTGGAGTTATTAGCGGGCCATGGGGCCACCTGCGTGGTGGCCACGCATGAGCCGGGGTTTTGGCAACAGCACTGGCGCGGGCATAGCCCTCCCTCCCCCCTATATTTGAGCAAACAGGAGGTACCCTAGGGGCCTTGAGAGGGGGTGGCACCAGGTGGGGGGGGGTAGCAAGGGTAAGCAGGGGAGGCAGAAGGCTAAAGGTGGGGGTGGCCGTGGGAATGCCCATGGGGGGGCCCCTCTTGCCGGAGTAACTCCTCTCCTGTGGCGGCGGGCAGGCATTTGCCCCATACGACGCCCTTGGTGGCAATAAGGCTTTCTCCGAGGGACAAAACCTGCTGGGCGTTGCCGCGCAAAACCAGCACTTCCAAGCAGAAGCGCTCGTCGAGGTGCACATGGAGGCTACAGACGACGTGGGCGTGGTGGCCGTGTTGAATGTGGGTAAGCTTTTGGGTGAGGTTGGAGGCGTCGTGCTCAAACACGAGAAGTACACTGGCCACCCTCTCCTGGCCCTCGTCCCCGCCCTCCCAGGTGTCGCTCACCAACTCTTTGCGCAGCAAGTCCCGAATGGCCTCGGAGCGGTTTTCATAACCTCGGCGCTCAATGAGGGCGTCAAACTGCTCCAACAGCGCGTTTTCAAGAGAAACACCTATGCGTGTCAGCATAAGGTGGAGAGTATAGGGGGTTGTTTTTTAGAAACAAGTTTCCGTTGGGCCGTGTGGCTTCATTGTTTTCGCCCTCCGGGCGGGGTTTTATTTAACTGAGAATGTTTTTATGGGCCTGCGGCCCGTGCCATTTTTTGAAATGTTTCTCTTCGCCCTTCGGGCGTTGCTCTCTTTGGGCCTGCGGCCCGGGCCGTTTTTTGGAATGTTTCTCTTCGCCCTCCGGGTGTTGCTCTCTCTGGGCCTGCGGCCCGGGCTTTTTTTCCCTCCGGGCATTTTGCCTCCGGCGGGGAACTTTTTGCTCGCCCAAAAAGTTCCTCAAAAACGGCT
>WQTM01000148.1 GCA_009786315.1 Pseudomonadota bacterium | reverse complement strand
CGTTTTTGAGGAACTTTTTGGGCGAGCAAAAAGTTCCCCGCCGGAGGCAAAACGCCCGGAGGGCGAAAAAGCGCGGGCCGCAGGCCCAGGAAAAAACAACGCCCGAAAGGCGAAAAAGCCCGGGCCGCAGGCCCAGGAAAGAACAACGCCTGGAGGGCGAAAAAGCCCGGGCCGCAGGCCCAGAGAGAGCAACGCCCGAAGGGCGAAGAGAAACATTTTCCAAAAAAGCCCGGGCCGCAGGCCCAAAGAGAGCAACGCCCGGAGGGCGAAGAGAAACATTTCCCAAAAAAGCCCGGGCCGCAGGCCCATAAAAGCGTTATCAGTGAGGAGGTAGCCGGCCGCAAAGCCCCCAAAAAAACGTTCTCAGCTGAGAAAAACAAGAGTAGCCCCGTCTCCCCCCTCTCCGGCCTCCCCGGCCCTGAAACTTTTGGCATAGGGGGAGTTGGACAAATAGTTGCGCAAGGCTGTTTTGAGCGCCCCTGTCCCATGCCCGTGTATAACCCACACATATTCCTCTTCAGCACGTATGGCCTTGTCCAAAAATTGCTCCAACGCACGCAGCGCCTCCTCCTGCCGCATACCGCGCAAGTCACAGGTGGTGGAGGAGAAGGGGGGCGCCTCCTGCGGCAGGGGGGAGACAGGAGAGGAGGAGGCCGGTGTCGTTTTGGGTTTGGCGGAACTGGGGCGAAGCTCCGCGAGGGCCACGCGGGAGCGCAGCATACCTGCGGAAATGGTGGCCTGTTTGTCGCTGATTTCCAATATTTCCACGGGGACGCCCCAAGGGGGGAAGAAGGCCATGGAGCCCACGGCAATAGGGAGGGGGGCCTGTGGAGCAGAAGTATGGGCGTGGGCCGGGGGCAGGGGAGGGTGTTGGGCCAAGTGGAGTTTGTGTTGTTGCTCCTGAATACGCTCATAAACTTCTGTTTGCGCGGTTTGCAGGCGTTTGGCATTTTTCTCTTCGCGCAAAGCTTCAAGCAGCTTGGCAATGTGCTGTTTGGCAAACTCAAGCTCCGCTTTGAGGGCCTGTCGAAATTTTATTTCCTCTGTGGTGCGTTGTTTGTCGACTTCCTCAAGTTTGCTTTCAAACGCCACGCGGAGTTTTTGTGCGGCCTCCCTCTCTTTGGCGGCGGCCTGTTGCTCCGCGAAGGCCGCCTCTTTGGCGGCGGCGACTTCCGCCAGGGCTGTCCCCAAAGCCGTACCTGAGTTTTGAGACAGGGCTTGGGCCCTCTCACAAATGGCATTGGCCAGCCCAACGCGCCTGGCAATGTCAATGGCCGAGGAGTTGCCCGCGCTGCCCAGGTGCAACCTATAGGTTGGCAACATGCCTTTCTCGTCAAAGCCGACACGTGCATTGCCCAGGCGCCTGTCCACATGCGCCAAGGCTTTGAGCTCCTCCAGGTGCGTGGTGACGAAGACGTGGGCGTTTTTTTCAAGGAGCGCTTCCAAAATGGCTGTGGCCAGTGCGGCCCCTTCGCGAGGTGCTGTGCCGGCGGCAATTTCGTCCACCAACACGAGGCTATGGGGTTTTGCATTGCTACAAATTTGGGAGAGGGCCTGCACATGGGCACTGAAAGTGGAAAGCCCCAGGGACAAGTCCTGCGCGTCCCCCACCAGGGCGTGGATGGAGGGGTAGAAAGGCATTTGGGAGGTGGCCTCCGCGGGAATGGGAAGCCCAGCCCTCACCATAAGCGCGCACAGGCCCACCGCTGTTAGACTCACCGTTTTCCCCCCCGCATTGGGGCCTGAAATGACGAGGACGCGTGCAGGGGCCTCCAGCAGAATGTTGTTGGCGATGACGTTTGTGTTTTGCAAAAGCAACAGCGGGTGGCGCAACTGAAAGAGACACAACCCTTGGCTTTCAGCCTCCAAAAGTTTGGGCGGGTTTGCCTGCATGTCCTCGGCCAGAATGGCCGCGGCCTGGGTTTCGTCCAGTTGGGCGCAGGCATGAAAACCTGCCACAAGCGCTTGGGCGTGGGCGCCGACTCGAGAAGAAAGCTCCGCGAGAATACGGCGCTCCTCATTTTCAACCTCAGCCTGGGCAATGGCCAACTCATTGCCCAGAGAAACCAAAGCCTGTGGCTCCACAAACAGGGTTTGGCCGGATTGGCTGGAGTTGTGGACAATGCCGGGCACTTCAGCCTGGTGCTGGGTTTGCACAGGGACGACATAACGGTTGTTGCGAATGCTGAAATAGTTTTCTCGGAGGTTGGTGGCGAATTTGGGGTTGGCCAGCAGCGCCTCCAGCTTGGTTTTTATGGAGCGGTGCAAGGCGCGTGTACGTTTGCGCGCCTCATAGAGTGCCTCACTGGCGGTGTCGCGAATGTCCCCGTTTAACTCAAGGGCATTTTCAAGTTGGGTGGCCACAGCCGGCAAGACGGGAATTTGCCGGCCAAACACCCACATGCGGGGCAAAAACGCCGCCCTCTCCTCCAAAAGTTGCGAGCTTTGCTCAAAAATAAACAAGGCGCGCATGAGGGACAACAACTCCCTCGCCTCCAATACCGCACCTTTGGCCGCCCTCTCCACCCACTCCCTGCCGTCACCCAACTCCCCAAAAGGCAAACGCAAAGGCTCCTGCAGAAGTTTACGGGCCTCCTCAATGAGGGCCATGGCCTCTCGGGCCTCCTCCAAAGACTCCAGGAAGGGGCGGTTGAGGGCGCAGGCTTCTCCCATAGGGGTTTGGCAGCGCGAGGCAAGGTTTGAGAGAATGTCTGCATAACGCAGGTTGGCTTGTGTGGACGGGCTTAAACTCACGTCGGTTTCCAGGCAAAAGAGGCAAAAGAGGAGAGAAAAGTTGCACCTAAACACCAAGCGAGTTGAATTGTCCAGAGTTGAGGAGAAGACGATGAAACTGGGCATGGACGTTTTGGTAGAAGAAAATTTTCGAAGGTTTTGGGGCATGCGGGTGGGGGCCATTGTGAATGCCAGCAGTGTGGACAGCCATTTTCGCCACTGGGTGGACATATTGCTGGAAACCCCCCAGCTGTCCCTTTGTGCTTTGTTTGCGCCGGAACATGGCCTGGGAGGCGCCGCCGCCTATATGGTGCCTGTTGAGGACACGCAAAGTGCGCAGCTTCCCATATACAGCCTCTATGGCGACAATGTGGCCTCCTTGAAGCCCAAGCCTGAGAGTTTGGAAGGGTTGGACGTGCTGTTGTTTGACATTCAGGACATAGGCTCCCGCTACTATACCTATATTTATACCATGGCTTTGGCCATGCAGGCGGCGGGGGAGGCGGGGGTGAAGTTTTGTGTGGTGGACAGGCCCAACCCTTTGGGGGGGCTGGCCGTGCAGGGCAATTTGGTACAACCTGGTTTTAACTCTTTCGTCGGCATGTACCCCCTCCCCAACCGCCACGGCATGACGGCAGGGGAATTGGCCTTGTTATTTAACCATGCCTTTGGCATAGGCTGCCAATTAGAGGTGGTGGCCTGCGAGGGTTGGGGGAGGGGGCAGCGATGGAGGGAGACGGGGCTTGCGTTTATACCCCCCTCGCCCAACATGCCCAACCCGGAGACAGCCCTGGTATACCCAGGCATGTGCCTTTGCGAGGGTACAAACCTTTCAGAGGGGAGGGGGACGGCCCTGCCTTTTTTGCAGTGGGGTGCGCCATGGGTAGACGGCAAGCGTTTGGCAGGGGAACTCAACGCGCAAAAACTCCCCGGGGTAGTGTTTCGCCCCATACATTTCAGCCCGGGGTTTGACAAGCATGCGGGGAGGGTTTGCGAGGGTATATTTATACATGTGACAGACGAGGAGGTATTTTTACCTTGGGAGACGGGGGTAGCGTGTTTTTGGACAGCCCAAAAATGTTTCCCTGAGCATTTTGCCTTCCGCACAGAGCCCTACGAGTTTGTTGAAGACATTTTGGCTTTTGACTTGCTTGCGGGCAGTGCGCGCCTGCGAGAAGGGATGCAGACGGCGCGGAGGTTGGAGGACTTGCTCCACAAGACGCCTGAAGAACAAAAGGAGTGGGAGGATTTCATGTCCCTAAGACAGCGCTATTTGCTTTATACGGAGAAAAACTAAGCGATGAATGTGGCTTTACTGGGAGGCTCCTTCAACCCGCCGCACATGGGGCACGCCCTAGGCGCCAGTTTCGCCCGCATGGCCCTAGGCGTGGACGAGCTATGGTTGCTACCAGCTTTTCGTCACCCCTTGGGGAAGGTTTTGCTGGCGTTTGAGCACCGGTTGGAGATGTGTCGGCTTTTGGCGGGGCAGTTGGGGCCTTGGGCCAAGGCGGTGGACATGGAGGCGCATATAGGGGGGGAGGGCCGCACGGTGGACTTATTGGAGCATTTGCTACCCTTATACCCCGGGTGGCATTTCCAATGGTTGATGGGCTCCGACACCGTAGCGGACTTGCCCCTATGGAAAGGCTTTTCGCGCATTCAGGAGTTGGTGAAAATAGTGGTTATACACCGCCTGGGCTACCCCCTGGAGCAAGCCATAGGGCCGGGTTTGGCCGCCCTTTCTTCCACAGAAGTGCGCCACCGTATAGAGAGGCAAGACATTCCAGAAGGTTGGTTACCCACAACCATAGCCGACTATGTGCGAACCCACCGGTTATATTTGCCTTACAAACCATAGGCGAGGGGGAGGAGGGGGTTTTGCTTTTGTCACACACCCGCCACAACTTTGTCACATTTGTAAGATAAGGGCATGTTGCCAAAATACATTTGCGCCATTGAATTTTAGAGAGAACACAAATGTTGCATGACCGAGAGCTGAGTTGGATGCAATTTAACAAGCGTGTATTGGAAGAGGCACAGGACGAGAGTGTACCATTGCTTCAACGGCTGAGGTTTCTTGGTATTTTTTCAAACAACAGGGATGAATTCCTGAGGGTGAGGGTTGCGAATTTAATTCGTGCTTCTGCAATAAAAAGCAAAACAGACTTCACCCCCAGCAACGCTTCCCCGAGAAAGTTGTTGGCTTTGGTGAATGAGCAAATGAAAGCCACTCAGTCTGTTTTTCGAAAAACCTACAAACACATACTTGCTGAACTTGAGGGAAACGGCATATATATTGTCAACGAAAAGCAACTGAATGAAACGCAGAAGCCATTTTGTTTGAGGCATTTTTTTTCAATTGTCAGCGTGCGGCTTGTGCCGCTGATGTTGCGCAAGAGCATAGAAATTCCTTTTTTGCCGGACAGCAGAAATTATTTGGCTGTCAAAATGAGCACCCAAGGAACGCGCAGCAGTCGCTATGCGATTTTAGAAATTCCAACCAGTGAACATTGCCCTCGTTTTGTTGTATTGCCCTCATCCAAAAAACGGACAGACGTCATATTTTTAGACGACATCATCCGCCTATATTTAGATGATATTTTCTTTATGTTTTCATATGATGAGATTTCGGCACATTCTTTTAAGGTTATAAGAGATGCTGAACTCACTTTGGATGATGATGTTTCGAAAAGCATGCTTCAGAAAATGGAGCAAAGCATTCATTTGCGCAAGGACGGCCGTCCCATAAGGCTTATTTATGACAATGAAATGCCCAAGGACTTGTTGGATACGATTGCGAAGAAGTTGAAGTTAAGAAACCAGGAGCAACTCGAAGCAGGAGGGCGCTACCACAGGATGCGAGATTTGATGGATTTTCCAAAGGTTGCAACAGCCCTTGAGAATGCAAATCCCTCTGCGTTGTTGCACCCTGCGATTAAACCTTTCAAAAGCATTATAAAAGTCATTAAGGAAAGGGACCTGTTTCTCTTTTACCCATACCAGACATTCAATCATTTTATTGACTTATTGAGGGAGGCGGCGGTGGACCCTCGGGTGGAGTCCATATACATAACGTTATACCGCACAGCAGAACGCTCCAAGGTGTTGAATACTTTGGTGAACGCAGCCAAAAATGGAAAACAAGTCACCGTGCTGATAGAGCTGAAGGCTCGGTTTGACGAGGAACAAAATATAGACAACACAGAGGTATTACAAAGTGCAGGGGTGAAAGTCCTATACAGTGTGGAGGAGCTAAAAGTACATAGCAAACTTTTGTTGATTGAGCGGAGGGAGGGGGCCAACAAGCGCAAAGGATATGTCTACGTGGGGACTGGAAACTTCAATGAGAACACCGCGCTTATTTATAGTGACTTTGGTGTTTTCACTTCGCACCCAGCCATCGCTGAAGATGCCAAAAAAGTTTTTGATTTTCTAAAAAGCCCGCACAAGCAATATGTATTCAAACATTTGTTGGTGTCGCCTTTTTATATGAGGATGGAATTCGAAAAACTCATCAACAATGAAATAAAAAACGCCAAAAAAGGCAAAAATGCCTATATTTATGCAAAATTGAATGCATTGACCGATGAAAAGATGGTTCATTTTCTATATAAGGCCAGTCAGGCAGGCGTGAAAGTTAAACTCATTATACGAGGTGCATGTTGCCTTTGTCCGCAACTCAAAGGGTTGAGTGAGAACATAGAAGTCATTAGAATTGTTGACAAATATCTCGAGCATGCACGACTGCTGATTTGTTGCAACGGTGGTCGCCCGTGCAGTTATATTATGAGTGCAGACTGGATGACACGCAATTTGGACAGGCGGATTGAAGTTGCCATTCCGATTTTAGACAAAAAAATACACAAAATTTTGGAAGACATATTTGAAATACAATGGAGGGACAATGTGAAGTCGAGGAGTTTATCTCTTGACTTAGACAAGGCGCCAACACATTCAACCGCCCAAAGCTATAGAAGCCAAATTGAGCTTTACAATTATTTTAACAGCTTGCAGCCGCACTCACTGGGCTGATTTTTCCTTATATTTTTTGAACAAACATTCTAGAATGCCGTCGCCAAGACTGATGGTGGGCACAATGAAATATTTCACACGAGTTTCTTTTGCAGCCTTGAGATATATTTCGGATGCGAAGACGATAACTTCTGCGCGGTCTTTTCTCATATTATAGGCATTTATCCGTTTCTCCACCGTCATGGGAGCCAAGGTTTTATGCAATTTGGCGAGTGACTTTAGTGAAAGAATGTTTTTTTGTTTCTTTTCGGAAGCAAGTTTATACAACTTGTTGATGCTTCCTCCTGCGCCAATAATCTGCAAGTCAGGATAATCTTTTCGAAACTCTGCGAGTTTGGATTGAAAAATGGACCATTCATCTGCATTCACTTTGTTTTCCATCATCCGCACGGTGCCGATGTTGAACGAGTGAGAAAACAGAAGGTTGTCTTTGTGAGCTAAGGTGACTTGGGTGCTGCCCCCACCTACGTCAATATATAAAGCTGTGTTGGGTTGATTTCTGAGTGAACGCCCTGTGTGAGTGTCATAAATAATTTTGGCTTCTTCTTTGCCATCAATCACTTCAATTTGAACGTTGGCTTCTTTTTGAATTTTGCTGACAAGTTCTTTTGAGTTGTTGGCGTCGCGCATGGCAGAAGTTGCACATATGCGATGGTCCACTACATTGTATGCATCCATTAAATTTTTAAAAGCTTTTATGGTGGAAGTCATCTGTTGGATTTTTTCTTCGGATATTTTCCCTTGCGAAAAAACATCCTCCCCCAAGCGAATGGGAATTCTGAGCAGCAATTCTTGAATAAGGATGTCTTTTTTTGTTTCTTGCTCCCGTTCCACGCTTTTGATAATCATTTTGACAGCGTTGGTTCCGATGTCGATGGCGGCAAAATTGGTTTTGTTGAGCATGGCAATATATTCCGAAGGCAGCAGCCTCTCATAGGATTGCAAACACAACCAACCTATTTATTCAAGCTGTTTTTCAGAATCTCTGTGCCAAAGGAGCTTTCTTGTATTCAGACGAGCATGTTCAAATGTTGATTTCAGAAACCCAGCTCAAAACCCGTGTGCAGGAGATGGCACAAAAGCTTACTGAAGACTTTCGGGGGAGGGAGTTGGTGGTTGTTGCTGTTCTCAAGGGGGCGTTGGTGTTTTGCAGTGATTTGATACGTCATATGGATTTGCCTTTGGAGATGGAGGTGTTGGGGGTTTCTTCCTATCCCAGAGGGGCAGAAACCACAGGTGAAGTACGTCTGACTTTTGACTTGACGCAACCTCTGGGCGGCAAACATCTGCTGTTGGTGGAAGACATTGTCGACACGGGGTTGACCGTCGACTTTCTTATTCAGACTTTCGAAGCGAGGAAGCCTGCCTCCATCAACATATGTGCTTTATTGCACAAACCCTCGCGCACGCGCGTCCACGTACCCATTGACTACACGGGGTTTACAGTAGAGGACCATTTTCTTGTGGGTTATGGGTTGGACCATGGAGGGCGCTACCGCAACTTACCTTTCATTGGAATATTCAACCCGGCCCAAGTTCCATAGAGGAGGAGGGCGGGGGGGAGTCTCCCGCCAGAGTTTTCCAGCAGGGGGCAGTCACAGGCGGGTTACAGAGTGGTTGGTGGCTATAGGCTAGCCACAAGGTGTGTGTGGGGGGGCAAAGCAGGGGGTGG
>WQTM01000147.1 GCA_009786315.1 Pseudomonadota bacterium | reverse complement strand
AAGGCCCCGCAGGGCCACCGGAGGGAGCCGTTTTTGAGGAACTTTTTGGGCGAGCAAAAAGTTCCCCGCCGGAGGCAGAATGCCCGAAGGGCAAAAAAAGCGCGGGCCGCATGGCCCTTAAAAACATTGTCAGTTAAACAACCCGCCCGGAGGGCGAAAAGAAACATTTCAAAAAAAAGCCCGGGCCGCAGGCCCAAGAAAAAACGCGGCTCTAAAACCAAAACCACCTTGTGGAGAAAGACGTCAGACTAAAATAAGCGGTGTTTTTATTTTAGAATGGCAGCTGAAACTATAATAAGAGGATGGGTTATTTTAGGGTGTTTGCTTTGCCTAAAACAATATGGCGCTTGTTTTAGGGTGTGGCGCCATCCTATAATAAGGCGAGTTCTTATTTTAGGTTGAAGCTATGCGACGTGGACTCTAGGGAAAATATGTCACCCTCTCAACAGTTGGTGAGAAAGTGCAGGCCTTTGTGCCCCTCCCCTTGCGGCCTTTCCTTTGTTACAATGTATGAGTTTGTTGACATTGCGTCAAGTTATAAGTTGACATAACGCAATGCAAACTTGACATGTTCGCCGCTTTGCGCTGCTGCTTTCAGTTGAGGCTGTTGTTGTTCTGCAATGCAGGCAAGAGGTGCTGCGCTCCATTGGACGGGGGGGCATGGCAATCAACGTTCAAAATGAGGGGGTGTCCGGGGCACCCCCACCCAATTCTCCGGTGCAAGCAAACTCCGCATGAATGGCCTCCAACAACCTGGCCACTTTCTTGCTGGCAAGGCGATAGAAAATGTTTTGCGCTTTCCTCCTGGTTGCCGCCGCTCCAGTGGCCCTCAGCATGGCGAGGTGCTGGGAAACTGTGCTGTCTCGCACCTTCGCAATTTTTGCCAGCTCGCTGACGCACTTCTCCCCTTCAGCCAACGCAAACAACAACTGCAACCTCAATGGATAGGCCATTAAATTCAACAAAGTGTCTGCTTCCACGTTGCCTTTCGGTTATTGGTGAACTCCAAGCGGGCTTTGGGCCCTATAATGGTGACCCAAACAAGTTCAAAAACCGTACCTTATAGCGAAAACGGCCTATTTCCCGGACAAATAGGACTGGAGCGGGCGACAGGCATAGGGCTTGCGCGCCTGGGCTTCCAGTGCGCCTACCAGCATACGGGCCGCTTCAAGCGTGGTGAAGGCGGGCACCTGCTTCAACAATGCCTCGTGGCGAATGGCATAGCTGTCGGAAATGGTTTTCTTGTTGTCCGTGGTGTTAATAATGAGGGCCACCTCGTTGGCGCGAATGAGGTCCACAATGGAGGGCTTGCCTTGGGCCACCTTGTTCACACTCTGGGAGGCAATGCCCTTCTTCGCCAAATAACTTTGTGTGCCGCGTGTCGTCAACACCTCAAAACCCAATACCCCAAGCCTTCGCGCAACGTCCACTATGCCAGGCTTGTCATCATCCTTCACCGACAAAAAGGCCTTGCCCCCTCGAGGCAAAGCCGTGCCTGCTGCCAACTGGCTTTTTCCAAAGGCCACTTCCACATTGTCAGAAAGGCCCATTACCTCACCCGTGGAGCGCATTTCAGGCCCCAACAAAATGTCCGTGTTGGAAAAACGCGCAAACGGAAACACCGCTTCCTTCACCGCTATATAGCTTAACGGAAGCTCCGTGCCAAAACCCATGTCCGGCAAAAGCTCTCCCAACATGCAACGGGCCGCCAACTGCGCCAGAGAAACCCCCGTCGCCTTTGAAACAAACGGAATGGTCCTCGAAGCACGCGGGTTGGCCTCCAACACATAAATGCTCTTCCCCTGCACAGCAAACTGCACATTCAACAGGCCTATAATTCGCAACTCCCTGGCCAAGTCCGTCACCACGTCCTTGAGGCGCTCCACCATTTCCGTGGACAAAGAGTGCGGAGGCAAAGTGCACGCCGCATCCCCGGAGTGTACGCCGGCCTCCTCTACGTGCTCCAATACGCCCCCTACCAATACATTCCCCTCTTTGTCGGCCACCACGTCTACGTCCACTTCCACCGCTTCATTCAAAAACCTGTCGAGAAGCACCGGGTGCTGCGGGGAGGTGCTGATGGCTTCATTCATGCAACGGGCCAAGTCCTCCCCGTCCCGTACAACCTGCATGGCCCTCCCCCCCAAAACATAGGAGGGGCGCAGTATGAGAGGGAAACCCAGCAAGGTGGCCACGGAGTAGGCCTCCTGCTCGGAGCGCGCAACGCCGTTTTCCGGCTGGCGTAACTTGAGTTTCTCAACCACCTTCACAAAACGCTCGCGGTCCTCAGCGCGGTCTATGTCGTCCGGCGCCGTCCCCAAAATACGCACCCCCTCCTTCTCCAGTGCCCAGGACAACTGCAAAGGCGTCTGCCCCCCCAGTTGCACAATAACACCCAGAGGCTTCTCGTGGTCCACCACCTCCAACACATCCTCAAGGCTTAGGGACTCAAAATAGAGGCGGTCTGAAATTTCATGGTCCGTCGAAACCGTCTCCGGGTTGCAATTCACCATCACCGCTTCAAAACCCGCCTTGCGCAACGCAAACACCGCGTGGACACAACAATAGTCAAACTCAATGCCCTGGCCTATGCGTATGGGGCCACTGCCCAAAATAACCACTTTGGGACGTGCAGAAGGCTCACTCTCATTCTCCTCAGCATAGGTGGAATAAAGGTAGGAGTGGAGGCTTTCAAACTCCCCTGCACAACAGTCCACCCGTTTATAAACAGGGCGAATGCCCAAAGCCCTCCGGTGGCTGCGCACCTTCCCCTCAAAAGTCCCCAACAAAGCAGCCAAATAGGCATCCGAAAACCCATGGGACTTTGCCGTGCGCAACTGGGCTTCACTCAGAGACTCCAGTTGGCCCACATTGCGAATGCTGCGCGCTTCTTCAACAAGCTGCTGAATTTGCGTCAAAAACCACACATCTATCTGCGTCGCCCTGGCAACGGACTCCACACTGGCCCCTGCCCAAAAGGCTTCTGAAATAACCCACGGGCGCTCAGGCGTCGGCACGGACAGCAAACGCTTCTGCTCATTCATGGGGCGTTTGGAGCCTTCTTCAGGGAGGGAGAGGGGGTGGCGTCCCAACTCCAGGGAGCGCATGGCCTTCATATAGGCTTCGCGGAAGTTGCGCCCCAACGCCATCACTTCACCTACGGAGCGCATGGCCGTGCCCAGCACATTGCTGGCGCCTGAAAATTTTTCAAAGTTAAAGCGGGGGAGTTTGACGGCCACATAGTCAATGGTGGGCTCAAAACAGGCCGTCAACTCGGCAACCATGGGGCTTCGTATTTCGTCGAGTGTATAGCCCAAGGCAAGCTTGGTGGCTATGCGCGCAATGGGAAAGCCCGTCGCCTTGGAGGCCAAAGCGCTGGAGCGTGAAACGCGCGGGTTCACCTCAATAACAACCATACGCTCGTCACTGGGCGCCATGGCCAACTGCACGTTGGAGCCGCTGGAGGCCACACCCACCTCACGGACAACGGCAATGGCCGCGTCCTGGGCTTTTTGGTATTCGGTTTTGGTGAGGGTTTGGATGGGGGCCACCGTAATGGAGTCGCCCGTGTGCACCCCCATGGGGTCCAAATTCTCAATGGAGCAGACGACAATAACGTTGTCCTTCGCGTCCCTAATAACCTCAAACTCCAACTCCTTCCACCCCAACACGGACTCCTCCACCAATACGGAGCGCACAGGGCTTGCGTCCAGGCCTATGGTAACTTGGTTGACAAGGTCATTCTCGTCATAGGCAATGCCCCCGCCTGTCCCACCCAGGGTGAAGCTGGGTCGAATCACCAGAGGAAAGCCCATGTCCTTGGACAACACCTTCGCCTCCTCCACCGAGGTGGCCAAACCACTCCTGGGCAGGCTTAGGCCAATGTGCTCCATGCAGTCTTTGAATTTTTGCCTGTCCTCGGACTTTTCAATGGCGTCCAAGGAGACACCTATGAGTTTCACGTCGTAGCGCTCCAAGGTGCCACGCTCGGCCAAAGCCTTGGCCATATTCAACGCCGTCTGCCCACCCATGGTGGCCAAAAGCGAGTCCGGCCTCTCCATGGCAATAATTTGCTCGGCCACCTCGGGCGTAATGGGCTCCACATAGGTTTTGTCGGCAAAGTCCGGGTCCGTCATGACGGTGGCGGGGTTGGAATTCAACAACACCACCTCCACACCCTCCTCCTTCAATGCCCGAATGGCTTGGCTGCCAGAGTAGTCAAACTCGCAAGCTTGTCCAATCACAATGGGGCCGGAGCCAATGACGAGAACTTTCTTTATGTCTGAACGCTTGGGCATGGTGCTCAAGCCTCCTTTTCAGCTTCTAATATGAGTTTTTCAAGCAGGGCCTTTTGCACATGGAGACGGTTTTCGGCTTCGTCCCATACGGCGGAGCGCGGCCCTTCCAACACCGCCGCCGAAATTTCCTCACCCCGGTGTGCAGGCAAACAATGCAACACAAAAGCCTCAGGCCGTGCATGGGACAACATCTCCTCGTCCACGCAATAACCTCCAAAAGCCTCCTTGCGCAATGCCTGCTCCGCGTCCTGCCCCATGCTTGTCCAAACATCCGTCGTCACCACCTCCACGCCTTGGCAAGCCTCCTGTGGGTTGTCAAACAGCTTCACTCTGCCGCCTCCCAAAACCTCGGCCTCCTGCACAGAGGGACGAAACTTCTTCGGGGAAGCCAAATGCAGGTGCAGGCCAAACAAACCCGCCGCCTCCATCCATGAGCGCGCCATGTTGCCCACCCCGTCTCCAATGAAGGCCACCTTGCGGCCTTGCAACTCCCCCAAACGCTCCCCTATGGTATAGAGGTCTGCCAATAGTTGGACGGGGTGGCCCTGGTCTGTCAGCCCATTAATGACGGGGACGGTGGAGTGCTTGGCAAACGCGTGGAGACGCTCTTCACCAAAAGTACGCACCATAATGGCATCCCCATAGCGGGAAAGCACACGCGCTGTGTCGGACAAAGGCTCGCCCCGCGCAAGCTGACTGTCGGAAACCGGCAACGTCAACGCGTCCCCTCCCAACTGCGTCATGGCCAACTCAAAGGAGACGCGTGTCCGCGTGGAGGACTTCTCAAAAATGAGCACCAGAGCGCGGCCGGCCAACGTCGTCACCGTCTTTCGGAGTCGACGCAACTGCTTGAGTTCCGTCGTGCGCTTCAACAACTCCAGGTGCTCACCTAAGCTGAAGTCTCTCAGCTTCAAAAAATCTCTCTTCACAAAAAAACCTCTTTCAGCTGTGCATATAACGCTTTCAACCCCACCACCTCCCCGGCCAAGGCTTTGGCTTTGCCCGCCGCCTCCCATAACATTTGCCGCTGAAGCCTCAACGCTTCGGGAGAGCAACTGCCCAGGCTTGCTTTATGCAAGACAGAGTTTTCAGGCAACAAACTCTCCATGGTTTCCTCGTCAAAAGCAGAATGAATGGCCAAAGCCATTTCCAACGTCGCTTTTGCCAGCGGAAGGTTGGCCTCTTGGCACCTTCGTACAAGGCTGCCTACGGCTTGGTAGGCCTCCCTGAAGGCCACCCCCTTCTTCACCAACCTCTCCGCCAAGTCCGTCGCTTGTGTATAACCATCCTCCAAGGCCGCCTTGCAACGTTGTGCACTAAAATGCAGCCTCGGCATCGCCAAACCCAAAATGTGCAAGCAGGCCTTCAACATGGGGCCCGTCTCCAACAGGGCCTGTCTGTCTTCCTGCAAGTCTCGGTTATAGCCCGCAGGCAGGCCCTTCATGGTGCTCATAAGGCCCAACAGGTTTCCCAAAGCGCGGCCACTTTTCCCGCGAATCAACTCAAACACGTCCGGGTTTCGCTTCTGCGGCATCATCGAGGAGCCGCAGGCAATTTCTCCGTCCAACAGAGCGAAACCAAACTCGGAGCTGGTATAGTCAATAACGTCGGTGGACAAGCGGCTGAGGTGGAGCATGAGTCGGGAGGCCGCATAGAGGTAGTCCATGCCAAAGTCCCTGTCCCCCACGGTGTCCATGGCATTGTGCGTGGGCCCCACAAACCCCAAAAGCTTTGCTGACAGCTCGCGGTCTATGGGGAGTGAAGTCCCCGCAATGGCACCACAACCCAGGCTGGAGAGGCCAAGTTGGCCCAGCACAAAGCCGAACAGCTCCACGTCCCGGGCGAGGGCTGCGCCATGGGAGGCCAACCAAAACCCCAACGTCACAGGTTGGGCTCTTTGCCTATGTGTATAGGAGGGGAGGAGGAGCTCGCCTTGCGCGTCCATGCGCGCCACCAGCACTTCCAAAAGCTCGGCCAACCGGCGCAAAACCTCTGCTGAAGCTTCGCGTATGTGGAGTCTCAAGTCGGTGGAAACCTGGTCATTCCTGGAGCGTGCTGTGTGCAAGCGGGCGGCGGGGGCGCCAATACGCGTTGAGAGTTCGGCCTCCACCGCCATGTGCACATCCTCCTCGTCGGGAAGTTGCAGGCGGCCTGCTTGCACTTCTTCATAGACGGAAGCCAACCCATCCCGAATGCTGCGCGCCACCTCCTTGGGGACAATGCCTTGGTGGGCCAACATGAGGACGTGCGCCATGCTGCCGACAATGTCCTCCAGCAAGAGTGCCTTGTCCAATGCCAGGGAGCTGGAGAAAGCCAGCACCTCCGGCAAAAGTTGGCGTCCACCGGAGGCTTCTGTTTTTGCGATGGCCACGCTTATTTCCTGTGTATGCGGCTGAAGAGCGTCAACGGGAGTCCCAGCAACTCAATGAAGCCTTCGGAGGCGCGGTGGTCAAAACTGTCTTCCTTGTCATAGGTGGAGAGCGCGTGGTTATAGAGGCCATGGGGGGAGTTTCGGCCCACAACCTGGCAGGAGGACTTAAACAAGCGCAAGCGCACTTCGCCGGAAACCACTTTGTTGCAGCTGTCGTTGAAAGCGTCCATGGCCTCGCGGTAGGGGGAAAACCAAAAGCCCTCATAAACCATTTCGGCAAACTTCTGGTCCACAATGGCTTTCAGTCGCAAGGAGAGGCCCAAGGTGGTGAAGCGCTCCAAGTCCTGGTGTGCGCGAATCAGCAGCGTGGCGCCTGGGCACTCATAATTTTCGCGGCTTTTTATTCCGACGACGCGGTTTTCCATCAAGTCAATGCGGCCCACGCCGTGGAGTCCGGCAAACGCGTTGCACTTCTCAATGAGGGCTGCCGGGGACATGCGCTGTCCGTCAACGCTGACGGGAATGCCCTCTTCAAAACCAATGCATATATAGCCGGGCTCGCCAGGGGCCTCTTTGAGGGACTTTGTCCACGCAAAAGCATCCTCCGGGGGCTCCTGCATGGGGTTTTCCAAAATACCGCCCTCAATGGAGCGGCCCCACAAATTCTCGTCTATGGAGTAGGGGCTTTTTTTGGTGGTGGGCACCTCAATGCCATATTTCTCGGCATATTCCATGGCCACGTCGCGCGAGAGGTTGCGCTCGCGTTGGGGGACAATAATTTTGAGTTCCGGCGCCAAGCCGCGCGCACCCAAGTCAAAACGTACCTGGTCATTGCCCTTGCCTGTGGAGCCGTGGGCCACCGCCGTGGCGCCGTGTTTTTTCGCAGCGTCCACCAAATATTTGGTAATAAGGGGGCGGCTCAGGGCGGCCGAGAGGGGGTAGACGCCCTCATAGAGGGCGTTGGCTTTGAGAGCCCTAAAGCAATAGTCCTTGGCAAACTCTTCTTTGGCGTCCACAACCTCGCAGGCAATGGCGCCTGCTTTTTTGGCGCGGCGTACAATGGCCTGTGTATCTCTGGCCTCACCCACATCCACGTGGCAGCAAACCACCTCATAGTTATAGGGGGGCTCTTGCAAAATCCGCACGAGTACGGAAGTATCCAACCCTCCTGAATATGCCAAGACGACTTTCTCTTTCACAATGTTCTCCTCGGTTTCATGCTGCCTTTGTTTCCTCAAAACCTTCGCCAAACCCTCCTCCCCTGCCTCCGCCTCGCCGGTGCATGCGTTACATGAAACAATATTTTTGACAACTACCCACTCGCAAAACACCGCTTGGAAAGGAATTCAACAATAAAGCTGTATGGAAAAGGGCAACCCCAAAGGAATATAGGGGATAAAAATAGAGGGGGCGGCGGGGGGGCCAAATGACAACGTTTTTATGGGCCTGCGGCCCAAGCTTCTTTCGCCCTCTGGGCGGGGTTTATTTAACTGAGAATGTTTTTTGGGCCATGCGGCCCACCCCCCTTTCACCCTCCGGGCGGATTTTCTTAACTGAGAATGTTTTTATGGGCCATGCGGCCCGGCTTTCTTCGCCCTCCGGGCGTTGTTCTCTCTGGGCCTGCGGCCCGAGCTTTTTCGCCCTTCGGGCGGGGTTTATTTAACTGATAAAGTTTTTATGGGCCATGCGGCCCGGCATGTTTTTGCCCTCCGGGCAGGTTTTCGCCTCTCGGCGAGTCACTTTTTTTTTGCGCGCGCAAAAAAAAAG
>WQTM01000146.1 GCA_009786315.1 Pseudomonadota bacterium | reverse complement strand
TTGAGGAACTTTTTGGGCGAGCAAAAAGTTCCCCGCCGGAGGCAAGACGCCCGAAGGGCAGAAAAGCGCGGGCCGCAGGCCCAGAGAGAACAATGCCCCAATGGGCAAAAAGAACCCTTTCCAAAAATGGCCCGGGCCGCAGGCCCATAAAAGCATAACTCAGTTAAGAGAGCCCGGGCCGCAGGCCCAAAAAAACATTTTCAGTTGGCAACAGAGAACCCCGCCCCAATGGGCAAAATTTATTGACGACACCGCCCAAACGAACTTGTTTCAGGGCTTTTGTGTTTGGTTTGTGGTTGTTTTGGGAGTCTCTTTGTTGCCTTTCGCGGGCTCCTGGTTTGTGGTTGTTTTGGAAGCTTCTTTGAGCTCTGCCAGCAGGCGTTTGGCGCCATAGACTTTGTCGAGGGCTTCGACAATGCCCAGGGCTTGCACAGAAATGGCGCGGTTGAGTTTGGCGTCGAAGACATAGTCTCCGCCCAGAGATTGAATGTTGCCGTCAAACGCCAGGCCGATGACTTCGCCTTTGCTATTCAGGACGGGAGAACCGGAATTGCCGCCGATAATGTCATGGGTGGTGGCCATGTTGAGTGGCGTATTCAGGTTGAGTTTGGCTTTGGCTTTTGTCCAGCTGGCTGGAAGCAGATAGGGCTCAAAGTGGGTTGCGCGCTCAAAGAGGCCGCTCATACGTGTCAGCGGAGGAATGGTGCGGCCATTTTCTTCATAGCCTTTCACTTGGCCATAAGAGAGGCGCAAGGTGAAAGTCGCATCCGGATAGAGTGTGGTGCCAAACAATTGGAAGCGCAGTTGAGCCAGGCGCTCGCCTTCTTTGGTGGCGGGGGCTTCGACTTCGGTTTCCCAGGTTTTGCGAATGGCTCGGCCATACGAGTCCGCCAGTTTGGCGAACAGAAGCATGGCGTCTTTATTTTGGGCGAGGGCTTGGGTGCCGCCTTTCCATAGTTTTTCACGTACCTTAACGTCGGCCAGTTTGGTTTGAGAAACCAGACGTGCAGCGACACGAGCAGGTGTGTCTTTGCCCAGCAATGTTTTCACGAGGGGGTGCTCAACACCCAAGGCTTCGCGCATTTTTTCAAGCTCAAACCTCAAGAGGGCGGTTTCGAGTTTGGGGTAGAGGGGCACTTTGCTGGTCAACCAGGTTTCGAGGTTGGGCAAATTGGCGTCTACATATTCCGACAAGCGATTTGCATTGGGTTTTTCTCTTTCTTCGGCAGCGCGTACCAACACTTTGGCGAAGCCAAACAAGGTTGAAGTGCGCATGGCGTCTTCAACGGCAGCATATTCTGCAGCATAGCGTGTTTGTTTGGCCACAATGCCTTCAATGGAGGCCCACACAGAGGCATAGTCCTTCCATTCCTCAGAGGTGTTGACTTTGTTTTGGAGTGCGTGCTCAGCGGCGATTTTGGCATTGAAAAAATTTCTGTCAGCCAGGGCGGCATGCCTACCTCGAATGACTTTGAGGGAGTTTTCGACGCTGAACAACCAGGTGGCTGCCGTACGTTTCTCTTCAGCGCCGCGCTCGCTATAGGCTTTGAGCATGGCGCGCAACTCAGAAAGGCGGGCGATGCGTCGTGGCCACGCATAGTCTCGGATATAGCGAAGCTGAGCTGTTGTCAGCAGGCGGCTGGTAGCGCCGGGGTTCCCTGAGACAAAGGCCAAGTCTCCCTCCTTAGGCTCTTCAAAACTCCATTTGAAGTAGTGGGGGGTAGCCAGGGGTTTGTCATTCTCATAGATGCGCAGGAAACTAACATCCAAGTCATAGCGGGGGAAGGTGAAGTTATCCAAGTCTCCGCCGAAGAAGGCGACGGCCACCTCAGGGGCGAATACCAGGCGTACGTCCGAGTATTTTTGGTATTTATAGAGGTGATAGAAGCCACCGCGATAGAGGCTGACCATTTCGCAACGCACCTGGGGGTTGTTTTGGCAGTCTTTTTTCAGGGAGGAAGTCACCTCGTTGAAAGCGCTTTTGAAGGCGGGGCCATAGAGGTTGAGGGTGGCCTCTTTGACGGTTTGAGAGACGTCGATGATTTCAACGAGTTGATTAAGCTCCATGTCAGGGCAACGTTTTTCTTGTCCGGGCTGTTGTGCCCAGAAACCGTTTTTAACATAGTCTTTGGAGTGAGAGGACAAGTGCTCAATGCACTCTACGGCGCAATGGTGGTTGGTCATCACCAGTCCTTGGGGTGACACAAAGCTGGCGGAGCAACCTCCAGCAATGCGCAAGGAAGCGAGCAGCATGTGCTCCCAGAATGTTTCGGGCGCTTCAAAGCCGTGGACTTTTTTCAACGTATTTTTGGGTAAGGCGTCAAAAGTCCACATACCTTCATCTGCCCAGACAAAGCAACTCACGAGGGCAAGGCCCAAAACAACCAACCGTTTGCTGTGCATATGCATCCTTTCTTGAGTCATATTTTGAAGCCCAAGTGAAACTTTTCCCCGCAGTGCAACAGAGTGGATGAATGGCAAAAAAACACAAGAATGCCAATTCATTTTCAACAAGATTGCATTGTGAGAAGGGTTGTTATTCTGTTTTCGGTTGGGTTTTTGAAAAGCGTTTCTTTTTGTTTCAGCGGGAGGTAAGGGGTGGTGGTGGTATACGGCCTTCGTATTGTACAATACGGTGTGGTTATGGCGAGTCTGCTGAGTTTGGGTTTGGCCCAGCAGGCGCAGGCTGCTGACGATGCTTGGTGGGGCAAGGACAAGCAGGCGCACTTTTTTGTCAGTTCCGGCATTGCCGCGGCGACCTACCTATGGTTGGGGCAGAGCCAGATGGAGCCTTTTTTGCGTATGGGAGTCAGCACAGGGGTGGTGCTTGGGCTTGGGGCCATCAAGGAGGTTTGGGATGTTTTGGGGCATGGACATCCCTCCTGGAAGGACATGACGTGGAATGTTATTGGCAGTGTAGTGGGGCTGGTTGTGGCCTGGGTGGTGGAGTATTGGTTATGGCCGAAGGCGCCGCGGGGGGCGCCGTTGAGGGTTGCATTTTAGCGGGGTGAGAAGCTTTGTTATCCAAAGGCAGGTTAGGTTTTGCATCCACGAATAAAACATGAGATAGCTCTACCCCTGAGGTTTTGGTGGAGGAAAACCACTGAAGGGGGCAATGGTTTTTCCTTCGGTAGGTTGGGCGCAGCATGGTTGAATAACGCGGTTTTGAAGCAATACATTTTTATCCACACAGGAGAGATTTCATGAAAAAGCTGTTTGTTCCTTTTGCGGTGTTTATTTTCGTTGGCCTATTGGCTGCTTGTGCCACCCAAGGCGCCTCGGTGAAGGCTGGCAAGGCGTCTGCGGCTGCCATGCAGGCTTCTGCCATACTGATGCCCGTGGGAGACAGTGTTGTCCAAGGAAGCGCCCTCTTCTCACAAGAGGCAGACGGAATTAGGCTTATTGCCGACGTCAGTGGGTTATCGCCCGGCTCGCATGGTTTCCACATTCATGAGAATGGTGAGTGTAGCCCGCCTGACGCCAAGAGTGCGGGAGGGCATTTCAACCCTCACCAAAAGGAGCATGGCAGGATGGGAGAGGGCCACGCGGGCGACTTGCCTTCACTGGAAGCCGATGCTGATGGCAACGCCAAGTTGGACGTTGTGCTCACCAGCATTGAGCTTACCGGCGAGAACGGCATTGTTGGCCGCTCGTTGATTGTGCACGCCGATGCGGACGACTATGTTTCGCAACCCACCGGCAATGCGGGTGCACGTGTGGCTTGCGCTGTCATCCAATAAAACGAGGATTGTGCGGTTTCAGCACAGGCCTCGGCCTTTGGGCCGGGGCGTTTTTGTGCATGGGGGGGGGAGGGAAGTTTTATCCCTTCAGTGCTGCTTCCATACGTGCGAGGGCTTCTTCGCGTCCCAGCAAGTCGAGGGTTTCGCTGATGCCTGGGCTGATGGTTTGGCCCGTCACAGCAACGCGGATGGGTTGAGCGACTTTGCCCAGGCCCACCTGGTGGGTTTGAGCGACTTCGCGGATGACAGCCTCAATGTTGGATGCAGAGAAGTCGGTGGCAGCCAAACGGTTATATGCTTCGCGCAGCAAGGCAAGGCTTTCGGTGCCGAGGTGTTTGGCTTTGGCTGTTGCGTCCATGGTGACGCCCTTTTGGAAATAGCAGACGCCCAGGCGTGCCATTTCGACGAGGGTTTTGCTGCGCTCGCGCAAGGCCAGCACTGTTTTTTCCAGTTTAGCGGGGGCAAGTGTTTCGGTGGCGCCGGCCTCTTTGAGGAAGGGGATGAGGGCGGTGGCCACCTCAGAAGGCGGCAGGGTTTTCATCCAATATTGGTTGAGCCACAGGAGTTTGTCAGGGTTCCACACGCCTGAAGTTTTGCCGACATGGTCAAACCCGAAATATTCAATCATCTGCTCGAGGCTGAAAGTTTCGTCGTTTTGATGAGACCAGCCCAAGCGAACGATGAAGTTGAGCAATGCATGGGGGAGGATGCCGTTTTTGCGGTGTTGCATGAGGTCAGCTTCGGGGTGTAGGCGTTTGGAGAGTTTTTCGCGGTCTTGTCCGAGGATGAGAGGGAAATGTGCGAATTTGGGGGCTTGCCAACCCAGGGCCTCAAACAGCAGCATTTGTCCGAAGGTGGAGTTGATGTGCTCTTGGCCGCGGCCGACGAGGCCTATGGCCATGTCATAATCATCCACCACGCAGCCGAAGTTATAAAGGGGGACGCCGTCGTTACGCAGGAGGATGAAGTCTTCAATATCCGAATATTGTTTACAGATACGGCCGAGCACTTCGTCCTGAAAGCAGACGCTGCCGGCTTTTTCCGAAGGCACATTGAAGCGCACGACATGTGGTGTGTTAGGAGGAAGCGTTTTATTGCGACAGAGTCCCTCATAGCGATAGGGGCGTTTTTGTTTTTCGGCCAAGAGGCGGCGCTCTTCGAGTTCTTCTTTGGTGCAGCTGCAGCGATAGGCATGGCCGCTGGCGATGAGGGTTTCTGCGACTTCTCGATAGCGTTGGAGTTTGTGCATTTGGAAATAGGGGCCATATTGGCCGCCCACGTTGGGACCTTCATCCCAATTCAATCCGAGCCAACGGAGGCCTTCGAGGATGGCTTCCACGGATTCTGGTGTGGAGCGGGACTGGTCCGTGTCTTCAACTCTAAGAATGAATTGGCCTTTGAGGTTTCGTGCATACAGCCAGTTGAAGAGGGCAGTCCTCGCGCCGCCGATGTGGAGATAACCCGTAGGAGAAGGCGCAAAACGAACGCGTACTGTGCTCATAGTGGCGAGCTCCTATCAGAGTGACTATTTTTTTAAAATGGAGAAACTGTTTAAGAGTGTGCAGAGGGGGGTATGGCTAGGCTTAGTGGGTGTTTGGGGGGCACAGGCGACCGTTTTGTTGGCCGTAGACGTAGACACGTTGACGCAGAAGGCCGACATGGTTATTCGAGCTCAAGTTCTTTCTTTGGAGGCAAAGGCTGGGGGTGGGGGGCAGATTTTGACGGACATAGAGCTCAAGTTGCTTGAGTGTTGGAAGGGGGCATGTCCCGAGGTAGTGACGGCATTGGTAGCAGGGGGGAGGGATGGGGAGATAGAGCAGAGGATGTCGGGTTCTGTGCGGTTTGCGGCGGGGGAAGAGTGTGTGGTTTTTCTCAAAGCGCACGGGAAGAGTCGTTTTAGGGTATTGGGGATGGCGCAAGGGAAATACCGGTTGGAGAGGAAGCTGTATTCAAGTGAGCCCATAGCCATTCCTGAAGAAGTGAAGGATGCGGAGTTGGTGTATTCCGACGCTCAACGCATGGCGATACCGTTGCGCAAGGAGATGCCCCTCAGTCAGCTAAGGCAGCGTGTACAAGCCAAGTTAAAGCCCACGGTTGAGGGGATGGAGGGTCCATGAGTATTGCTGTTTTGGGCATATTGGTGGGGTTTATTTTGGGGCAAGATGGCAATGTTGCAGCGTCGGAGATGGATTATGCTCGCATGCGCAGCTCAGCAGGGCAATGTCTCTGGTGGCCAGGGAATGGTACCCTCACATGGACGCCGAACGAGAAATTGGATATAATTCTTCCTGGTGCATTGGCATGTATTCAGCGTGCGTTTGGGGTTTGGCAATCACAGATGGACGAGTGTGGGAGTTTGCAGTTTCAGCAATTGGCGGCCACTTCTTCGACGAGCACGAATTATATTGCCAGGGACACAAAGAGCAAGAATTTGATTCTTCTGCGAGATGGGAGTTGTCAGCAGAAGGTGGCGGTGGGGGACCCTTGTTGGAAGAACAACAGTTGTGCTGAGTTTTATAATTGTTGGCAATATGACGAGATGGCGCTGGCCATTACATTGACGACTTTTCGCTCAGACACGGGGCAGCTTTTGAATGCGGACATTGAGATAAACAACAACTACACCTATGCGGTGGATGAGACGCCGCCATGCAAGGGTTGTTTTTTTGAAGATTTACAGGCGGTGATGGTGCATGAGATTGGCCACCTACTTGGGCTTGGCCACAGTGCGAAGTCGGGCTCCATTATGAGTCCGACGTTGGCCGCGGGTTTTGTAGAGGACTATTCTTTGGATATAGACTCTGCGCAATTTGTTTGTGATGCTTACCCCAAGGACAAGCCTGCCCAAGGGTGCAGTGGTTTGTCCGTGGACAAGCCTTTTGTGCAAATGGCCAAGGCCACAGGTTGCATAGCGGCGATTTCTGGAAATTCCGTTTGGGTTTGGGGGATGGGTTTTGTTGTTGTGAGGTTGGGGCGCAGGCGGCGGATGGTTTAGGGCGCCCCGGGGGGTAGAGAAGGAAGAGAGGGGGTGTGGGGTGGTTTTAGGGCATGCGCAGAGGGTTTCTTTGAGATAGAAGCCCCCTGTCTATGTTGTTTTTCCTTTTTGCATTTTTGCAAAGTACGGCGCCGTTACCTCCCGAGGTATCAGCGGACGTATTGGTTTACCAGGAGTTAAGCGAAGAGGCCTGGGCAGAAGGGGGAGCGGAGTTACGGGTGAGCAATGGGCGTCTTACGGCGCAGCGTTTAAGTGCTTCGCGGAAGACGGGGTGGGTTTCAGCGGAGGGGCGAGTGGTGATTCGCTGGGTGGGAGCGGGGGGCCATTGGGTGGTGTTAGCGGACCTGGTACATTTGCGCCTAAAGGCGAAGGGGGTGGGTGTGGCAGCGGGCGGGTTTGGGGACGTGGTTTCCGAGGGCTACGAGGTGGAGGAGATTTTTTTAGAGGAGGGCCTATGGATACAGAAGCACGGGGTGGAAGCCGGCATATTGTTGAAGTCCACGGAGGCAGAAGTCCTCAAGCTTGGGAAGAATGGGTTGAGTCTCAAGTTGAGACACATGAGGCAGGTGGATGGGCGTTGGGAGTTTGAGGATTTTGGGTTTGCGCCCTGTGACTGTGACACGACGAACCCCAGTTGGCATTTGGAGGCCAAGAGGGGCAGTTTGGACATGGAAGCGCAGCGAGCCAGTCTGCTGTCAACGGTAGCCTATATAGGTGGGGTACCTGTTTTTTGGGTACCGTGGATATCCCTCCCTTTGTCTTCGCGACAGACGGGCCTGCTTTTTCCGATGCCCTCTTTTGGGGGCAACCGTGGGTTTATGGCCGAGTTACCCATTTTCATAACGTTGGGGCCTTCAGCGGACCTAACATTGACACCGGGGTGGACGATAGGGGCGCAGAACGACTATGGGGTGAAGGGGCCCAGTTTGGGCGCCGAATTTCGCTATATGCCTTCAGAAGGCATACGGGGCCACATAGCGGTGAACGGGCTATGGGACATGAAGGCGCGGCGCTCTCCAGTAGTTGTTGGCTACACGGGGGAGGAGGGGGCGGCGAAGGAGGCGCGTGGTTTGCGGTGGGGTGCGCGGATGAACCACCGGCAGGCCATAGGGGGGCGTGGGCATTTGTTGGCGGATGTGAATTTGGTTTCGGATGGTTATTGGCAAGGAGATTTCGAGTCGGACTTAATTTTAAAAGCGGTTGAATACACGCGCTCGCAGTTGGGTTTTTCCTATGAGGGGCCGCGCGTAGACGTGTTGATGGATTTGGTTTTTTTGCAGGACATTCGTTGGGGTTATTCTCTGTTGGGCAAAGCGCAGTTGTTTCGTCCGGTGGGGGTGGATGGGCAGGTAGCGGACCCTCGATGGGGCCCCAACACATTGCAGCGTTTTCCTGGGTTGAATATAACATTGCGGGAGGAGGGGTTGGGCAAGGGTTTTTCTTGGGTGGTGCAAGGCAGTTTTACACGCCTTGCGCCCTGGCGGGGGTTGACAGGAGACGAGGGGCCGGACGCGCGGGAGGGGGAGGAGAGGGTGTGGAAAGACGGGCGGTGGGAGACGTTGAGCCTGGAGTGTATGCGAAGGCGCCTATACCACCCCTTATGGGAGGGGGGGCTTTTGGACATATGTCCGGAGGAGGGGATGTGGCCATTGGCGGGGAACAAGCAGCTACAGGGGGACGGGCGCC
>WQTM01000145.1 GCA_009786315.1 Pseudomonadota bacterium | reverse complement strand
GGTTCCGGCATGGAGTGGGTGCAGGTTTTTCATATAGACGAGGGAGTGGGGGGCAGCAGGGCATGAGAAGGGGGGGGTGGTGGTTTTCATTGATAAGGCCGCAGTGGCACGAAATTTGGTGAGGACGTTTTTCATATGAGAAGAAGCCTGTTGCCTCAGGTTGTTGTTTTGGGGCTGGTGCTTTTTTTTGTTCTCAGTATTTTTCTGCAGTCGTTGAATTTGGTTTTTGGCGCCTGTTTTGTACAGGTTTTCGTTTTTTTTTGCATACCCTGGGTGGCCTCTCGTCTTGCGCAGGAAGCGCCCGTGAAGGCGCTGGGTTTTTTAGCTGTTTCGCCCAAGAAGTTGGCTGCGGGCGCGTTATTGGGGGTTGTTGGCTATTTTGCGGTGGTATTGCCGCTGATGTATTGGGTGAAGCACCTCGTACCGGCCTCATGGGAGAAGGCGTTTGACGGCCGTGCTTTGTTTGCGGGCCTGAGCGGCATAGAGTTATGGTTGATGGTGGCCGTAGTGGTATGCGTGGCGCCGCTATGCGAGGAGGTTTTTTTCCGAGGTTTTATACAACCCAAGTTTATTCGGCGTTGGGGGGCGCCCATGGGTTTTTTGGTGACTTCGGTATTTTTTAGTTTCATTCATATGGACCCTGTTGGGTTTTTGGCGCGTTTGGCATTGGGGTTGTTGTTTGGGTGGTTGGCCTATACGGGGGGGAGCCTCTGGGTTTCCATTTCGGCACATATTTCCTACAACCTTCTCGTGTACATTTTGTTTTTTTATTTTGAAAGCAACCCTTCCTCTGAGGTTTTGCTATTGGGCCAGGGGGTTTTGTTTTTGTGGTTGGCCTTGGGGGTTGGGGGCATGGGGGCACTCTTTTGGGTTTTGAAATTTTCTCCACCGTCTTTTGAAGAGTTGCCCGCCCAGGAGTCCCGTATACTTTCCAAAAGCACGCACACCTCCCCCCTATTGTTTTGGAGCATACTTCGCCCATGGCTTTTGGCTGCGGGAGGGAGTTGCGTATTGTTGGTAGCCGCAGACTACCGTGGTGTTGCGTTGAATATGTTTGACGCAATAATAGCGCCTTTGCCGAGGGTTATAAACCCGCAGCTTCAGGAAGAAATGCAGAGAATGCGGGCATTGCGCCAGCAAGCGCGCAAGGGGCAAGTGGAACTCAGAAGCTATTTTGAATTTCGGCAACAGCTTTTCTTGCAATCCTCCTCAAGCGAGCCTTCCTCTTCTCCCTAAAGCCCAATTTTAGACCGGACAAAATACAGAGTGGAGGTTGGGGGCAACCTAAGAAGTTTTGGGTTCCGGTTTTCGTGCGGTTTTCTTTTGTTGCTTTTTTTGTTTGCTACGCCTGACGCGAATTTTATGACGACGACGTTGGTGTTTGCTTTTAGAGCGAGCCATTTTCCCTCCGGTTTGAATTTTATAAGAAGAGCTGAGTTTAGCAAATGAAGTGGCTCAGAGGCCCGAAAAAAGCCGAAAAAGCATGGCCTAGGTATGTTTTGGGTTTTGAGGGGCAGGGGAGGGTGTTGTTGTTTGTCCTTGGGAGGGGGAGGTGGTTTGTGAGGGCAAGTCGATGAAGTCGTTTCCTTTGGAGGCCTGGCGGAAGGCGTGGATGAATTTTCCAAGTGCATTTCCCAGGGCACTCATTCGTGAAGCCGAGAAGATGAGCGTCAATACGACGATGAGGAAAATAATTTCACCGATTCCGAAGTGCATATGCGTAGCATGCGACAGTTAGGGCGAAAGTGCAACTGGGGGGTTGGAGTGGGAGGCTAAAACACATAACCGATGCCGAGGTTGCCCATAAGGAGCGAAGAGAAAGTCCCTTCTTTTTTGGAGGTAGAGGACATGGGTATTTTAAGGACAGAATAGGACAAGCCCCATTGGACAAAGGCATGCCAATAGGAGAGTTGGAAAGCGCCATAGAGGCGGTTGTGAGAGTTTGAAAAAGGTTTGAGTGAGGTAAATTTTGCTTCAGCGTTGTCAAAACGCACCCGCTGGCTGGCGGCATAGACAAAAACCAAGTCCCATCCGCCAAAGAGGCTGAGGATGAGAGCGTTTGGCAAGGCGAAAGTATACCCAAGGCTCAAATCCATGCCACCTGTTGTCAGTTTGAGGGGGGAGGCGCCGAAGAGTTGTTGGAGGTGCAGGCGGATGGAGAAGTTGGGCAAGTAGTCAATACCTTCAAAGGCCCACTTCAAATCTCCAGCGAGCGTCCACAGAGGGCTTTGGGTGAGCCATTTGACGTGGGCGGCGACTTCAAAAGAATAGGGGAGTCCCTTACGGACAGAGATACCCAGTTGAGTCCACAGGGGAGAAGTTTGAGAGAGGAGGCGGTTTGTGGTTGTTTGGGAGAATTTTTCTCTGGTTTCCCTATTCAGTTTTTCGATGGTTTCCCAGTTGGGTTTTTCGAGGGAGAGGAAGGCGGAGGTGGAGGTACCCAGCCAGCCCAGGGTATTGGGTGGGGAGAGGGAGAGGGGAGAGAAGCTGAGGGCGAGTTGGCGGGCAAAGGTACGAAACCTGTCATTGGCGGTTTCGTCTATGGAGGGGTTGCCGAGCTGCTCCAAGTTTATTTTGCGTGGGGCGGCATGGCCTAAACTCGCCATAAGGGCACAGGCGAGAGCTGCACAGGTTGCAGGCTTGCTTAGGCGGGGGCACATGGCATTTAGTGGGAGGCGGCGGTGGTTGCGGTTTTGTCTTTGCGGATGAAGAAAGTTTTTCGGCTAGAAAAGTCTTCGCTTTCTCGGGCGATGACACTGATAGCGTTGTCGCCGTTTTTAAGGGGAATGCGGGCGGAGAATTCCATATGTGAGCTGTTAAGGGGGTTGCTTTTGAAGAACACTTTTTTGTCGTTTACAAGGATGTAGACGTCAATCAGCTTTGGATTTTTCACGTGGCCAGAGAGCAGGAAATGGTCCTCCGTACTCACCAAGCCCCCCATACTCGAGTCGACATTAAGGGAGATGACGGGGGGCAGGTGATAGGGGAGGTATTTGAGAGTTTCCGACAAGTCTTCTTTAAGTCCCTCTTTGGGGGAGGAAGGGGTGAGTTGACTTAAGGGGATGAAAGCGAAGCGCTCTTTATTCCAACGCACGCGTGCCACCGAGTTTGATTGGGCTTCAACTGAGACGGTGGTTGGCTGATGGAATTGGGCGATGGCGGATTTTGTGTCAGCACTTGAGAAGAGTTGAGCGTTGGGTTGGGTGAGGTATACCTGAGAGGTTCGGTTTAAGGGGATGGGTTGCTCAATGGGGATTTGTATTTTTTGAGCAGCGCCTTCCATAAGTGTTTCGTCCAGGAGGAGGAGTTGAAGAGGGAGCATCAACTGCGCACGGGTTGGTTTGGCTCTCAGGACGAATTTTGCTGTTTTGGTTTGGCCGGGGGAAATTTCTCCGAGTTTAAAGCGTCCCTGTTCAATGAAGACAGCCGCGTCTCCCAGGTTTTTAAGGGTAGCGATGGCAGAGAGTGTTTTTCCTGTTCCGACGTTGGTAACATCCACAAACAGGCTCAAAGTTTCGCCGGATTGGACGCGGCCGTCCTGGTTGCATGAAGGGCAATTGTCGACCACCTGATAGTCAAAAGCGAACAGGGGGCGAGGCAACTCTAGGAGGCTCACTTCTCCCTGGAGTTTTATGGGCAAATGGCCCTCTTCGTCTTCAAGGTTGATGTGGATGAGGTTTCGGCGGGAATAAGTATCAGCAGGTACTGTCAGTTTTAAGGTGGAGGTGGTGGTTTGGCCAGGGGCGATGGCGCCAATTAAAAATTCGCGACGGTCCAAGAAGAAGTTGTCGGATTCTGTCCAAGCGCGCACACGTTTGAGAGGGAGCTCGCTTTTGTTGTGCACATTCAATTTCAGCAAAAATTCCTGATTGCCGCTGAATTTTTTTGAAACAGTCGGCTCCAATTTTCCGTCAAGCAGCAAGTTTGTGGGGCGTTTTCCATGGCTCCAGTCAATGCCGCGGCGCTCAATGGCCTGCCAAATGCGTTTTTCTTCTGCTTTTTGTTTTTCTTGGACATAGGTGCGAGAGGCGCTGAGCATATACTCTCTGTGGTTGTTGGGTGCTGCTGTCAACAAGCCGCGAGCGAATTCCATTTCAAAGTCTTCTTGAATAACGTCTAAATCCATCGCCTCTTCCTCTTCCATTTCAGAGGCGCCCTCGGATTTATCCAACTCATTTTGGGGCTCCTCTTTGAGGTATTTGATGGACATGAGGGGTTTTTCTTTGGGGGGGGTGCCTTCTTTTTTGCTGGGCTCGCGCTCATTTTCCAAAGGGCCCAGGAGGTGGTGGTCCAAACTGGCTTCATTGAGTGTTCGCTTGGGGGCGAAGACGGAGGAGAAGGAAGCGTTGACGCGTGCAGGAACAAGCTCAATGTCAGGGGTAATGCCGACTTCTTGAATAGAGATTCCGCCTGGTGTGAGGTATTTGGCGATGGTGAGTTTGAGGGCACTTTCGTCAGGGAATGCATAGAGCTCTTGAACGGAGCCCTTTCCAAAAGTTTGGCGCCCAACCACAACAGCTCTGTTTTGGTTTTTGAGTGCGCCGGCCACAATTTCAGAAGCGGAAGCGCTGCCTGAATTGACGAGGACAACCATAGGGACAGACACGTCGCTCAAACTTGGGCTGGCGCGTTTTTCATCACGTCGGGTGTCTGAATAGCCCACGGTGGAAACGATGGTGCCACTTGACAAAAACAAGTCGCTGATTTCAATTGCCTGCTCCAAAAGTCCGCCTGGGTTTCCGCGAAAGTCCAAAATGAGGCTTTTAATTCCGTCATTTTTTCCTTTGGCTTTGGCTTGTGCATTCAATGCTTGCAAAGCGTCGACAATATCGCGTGTTGTGTTGCCCTGGAAGCTGGTGACGCGTATATAGCCGACATTTCCAGCAAGCAATTTATGAAGTACGGATTCCACGTTGATGATGGCGCGGGTGAGCGTCAAGGTTTGGAATTTTTTTTGGCTTGGCCGTGAAATGCCGATGGTAACCTTTGTGTTGGGTGCTCCACGCAAGCGAGAGACAGCTTCATTGACGTCCATGTTGATGGTGGATTCGTCTCCAATTTTTTCAATAATGTCATGTCGTTTAATGCCCGCGCGGAATGCGGGCGTATGGCGGATGACGCGGACGACGCTGAGTTTTCCTTCACGCATTTGGACGACGAAACCAAGGCCGCCGAATTCGCCTCTCGTTGCCATTTTCATGTCGCGATAGAATTCTGGCTTCAACAAGACGGAGTGCGGGTCCAAGGTTTGCAGCATTCCATTGACAGCGGCGTATTCAATTTCACGTGTGGACTCTCTGGCGCTCAAATAGGGGACGATGAACTCAAATATGTGTTTGAGAGCGGTGGACAATTTCCAAAGTGAATCCACCGTGCGTATGTCAAATTGTCGGGTAGTCCCATTGACGTTGATGGTGAGGTTTCCTTCTTCTGCTGAGCCGTTGACGACAATTTCAGGCACCGCTTTTTCGACATAGTCCAAGGCCCCCACCATCATCTCCTTGGGGTGTATGCGTTGAGGGTCAACGTAGTTGTCGCGGAGATAGAGGATGACTTTGGTGACGACGCGCAAAGCTGCCAAGTCATGAGGGGGGTGGGAGAGGTTATTCCCCAGGAGGAGGGTGTTGGTTTCATGGTATAGCGGTGGTGGTGCCAAGGCCATGGTGGCAGGGGCCCTGTCTGCGCCGAGATAGACCCACAAGAGAGTAAGGCCAACAATGGGAAAGGAATAGTGCGTCAGGCGCATGGGCCGTTGCTCCGGTTGGGGGGCAGGTTTTGAAGAAGCGGGTATTTAGGCAGCAGCAAACAGTCGAACATAAAACGAGTTAAACCTAAGAGAAAGGTATTTGGTTTTTATTTTATGGGAGAGAGGTTTTTGGGGTTTGAAAATTCGTTTTGGACAGCGAGGTAAAGCAAAGTGCCACCTACAGTTGCTCCCGGGAGGAGGAAGAGTTGAACAATGGGTAACCACAGCAAGACATGTGTGCCAAGGCCAAACCCCCAAAAAAGCATTTTTCTTTGTCCGAGCAGTCTCAAGCCGGCGAGAAAGGGGGCGTTGTTTCTCATGAGGGGGATGGAGGCATATTCCACGCCCAACCATGTTGCGGCCCAGAGGATGCCCAGGATGCCGAAGGCGAAGCCGATGGCGGGCAGGAAGGAGAGGGTGAAGAAGGCGAAGGCTCCGCCATAGAGGAGTGAA
This sequence comes from Pseudomonadota bacterium, assembly GCA_009786315.1. Lineage (GTDB taxonomy): Bacteria > Myxococcota > Myxococcia > Myxococcales > Myxococcaceae > WRKR01. Next base: position 2,001 of record WQTM01000145.1, on the reverse strand, counting down.
ATACGCAGCAAAGTTTGGAAAAGGCCATTCCAACTGGTTTTCAGCCAAGAGTTTCCCATGGGCAGGGGGCGGAACTCTTCTTCTGTTATTTCAGAGAGTTTGTTTTGCAAGGGGGAGAGGAGGAGGGAAGGTAGGCTGAGGGCGAGGAGGAGGAAGAGGAAGAGGGAGAGCAGGAGGTGTAGCCCCGTATGTGCGATGAATTTCCAATTCCACGCGGGGGGATGGGGCCCCCAGAGGAATTGGATGAGGGAGGAGGAGAGGAGCCAGGCGGCGGCGGCGCAAGCCAGCAATAAGACGAGCGTCAGCGAAGCGGCGAGGAAGCTATGGCGCCGTATTTTTTTATGAGTCCAGCACAGGAGGATGCAGCGGAAGGGCAAGAGGAAGCCTCGCAGAAAGTCCGAATATTTTGAAACAGGCTGGAGGGAGAGGAGGGCAGAGGCGAGGGGGGAGGAGTGCATACGAGGTAGGGGAATGAGTGGAGGCAGGGTGCCAGGGAGGTGCTGCAAAAAGTTCCCTTGTTGTTGGCCCAGCGGTGTTATGAGTGGGGGAATGTCGCTGGATGCTGAAGGAACATACAGCCAAGCCATTGCCTCTCGCTCGGAGTTGGAGGGTTATTTCCGTGGTGGGGAGAAACCTCCGGAGAAGTGGTTGTTGGGTTTGGAGCATGAGAAGTTTATTTATACTGTGGAGGGCACCCCTATAGCATACGAAGGGGAGCGGGGGTTGCTTTCCGTGTTTCAGGGGATGGAGGCCTATGGTTGGGAGCCCATATTGGAGTTTTCGACGGGCCACACCATAGGGATGCGGCGGGGAGGGGCCACTTTGTCCACGGAGCCGGGTGGGCAGTTGGAGTTTTCCGGTGCGCCGCGGGGGAGTGTGCAGGCGCTGCACAAGGACAATGTGCAGCACCTGGAGGAGTTGGCGGTGGTGTTGAAGGCGCGCCGTTTGCAGGCACTCATGTTGGGCTACCGTCCATGGGACGCGGTGGAGCAAGTCCCCTATATGCCGCGAAGCCGCTATGAGGCCATGCGTTGGAGTTTGGCAGAGCGAGGCAGCACGGGTGCGTTGATGATGTTGATGACGGCGACGGGCCAAGTTTCTCTGGACTATGCCGACGAGGCGGACTGTATACGCAAGGTGGTGGTTTTGGCGAGGATGGCGCCGTTGTTGGTGGCCATGTTTGCCAACAGTCCTTTGAGGGAGGGGCGTCCTTCGGGCTATGCCTCATTTAGGAGCCATGTTTGGAATGACGTGGACAAGGCGCGTTGTGGATATTTGGCCTCGTGGTTTGACGACTCTTTCTCCTATGCGCGCTATGTGGACTGGGCATTGGACATACCCCTTTTATTTTTGCGCAGGGGGGGCCGCTATTTGAGGCCCAAGTTGAGTTTTCGTCAATTTTGGAAGGAGGGTTTTGAGGGAGAGGGGGCCCGTCTTTCAGACTGGGTAGACCATTTGTCGACTTTGTTTCCCGAAATAAGGTTGAAGCAACTCATTGAGGTACGGAGTGCAGACAGTGTAAGTCCACCGTTGACGGCGGCCTTTGCCGCGTTGTTGCGCGGCACTGTTTATACTCCTGGCGCATTGGAGGAAGTGGCGTTGTTGTTGCCTGCCCGGAGTTTGCAGGCGCATGTGGCGTTGCATGAGCGGGCCCAGCGTGAGGGCCTTGGTTTTGAGCCTTTGGCAAAGGACGCGCAGGCGCTGGTGGCCATAGCCTCAAAAAACTTGCAGGCATGGGCGCCAGAGGATGCCAAGTTGCTTGAGCCGCTGGTGGCCTTGGTACAAGAGCGGCGTATGCCCACAGAGGTGTTGTCAGCCCAAAACATGTCCACCCTCCTAAAATGACATGCCCCCCCCTAAGAGGGAGGGGGGACGCCCTCCGGGCGGGGTTTATTTAACTGAGAATGTTTTTAAGGGCCATGCGGCCCGCGCTTTTTTGCCCTCCGGGCAGGTTTTCGCCTCTTCGGCGAGTCACTTTTTTTTTGCGCGCGCAAAAAAAAA
>WQTM01000144.1 GCA_009786315.1 Pseudomonadota bacterium | reverse complement strand
GACGGACGGCCCCCAAAAGCTTTCATGGGCGGGCAGCTTCCTTGTGGACACCCAGCCGCTGGCACCACGCTTGTCTTTGGAGGCCCATGTGCAGGAAGGTGTCCTCACAGTGGACGTGAGCAAACAAGGTACCGAAGAGCATGGCTTTGGAGCGGCTTGGTTGCGCCAAGTCCGGTTCCATAATTTGGAAGTCCGCAGAGATAGCGAGGTTCTCCTTCGTGACAATGAAGACTTTTGGGTGGAGTACAGCTGGTGGGCACCTGACAGGTTGAGGCAAGTGGAGCTGCCCGGCGTGCAACCCGGTGACACCCTCGAAGTCCGCGCCACCGTTAGCGCCAAAGACTTGGCCGACAATGAAGCCAACTCTGTTGTGTTGAGTTCCACTCTGGTGCTCTAGGGGGGGCCCTGCTGGCCTCACCACTGGAGTGGTGAGGCCCATGTTGGGGTATTGACTATGCGGCGAGAAAATTTTACGGGTTTGGGGAGGACACAACCTAAACGCAAACAAACATGAATAAACCCTTCCTTCTGTGGCTCTGCCTTGCGGCTCAAGTGTGGGCAAGCCCATTTTTTCCAGGAGAAACAAGCGCTTATGAGGTTAGCTATTTTGGAATCCCTATGGGAGAGGCGCAAATTTTGGTTGGCGCAGCCATGCAACAAGAGGAGCACCTGGTTTGGCCCATCATCCTCATTGGGAGGACCAAACCCTTTCAACCTTATTCCATCCATGACAAACTTGTTACCTATTGGAATCCAACAGTAAAAAAAAGCATGGGCGTTGACTTGTTCCTCGACGAAAACAAAAAACGCCGGCGTGACAAAATACGGTTCCACTTCCCCTCCCTCTCCGCTTCTGTCGTCTCCCAAAAAGAAGGAGAACCCGCTAAACCAGCAACCTATAACATTTCCTTGGAAACCATGGACGTTGCCGCCGCGGCCTTCTTCTTGCGACACCAGCCTCTCCAAGAGGGCCAAACCTTTGAGTTGCCTGTCTTTACGGGAAAAAAAACCCTCCCACTGAAAGCCCATGTCGTAGAGAAACGTCGCCTGAAAACCCGCCTCGGAGAAAAAGAGGCCTTTCTCGTCCTCGTCCGCTCTAGCTTCGACGGGAATATGATGGCGAAACGCGACATCCGCCTTTTCCTCTCAGCGGATGAACGGCATGTCCCTTTGCTTATTGAGGCAGAGTTGGTGCTGGGAAGGTTGGTGGCCGAAATTGTACGGCATGAAGTCGGCCAAATACCTCCAGCTGCAACGGAACAAAACTTGGCTAAATAAGCCCCTTCGCTCGCTTGAGTTGCTCAACCACTTTGGAATATTCAATGTCAAAGGAAGGCGTCCCCTCTTGTAGGTGACGGAGACGTACGCGGGCCTCCCTGTCTATGTCCTCGTCCACCCGGAGGTGCTTCTTCATAAGCTCGAAAATCTTCTTCCGAAGGACGTTGTCCTCAGAAAAAACCTCCTCCACATTTCGGCTAATGAGGAGAAACTCTATCATCTGCCCAATAATGTATTCAATGCCCTCTTCCCCCGTCTTAAAGCCACGGACATCCGCCATCTCCCTCTTCAATTGCCCAAACCTCGAAGGCTCATAACCACGACGCTCCAACGCCTCCCGCGCCGCCTTGTTCACCCGCTCCTCCCCCGCTAAATACTCTCGCATAATGGCTACAAAATCCATCTCCGCATCCGCAATCCTCAGCGGCTCCACCTCAACGTCGCCCTCCTGCATTAAGCGCGCGACAATTTCACGGGCTATGACGGGAATTACTTTTGGGTATAACCTCATGCATTCTTCCTTGGCGTAAATTCAAAGCAACAAGTTATGCCAACATAGGCCAACCCTCAATGAAATTTCGAGAAAATTTTCCTGCATACACTTAAAGTCAACGCCTTCACGTGCCCAAAGGCTCTTTCTCCTCTTTGGGTTTGTGCAGAGAATCAAAGAGTTTCGCCGCAAGGGCTTCTCCAATACCGCAAACCTCCGCTATCTCTGCACAGCTCGCTTCCTTCAGGCGCTTGTGGCTGCCAAAATGTTGGAGCAGGCACCTCTTGCGGGCACTCCCAATTCCGGGAATTTCATCCAACCGCGTTCGCAACAGTTGCTTGCGGGCCGTCTTCCTCTGGAATGCCAACGCAAAACGGTGCGCTTCGTCACGCAAACGCGCAAGAAACAGCAACTCGGGCGCGTTTTGGGGCAACAGCAAAGCCTCCTTCCTCCCGGGCAAAAAAAGGCGCTCCTCGCTGTGCGTGGAAGCTTCCGCGGGCAAGGCCTGCCTCAACAAACGCCCCTTCGCCAACCCCACCCAGTCTATCTCCTCCGCTATCCGCAAGTCCCTCGCCGCCGCCATCGCCGCAGAAAGCTGCCCCTTCCCACCGTCTATAACAATGAGGTCCGGAAATGCGCCTTCTTCTTCTCCTCGCTTCAAACGGCGAAACAATATTTCATAGAGGCTTCTAAAGTCATCGTTGGCATCCACCGTTTTGAGGTGAAAACGACGGTAGCGCCCCTTCTCCAACTTGCCCTCCACTGCTGCTACCTTCGAGGCAACAATGGACTTGCCTTGAGAGTGGGAAATGTCAAAACACTCCACCCACCGCGGAAACTTTTTCAAAAACAGCTTCTGCTGAAGCTGCGCCAACAGCTTTTGGGTGTCCTCCTCCTCATGCTCGTGCTCTTGGAGGTTGTTGCTGGCATTCTCTTGGGCCGTCTGCAAAAGGCTTCGCCACTTCCCTCGAGAGGGAGTGTGTATTTCTACTTTGGCATTCTTCTTCTCACGCAAAAGTGTCACCAAAGCTTCGGTGTCTTCCTGGAGTTGCATGGGCAACAATATGTGCGAGGGAATAAAACTCTCTGCAGCATAGTAGAGGTTGAGGAAGGAGGAGAAAACCTCTTCGAGGGGAATGCCTTGTTGTTTGAAGCAAAAAGAGCGGCCACCGTCGAGGCGCCCTTGGCGCAGTTGCAATATATAAATGGAAAGCTTGTGGCTGTTTTGGGCAAAACCTAAAAAATCCCTGTCGTCCGTATTGTTGAAAACCACCGCCTGCTTCTCCTGGCTTCTGCCCAAGGCCCCCAACTGGTCCCTCACCCTCGCCGCCTCCTCAAACTTCAACTCCTCGGAGTATTGCTTCATCCGCTTCTTGAGAAAGTCCACCAACTGCTTGGAGCGCCCTTTGAGGAGCAACATAACCGCATCCACGTGCTGCCTGTATTCCTCGGCGGGCACTTCATAGACGCAAGGCGCCAAACAACGGCCCATTTGGTGTATGAGACAGGGGCGCTTTCGGGTGGCCAGCGTCCTGTCTGTGCAAACACGCAGTTGGAAATAACGGCGAATCATCCGCACCACTTCGCGAATGTCGGTTGCCGAGTCATAGGGGCCAAAATAGGTTGCACCATCCTCCTCCAAATTTCGTACCACTTCAACCCTTGGAAACTCCTGGTGCAAGTCTATGCGCAAATGCAGGTAGCTTTTGCCGTCGCGCAGCAAAATGTTATATTTGGGTTGGTGCTTTTTAATGAGTTCACTCTCGAGGAGCAAAGCTTCTTTTTCAGAGTGCACCACAACCACTTCCAAATCCGCAAGCACTCTGTCGAGGAGCGCTACAAAAGGCCGGGTGTCCGAGGGCGCTTGGACAAAATAGGAGCGGACGCGGGCATTCAGGTTAATGGCTTTGCCGACATAAAGCACCTCACCGCGAGCGGACTTCATCAAATAGACGCCAGGCGCTCTCGGGAGGTTGTTTATTTTTTCCCTAAGCCTGTTGTCCATTTCACCTCCGCCGCATCCGCGCTTTGCCTCGCTTCGCTTTTTCGGCAAAGGGGTTTCTCTGTTCCACCCAAAGCAACAAACTTCGCAAAGGCGGCTTCAACCCCAAGTCCATTTCCTTCAACAACGTCAACTTGTCACGCTCTATGGCCGCCTTCTCAAAATCCATGTCCTCGGCAAATTGCAGCATGCGTTTTTGGGTTTGCCCCATCTCCCGCTGAATCTCCCCGGGGGGCATTCCCTCCCCCTCCACCATGGGCGCAGGTGCACCAACAGCGCCTTCTCCTTCTATATATTGCGACAAGTCTGACACATTTCTCTTGGTGGACAGCGGTTTTATGCCGTGTTGGAGGTTAAATTCGCTTTGGAGTTTTCTTCGGCGCTCCGTCTCGTCCATGGCTTTTTGCATGGAGTCTGTCACCTTGTCTGCATACATGAGGACAAAGCCATTCACATTGCGCGCTGCACGCCCAATGGTTTGAATGAGTGAAACGTGGGAGCGCAAAAACCCCTCTTTGTCCGCATCCAAAATCGCCACCAGAGAAACCTCCGGCATGTCGAGTCCTTCTCTCAGCAGGTTAATGCCGACGAGGACGTCAAAAATGCCTGTTCTCAACTCGCGAATAATTCTGGTCCTCTCTATGGTTTCAATGTCTGAGTGCAAATAACGGACGCGAATTCCTGCGTCGGCCAAAAACTCCGTCAAGTCCTCCGCCATTCGCTTTGTCAGCGTTGTTATTAAAACGCGCTCATTCTTTTGGACGCGAAGGCGAATCTCCTCCAACACATCATCCACTTGGTTTTTGGCCGGGCGGACTTCAACGCGTGGGTCCAAAAGCCCTGTGGGGCGAATAATTTGTTCAACAACAACGCCCTGGGCCTGCTCAAGTTCCCATGGGGCAGGTGTTGCCGAAACATAAATGCTTTGGGGGACAAGGCGTGTGTATTCGGAGAATTTGAGGGGGCGGTTGTCCAAAGCGGAGGGGAGGCGAAACCCATATTGCACCAAAGTCTCTTTGCGGGACTTGTCGCCTTTATACATGGCGCCTATTTGCGGAATGGTTTGGTGGGACTCGTCCACAAAAACCAACAAGTCGCTGGGGAAATAGTCAATGAGGCAGGGCGGCGCTTCGCCTGTTGGCCGTCCTGAGAGGTGTCGGGAATAGTTCTCAATCCCATTGCAAAACCCCAACTGCTCCAACATTTCCAAGTCATAGGAGGTGCGCTGCTGCAAACGCTGCGCTTCCAGGAGTTGCTGCTGGGCCGTCAACTCCGCCAGCCTCTCTCTGAGTTCTTCACGTATGCTGACAATGGCTTGGCGGCGTTGCGTATCATCCGTCACATAGTGGCTTCCGGGGAAAATGGTTATTCTCTCCAATTCGGAAAACAATGTGCCTCTGAGTGGGTCATATTCAACAATGCGCTCTATTCCCTCGCCAAAAAACTCAATGCGAATGGCGCGCTCTTCTTCATAGGCGGGAAAAACCTCAATGCTGTCTCCGCGGACTCTGAAGGTGCCGCGGTGAAAGTCAACGTCGCTGCGCGAGTATTGGCATTCCACCAAACGGCGCATGAGGGCATTTCTGCCAAACGCTTCTCCCAATTTGAGTTGAATGGCCATGTCCACATAAACACGGGCCGTCCCCATCGCATAAATGCAGGAGACGGAGGCCACCACAATAACGTCCCTGCGCGTGCGCAACGCATGCGTCGCTGCATGGCGCATACGCTCAATTTCCTCGTTAATGGAGGCGTCCTTCTCAATAAAAGTGTCCGAGGCGGGGACATAGGCTTCCGGTTGGTAGTAGTCATAGTAGCTGACAAAATATTCAACCGAGTTTTTCGGAAACAAATGTTTGAATTCGCCGTAGAGTTGGGCCACCAAAGTTTTGTTGTGCGCAATCACAAGCGTGGGGCGGTTTGCCGCAGCAATAACGTTGGCCATGGTAAACGTTTTTCCGGAGCCTGTTACGCCCAGCAGCACTTGGTGCGCGTCGTTGCGGAAAATGCCCTCCACCAACTGGCCAATGGCCTGGGGTTGGTCTCCCTTGGGTTGGTATTCGCTGACAAGTTGAAAGGTGGACATGCAAATTCTTCTCTATGCGCGAAAACAACTCAAACCAACTTCCACTCCGGCCCCCTCGGGGTGTCGCGGACTTCCACCCCCACCTTCTCCAACTCTTTTCTCAAAACGTCCGCCCTCGCAAAGTCCCTCTCCTCCCGCGCCTTCTGCCTTTGCTCCAACAGGGCCTCTATGTGCGAAACGTCCAACTCCCGCGCCGCTATTAGGGTGTCCCTCCTGCGGTTGAGCCACTGCGCGGGCACCTCCTCCAACAAACCCAATACGCGCCCTATCTCCCTCGCCTGCACTTGCAAAATGCTGAGTTTCGCCAGGGCCTTCGCATTCTGCTTGCGCCCAAGTTGGTTGACTTCGTTGAATAACTCGGAGAGTACGGCCAAGGCGGCCGCCGTGTTGAAGTCGTCACTCATCGCCGCTTTAAACGCGTCCAAATAGGTGGCCTCCCCTTCTGCCTCCGGAGGGGTGGGGGGCAAGGAGAGTTCCTCCAATAACTGCAAACTCTCATAAAAATAACAAACCCGCGCTTGGGCGTCTGCCAGGGACTTGTCTGAAAACTTCAAAGGGTTGCGGTAGTGCGTGGAGAGGAAAAAATACCTCAAACTGTCCGCGTCCGTGCGCAAAAGCGCTTCGCGCAAAGCAATGGTGTTCCCCAAACTCTTGGACATTTTGGCGCCCGCCAAATCCAAAAAACCACAGTGCATCCAATAGCGGCACAGCGGCTTCCCGGAAGTCGCCTGGGACTGTGCAAGCTCATTCTCATGGTGCGGAAAAACCAAATCCCCTCCCCCACCGTGAATGTCAAAAGTCTCCCCCAAATATTTGGCGGACATCGCCGAGCACTCTATGTGCCAACCCGGCCTCCCCTCCCCCCAGGGGCTTGGCCAACTCGGCTCCCCTGGCTTTGCCGCCTTCCACAACGCAAAATCCAAAGGCTCCCTCTTCTGCTCTCCCACGGCTACCCGCTCCCCCGCCCTCATCTCGCTTAAGTCTCTCTTGGACAGCGCAGCATAGGCCGGGTAGCTGGAAACCGAAAAATAAACGTCCCCAGCAGAGGCATAGGCAAAACCCTTGTCCACCAACACGCGAATCATCTCTATAATTTCACCCATGTGCTCGGATACTTTCGGCGCCATGCTCGGCGCAAGCAGACGAAGGCCGGCCGCATCCTCTTCAAAAGCTTCTATGTGGCGCGCCGCCAACACCAGCGGGTTTTCTCCCTGCCGCTGGGCTGCTTGGATGATTTTGTCGTCTACGTCCGTATAGTTGCGTATGTAGGTGACTTCGTAGCCAGCAAACATCAGGAAGCGGACCACCATGTCAAAAGCTGTGAATGTTCGAGCATTTCCAATGTGTACCAAGTCGTAGACGGTTGGCCCACACACATATATGCCTATATGTGGCGCACGTAGGGGCTCAAACACTTCCTTCCTCTGTGTCATTGTGTTGAAAATTCGAATGGGCGTCATACTCGTGGAGACAGTCATAGCGAAGAGGGTATAGCCGGTTCCTCGGGTTTTGTGCTATCCTTCAGTACCGTGGCCGAATGCATACCCTGTAGCCTATGAATTCTCATCTCGACGAGTCTGTGTTTTCGCTCCAACATGGCGACACTTTCAACCCCAACCACAACATTTCCAACAACGCTGAGCAGGCTTTGCCTGATTTGTCCGCCTTCGTAGAAGAAGTCCCTCCGCTAGAGTCCTTCTTTGGCACACCTTCACCGAGTGCTTATGGCCCTCCTGAAAACGCACACCTTCTCCCTGAAAAGCAACCTCCCAAAACCCTCTTCCTCTTCATTGAGCAGGGCCCAGCTGCTAACCAAGCCTTCCAAATTGTGCAGGGCAACTGCATTATTGGCAGAGCTTCCATTGTCGACTTGTGCCTCCAACACCCTTCCGTCAGCCGCCGCCATGCCCAACTCAAACGCTCCGGCAACAGCCTCTATGTCAGAGACTTGGGTAGCCAAAACGGGACTTATGTCAACCAACAACGCATCGCCAATGAGGCCGAAATTTTTGCCGGGGACTCCATTATTATCGGCACCTCCCTGCTGAGGCTTTGGGACTCTCTTCCTCCAGAGAATGCGGTTGCGGAAAAAGCGCCGGCGGACAGTACGCCTGCGCAAAACAGTCGGGCCTCCTCTTATTATGCGGTGCTCATTGCAAGCCTCACGGCTGTCTTTACGCTTTTGCTGGCCATGCTTGTGCTGAAATTCACCCACCCGCCCACTCAAACAACCCCCCCTCTCCACCCTACCCCTCCTATGGCTGCCTCCCTGGCCCCTTCTGAGGAAACTG
>WQTM01000143.1 GCA_009786315.1 Pseudomonadota bacterium | reverse complement strand
AGCCCCTCCTCTCCCTCAAACCCCTACGCCCCCAGCCCCTCCTCCCCCTCTCATAAAAGCTACCCCTGCTTTGCCTGAATTGGAAATATGGAACGAAACCCAACAAACCTGGTCCCATAAAAAACTCGTTGAATGGAATAAAAACGGTTGCTTCATTAAAGAGCCTCTCCCACCTCCCATGTTCTCCCGCCTGCGACTACGCATCGCCAAACAGCTTATCCTCGAGGCCGATGTCGTTCAACATGTCAACGCAGAACAAGCCCAACACTGGAGCCTCCCAGAAGGCTATGGCCTCCAATTCGCCCCCTTAAACGCCTCCTCTAAACAAATGCTCTCCGCCATCCAACAAGGAGAGTTTTTAAGCCCACCCCCCACCGAAAACTCCCTCAATACCCAGGCCGAAATAGAATTGAATGCCCTTAAAAAACGCTTCGAGCTGCCCAACCCCTATGCCAGGCTTGAACTCCCTGAGGATACTGAAATCGGCAACATCCGCGCCCGTATCCGCGAAATCCAAAAAAATCTCAAAAACCTCGAAGCCCAAAATATCCCCAACCAACAACGCCAAAGTATCCAAAAACTTAAAGACAAACTGGAACAAACCCTCGCTACCATCGGCTCCCCTCTCGCCCGCGCCTCCTTCGACGCCCAACATAAAAACTTCCGCGGCATCGCCCGCTCCATCGCCGCAGGCCTGCGCGCTTCAGAAATGGAACAATTACGAAAAAATTATTTGAATGCCAACCCCAAAGCCGAAGGCATCGCTCACTTCAAAATGTTGATGGCCGACGTCTTCTCTAAAAAAGGAGACACCCCCCGCGCTATTCAACTCATGGAAGAAGCCCTCTCTGAAGACCCTCTCAACTTGAGCCTACACCAACGCTATTGGACTTTGCGTAACCAGGAACCACACTCATGATGACGACAGCCCGCAGCTACCTGCTCTCTACGCTCAGGTTCCGCTTCAGTCATAACCCCATAGAAAACCTCCTCAAGGAACACCAAGGCTGTTGGTTGGTTTGGGAGCCCGGAAGCTGGCGCCTGGGGGGCGCAAAAACCTTGCCCCTGGAAAATACCATCGCCCCAGGAAACGCCATCGTCGTCTCCCCCACCGCCTCCACCGAGGACGCTTTGGCTCTGGCACTACAACTGAGAGCCGGCCAAAGACAATTAACCCTCGGACGCGGAGACCATTGCGACATTATCATTAATGAGGCTACCCTCTCCCAACTCCACCTCGTCTTCATGTGCACAGAAAAACATTGGACAGTACGCGACGCCGCCTCCAAAAACGGCTCCTTCGTCAACAAACACCCCCTCGTCCCAGGACGCCCCTGCTTCCTCCAGGGCGGAGATGTATTGACGGCAGGTAAGGCCTTGTTCACTTTCCTCGAGCCCTCCGGCATGCACCAAAGGCTACAACAAGACTTCTAGCCACACCCCCCCACCACCACCACATGCCCCTCCAAAACCGGCTCTCCCCACTCTCAGAGGCCCTCCTCCTCTGGACCCTCGCCTTCCTCATCCTCCTGGCCTCCTCCCTCCTCTTCGGCCAAGGAATCCTCACCAAATTGCTCGCCACCCTCTCCTTCCTCCTCCTCCCTAAAGCGGCTGCGGCCACCCTCTCCCCTCGCCACAGTACCTCCCAGCGCGCTGACTTCGGACTCCACTTCCAAAATTGGAAAGCCGAACTCCGCCTCTTCTCCCTCCTCTTCCTCCCCGTCCTCCTCCTCTTCCCCCCCCTCTATGCCGCCTGGCTTCAGTTCCAACACCTCCTCCCCTTCTCTTCTGCTACCCCCATAGAGTGGCAATGGCACTTCCAACTCCCCCCCCGCTTCGGCGAGTGGGTGGTGGACCAATACCTCGTCGTCGCCCTTAGCGAAGAGTATTTCTATCGAGGTTATGTACAGTCGCGCCTTCATGAATTCTGGCCAAAGCAAACCCTCTTGCTCAGGCCCGGACTCTGGCTGACTGCCCTCCTGTTCTCCTTGGGGCACTTGGCCACCTTCGAGGTTTTGCGCTTGTCCGTCTTCTTCCCAGCCCTGCTCTTCGGCTTCGCTAAAGAGAAAACTCAGGGACTTTTGTGCCCCGTCCTCCTGCACGGCAGCTGCAACCTGCTGCTCATGGTTTTGCAGGCAAGCTTCGTCTGAAATGAACCGTTGGCCACCCCCCTGTTTTTTCAGAGAGCGTCTTGACAGTTCCTCCAAAAACCGAAACAAGGCGCTGTGAGTTTGGATACGTGGAGCCTCATTGCTATTGCCGTCTTCGCCCTCCTGGGCCTCCTGCGCGGCGCCGCCCGCCAACTCGCCAGCATCGCCGCCCTCCTCTGCGCAGTCGTTGCCAGCCGCCCCCTCTCCGAAGCCATCGGCCCCTGGTGGGCCTCCAAACAACCCAACCTCCCCCCTCTCATAGCTGTCGCCCTCAGCTTCGTTATCTCCTTTGTCATCCTGTGCTCGCTCGCATATGCGCTGGTCTTCCTCTCCTTGCGCCCAAAATACAAAACCCCTAACAACCCCCACTCCCGCTTGGGCCCCCTCGGAAACAGAAGCCTGGGGCTCTGCCTCGGAGGCCTCAAAGGCGCCTTGCTGGTGTGGCTGTTGCTTTCCATGGCGGTGCTGCTGCCACAAAAACTCTCCTGGCTTCCGTTTGCCTTGCCCTGGGAGTTTGAGGGCTCCCACGCTTATGCCTTTGTCAGAAAACACAACGCCCTTAACTTGGCTCATTGGAAAAAACTCCTGGCCCTGGGAAAAATGGCCGAACTCCCCCCCTATGCCGCTCAACTGCTGCCCACCCCTCAACCAGGCCTCTCTCCCCAGCCCCTCTCCCAAGAGTTGGACAAACTAAAAAAACTCTTTGAAAACCCCGAAATCCGCTACGCCTTCGAAAAAAGACAGTTCCAATCCCTCCTCAAAAACAAAGAGTTGGACGCGTTGCTTTCAAACCCAACCATCTTAAAAACTTTAGAAAGTTTTCGACACCTCCCCATTCCAACTGCCCCTCCGGAGCCACCCCCCCCTCTACCTTAAAAACCCCCGCTTTGTTCCCTTGCAAATGCTGAAACCCTCCACCACATAACTGAAAACTGAAATAGGCCTCCTGCTTCCTCTCTCCTCCTCCTCCTCACCCATTGGTTTTTGAATTCAATGACGACAAGTTCTTCTCCACACTGGACAATTGCAGACTCTCTGGACACCTATTCTATCCGCCAGTGGGGCGCTGGTTATTTTGGAATCAACGACAAAGGACATGTCTGCGTCCACCCAGGGGGAGAGGGGACTTCCAGCTTTGACTTGAAGGAGCTTGTCGACGAAGTACGCAGGCGCGGCATCGGCCTGCCTCTGCTCATCCGCTTTACAGACATTCTCTGTAACCGCGTCGTCCGCCTGAATGAGGTGTTCCGCAAAGCCATTGCCGAATTCGGCTATAAGGGCGGCTATAAGGGCGTCTATCCCGTCAAAGTCAACCAACACCGCTATGTCGTCGAAAAAATTGTCGAGGCCGGCCAACCCTATAACTATGGCTTGGAAGCCGGCTCCAAGCCGGAGCTTTTGGCCATCATGGCCTTGCTGGACAACCCCAACGCCCTCATCGTCTGCAACGGCTATAAAGACGAGGAATATGTAGAGACAGCACTGTTTGCCTCCAAACTCGGACGGCATGTGGTGTTGGTTGTCGAAAAACCCACGGAGTTGGAGCTCATCGCCGAGGTGGCTCGCCGCTGCAACATTTCTCCGCGCATCGGCATTCGCGTCCGCCTCTCCACAAAAGGGGCGGGGAGGTGGGAGGCTTCAGGGGGAGACAGGAGCAAATTCGGCCTCTCCTCTTCTGAGTTGCTCTCCTCCATCGCCTTCATGCGCGAGGCGGAGCTTTTGAATAATTTTGAGTTGCTGCACTTTCACCTGGGCAGCCAAATTTCCAACATCCGCAACATTAAAAACGCCTTGCGCGAGTTGTCGCGTTTCTATGTAGAGGTGGTGCGTATGGGGGCGCCCCTCAAATATTTGGACGTAGGGGGTGGCCTGGGGGTGGACTATGACGGCTCTCAAACCAACTTCGTCTCCTCCATGAATTATACAACGGAGGAATATGCCAATGACGTCATCTATTCCATCATGGAAACCTGTGACTTGGCGCAAGTGCCCCACCCCACCCTGGTTTCTGAATCCGGCAGGGCTGTCGTCGCCCACCATGCCATGCTGGTGACTGAAGTTTTGGGAAGCACCCATTTTGACTTCCAGCACGCGCCTGAAAAAATTCCCGGTGACGCTCCACAAATTGTTAAAAACCTGCACGCCACGCTGCGGGATTTGACGAACAAAAACCTGCTCGAGTCCTTCCATGACGCCTGTGAATATAAAGAAGAGAGCCTGACGCTGTTCTCTTTGGGCCACCTCTCTTTGTCTCAGCGTGTGCTTGCTGAAAACCTCTATTGGTCAGCCTGTCAAAAAATCATGCGTCTCATCCGCGGGCAAACCGACATTCCCGAAGACTTGAGCGTGTTGGAAAAGCAACTGGCCGACACCTATTTTTGCAATTTTTCTGTCTTCCAATCCCTGCCTGACTCTTGGGCCATTGACCAACTCTTCCCCGTCATGCCCATCCACCGGCTCAACGAAAAGCCCACGCGCCGAGCCATTCTTGCGGACATTACGTGTGACTCTGACGGAAAAATAAACCGCTTCATTGACAAGCGTGAAGTCAAAGACTTTTTGGAGCTGCACGCGCTCAATGACGACGACTATTATGTCGGCATTTTCTTGGTGGGCGCATACCAAGAAATTCTCGGGGACTTGCACAACCTCTTTGGTGACACGCACGCGGTGCAAGTCTCCTTGGCACCCGGGGGGGGCTATTGGATTGACCATGTCGTGGAGGGAGACACCGTCACCGAAGTCCTCCACTATGTCAGCTACCAAAGGGATGACCTCATTGCCAAAATGCGCCGCCTCACAGAAGCGGCTCTGCGCGACAGCCGCATCACCTTGGATGAGTCCAGAAAAATATTGCAAATTTATGAGACGGGCCTTGCGGGCTATACCTATCTCGAGCGCGAAGTCGACGCCAAAACCTTCCGCATCTCCAACCAACTCATGCTCAACGGCGGCTCCAAAACCTCCCTGCCCGCCATTGAATAGACTGCCTTCAAATTTTTCACTGCGAAGCTTGAATTTGAGGCCAATACTGCTCATAGTGCTCGCGTATGGACAGGGCGTTTGTTGGGCTTTTGCAGCCTGGTGATATGATTGGCAACAGCTACCGTATAGAAATCCTCCTCGGGAAAGGAGGACTAGGGGAGGTGTGGGTTGCGCGCCATTTGAAACTGCCCAATAAGCGGGTTGCTGTCAAAGTGTTGCGTACAGAAGGAGAGACCCTCACAGGGAGCTTGCTCCAACGCTTTCGCAAAGAGGCTGACGTCGCCAGCAACCTCAACCACCCCCACATTGTCAATATTTATGACTATAATCTCACCCCCTCCGGCCACCCCTTCATCGTTATGGAATTCCTCGATGGGGAAAGCCTGGGCGCAAGACTTCAACGAGGCCCGCTGACACTTGCAGAAACACGTACGGTGCTCCGCCAAACATGCAGCGCCCTCGACATGGCGCACAACCAGGGCATCCTCCACTACGACTTGAAACCCAGCAACATTTTCCTCACCACCCAAGGCAGCGAACTCTGTGTGAAAGTGTTGAATTTTGGGATTTCAAAAATTCTTGACTGCAGCAGTTATACCCAGAATTTTGCTGATATCATCAGCAGCCCCCGCTATATGTCCCCCGAACATGCACGGGGCGAAAACAACTGCCTGACACCACAGTCCGATATTTTTTCCCTGGGCTCTGTCGTCTATGAAATGCTGTCCGGAAAACATGCCTTCAGGGGAGATGATGTTGTCCAGGTGCTCTACCGCATCGTCCATGAGGCCCATGAGCCACTCAAACACTTGCTGCCCGACTTGCCCGAAGAGCCGCTGAGTGCCGTCGAAACAGCCCTGAAGAAACAACCTAAGCACCGCCACCTCTCGGCCATGGCCTTCTCGGAAGCCTTTGACAAAAACGCATATGCTCCAACAGACCTCACCCCCAACGACGTTAGGCCTCCAGAGCCTCCCAACAACGTTAGGCCTCCAGAGCCTCCCAACAACGTTAGGCCTCCAGAGCCTCCCAGCAACGTTAGGCCTCCAGAGCGCTCCAGCCTCGTCAACCCGATGCCTCTGCCTCGCCCTCCCTCAAAAGACTCCTGGGGAACGGTGTTTTTTGTTGGAATAGTCGCCCTCTTTTTGTTGGCCGTCTTCGCTTTTATTGTGGGGACCACCTTCGTTTTGCGCCATTATTTCAAGCAGGACCCTGAACCCCCGCCCCCACTGACAGCGTCTATGCCACCACGGGAGGAGCCCGTGCCACCACTGAAGGAGCCCGTGCCACCACGGGAGGAGCCTGTGCCACCACTGGAGGAGCCCGTGCCACCACTACTGGAGGAGCCTGTAGCGCCACCGAATGCCGCACCTGAGTTAGGCGCGTTGGATGACAACGTTGAGGCTGAGCTTATATTCGCCGCAACAGCTCGCAAATCCAAGCTTGTTATGAGGCGCAACTCGTTCGTTATCCAAAGCTAGCTGGCCGTCTCACCCTTCATCTTGTTATCAACAATATGGGGACGGTTGATGCTTTGACGATGAACAACAAGGAGATGGGGGATTGTGTTGCGAATGAAATTCGGTTGTTGGAATTTCCCAGGCCGCAAGGAGGCGGGACAGTGCAAGTAACATACTCTTTCACCTTTAAGCCTACAGGCTAATGAGCTAAGGCGGATGGAATGGGGGGGCCATAGCGCTTGGGGAAACGCAACCAACTGACGTTAGCGCAACCCATGCATGCTCAACGGCGGCTCCAAAAACACCCTGCCCACCATTGTAGGCTGTTTTCAAATTTCTCGCGCGGAAGTTTGAATGGGAGGCCAATACTGCTCATAGTGCTCACGTATGGACGATGTGCAGCCCGGCACTATTATTGGCAACTACCGTATAGACCGGTTTCAATTTGGCATGACTTCTTCGTTGGACTCGT
Source organism: Pseudomonadota bacterium (assembly GCA_009786315.1). GTDB lineage: Bacteria > Myxococcota > Myxococcia > Myxococcales > Myxococcaceae > WRKR01. Next base: position 1,019 of record WQTM01000143.1, on the reverse strand, counting down.
TTTTGCTCAGGCCATGCACTCAAGTGCACTCCCTTCGCAAAAGCCTCGACCTCATGCCAAATTGAAACCGGTCTTCCATAACTTTAAAGTAAAATCCGTCTAGGGAACGGCGTCTTTTGTTGGAATGCTTGCTCTCTTTGTGGGAGCCACCTTCGTCTTGCGCCATTATTTCAAGCAGGGCCCCCACCACGGCCAAAACCTATACCGCCACACCCACCACACCAGGCTAAGAAAAAACACTCTAACCCCTTCAAATGTCCAATATCACCACCCCTCGCCGGGAAACCCTGTCCTGCTCAGAATTTCCCTGCTCTCGAGGGACCTTCTCTTCGGGTAACCGCGGCAAGTCTATCGTCGGGCGCTGATGCTCCCGCTTCTTCTCTTGCTCCTTCCGTTTGAGCTCTTCTATAATAAATGCTTCCAACATAATTCCTCCTCGCCTTTGCAGACAAACGCCTACAACTTCGCCCTTCTCTCACCCCATAGTCCACTCCAAAACCCTCTCTAATGCAAGGGCTCCTCTCTTAAACCTAACCCATTGTTCACCCTTGTAAACAAAGCCTCGCCCCTTTTCTGGAGCGAGGCCTGTTTCTGTGAGCAAATAAAGCGGGTTGCGAAAACCGCTTCTGCGTCTTTTCTGCTGCCAATGCTCAGGCGTAACCGGGAGGTTTGGATTCAAAACGGTGGGTGGAGGAAATATAACGCACGGTCCCCGTCTTGGAGCGCATAACAATGGAGCTCGTCTCACACCCTCCACCAAAAAAACGTACACCCTTGAGAAACTCACCCCCCGTCACCCCCGTGGCCGCAAACATGACGTCCCCCTTGGCCAACTCGTCCGCTGTATAAATGTGGTTGATGTCGTCAATACCCATGGCCTTGGCACGCATTATCTCCGTCTCGTTGCGCGGCTTCAACCTCCCTTGAAAATCCCCCCCCATGGACTTCAACGCCGCAGCAGAAATCACCCCCTCCGGCGCACCCCCTACCCCCATCAAAACATCCACCCCCGCCGTCTC
>WQTM01000142.1 GCA_009786315.1 Pseudomonadota bacterium | reverse complement strand
CTTTTTGGGCGAGCAAAAAGTTCCCCGCCGGAGGCAGAATGCCCGGAGGGCGAGAAAGCCCGGGCCGCAGGCCCAGGAAAGAACAACGCCCGAAGGGCGAAAAGAAATGTTTTCAAAAAAAGCCCGGGCCGCATGGCCCATAAAAACATTCTCAGTTAAATAAACCCCGCCCGGAGGGCGGGGGGGGGCCCCCCTCCCCTAATTCCAATGGACAGAAGCCCCAAACAGACGTTTGACACCCTCTAAAAAAACCTCGTTTACTTCAACTGTGTTTTTGGCGGGCTTCAGAGAAACTTCGGCTTCTCCGTCCAGGCGTATTGTCAGGCGTAGGGGTGTCTTTCCCGGGTGACTCTCAATGAGTTGCTTGAGGCGGTGCAGTTTTTCGTCAAGCAAACTCTCCGCCTCTAACTTCAACTCCAAACGGTTTAGGCGGTCGGCTTGCACCTCTTTCAGGGACTGCACTTCTTCAAGAAAAATTTCAGGGACGGGCGGCGCCTCCTCGTCACTCTCGTCCCACTGCACCGTCCCCCTAAACAACAAAGCCTCATCACTCTTCAACAAAGGCTCCCAGGTTTCATAGCCCAACCTGCCCGCGGACTTTGTCCACCGGCCACTCCTCTCTTGCTCCCCTCCTCCACTCTTTCCGGGAAAACAAACAGCGTCTATGCTGCCATGCAAGTCCTCTATCCTCAGCCAGGCCATGCGCTTGCCAGTCTTCGTCGGACGCTCCCTCAAAGAGGCTACCACACCTGCTACGGTTATTTTCTCGCCCCTGCGCACCAAGGCAACTTGGCTCGTCGGTGTCGCAAATAACTCCGCCTCCTTCTCGTATTGCTGCAAGGGGTGCCCGGAAACATAAAAACCTATGGCCTCCTTCTCAAAACCCAAACGTACTCGCTCCGGCCACTCCTCCACCACCTCCTCTGCCTCAGCCAATAAACGCTTCGGGGGCACCACCGTGCCCAAATCCTCAAATAAACTCCCTTGCCCCAAACTCAACTCCTTCTGTAGCTTCGCCCCTCGCTCCATGGTTTGTACGACGTTTTCAAAAAGCTGCTTGCGCGGCCGCCTCTCAAAGTCAAAAGCACCTGCCTTCACCAAAGCCTCAACCACACGCTTGTTGACGCGCCTGCCGTCTGCACGAGAGCAAAAGTCCATTAAACTCCCAAACGGCCCCTGCGCCCTTACCTCCAAAATCGCCTCAATCGCTGCCGCGCCTATGCCTTTTATGGCCCCTAGGCCAAAACGAATTTTGCCGTCAACCACGCTGAAAGCCTCCAGAGAGTTGTTGACGTCCGGCGGCAACACTTCTCGGCCCGCCGTGCGCGCCTTGGCAATGTAGGAAACCACTTTGTCCGTGTTGTCCTTCTCGGAAGTCAACAACGCTGCCGTAAACTCCAAGGGGTGGTGCGCCTTCAACCAGGCCGTTTGTATGGTAATGAGGCCATAGGCCGCAGAGTGGGACTTGTTGAAACCATATTCGGCAAAAGTCTCCATCATGTCAAAAATCTCCCCCGCCAGCTTCATGTCCACCCCATTCTTCACACAGCCTTCCAAAAAAACCGCCCTCTCCTTCGCCATGACGTCCACCTTCTTCTTCCCCATCGCCCGGCGTAATAAGTCTGCTCGCCCAAGAGAATAGCCACCGAGAATTTGGCTAATTTGCATTACCTGCTCCTGGTAGACAATAACACCATAGGTTTCTTTCAATACAGGCTCAAGCTTGGGGTGCGGGTAGGCCACCTCTTCTCGCCCATGCTTGCGGTTAATGAATGTGTCCACCATCCCCGCATCCAATGGGCCTGGACGGTAGAGTGCACCCGCAGCAATAACGTCTTCAAAACAACTGGGCCTTAACTTCATCACCATGTCCGTGAAACCCGAGGACTCCATTTGGAAAACACCTGCCGTGTCCCCAGAAGAAATCAGTTCGAAAATTTTCGGGTCGTCCAATGGAATGTTGTCGGTTGTCAGTGGGGACTGGCCAGGTCGGTTCTGGTTTATCAACTTCAACGCTTGCTCTATCACCGTCAGCGTCTTCAACCCCAAAAAGTCAAACTTCACCAACCCCGCCGCCTCCACCTCGTCTTTTGCAAACTGCGTAACAATAACGGTTTCCCCAGAGGGACGGCAGACGGGGACATATTCCCAGAGGGGTTTGTCGGCAATAACAATACCCGCCGCATGCATGCCCGCCTGACGGTGCAACCCCTCCAGGGCCATGCCTACTTCCAAAACCTCCTTCGTGGACACCACCTCCACCCCCTCCGCATTTTTTAACATGGTGGGCGAGTCCACCATCTCCTTCAACCTCTCCTCCCCGGAAATCCCCTTTGAGGTGTCTCCAAAAATGGACTGCTTCAACGTAATGTTGAGCAGCCCTGGAATTAACTTGGCCAGACGGTCACCATCATTGTAGGGCAAACCGTAGACGCGACAAACGTCTCTCAATACGCTTTTGGCTTTCAAACTGCCGAAGGTAATAATTTGGCCGACGTTGTTCTCCCCATATTTCTTGGAAACATATTGAATGACTTCGTCCCGGCGGTATTGGCAAAAGTCAATGTCAAAGTCCGGCATGGAGACGCGCTCCGGGTTGAGGAAACGCTCAAAAAGCAAATGGTAGGGAATGGGGTCCAAATCCGTAATCCCCAAAGCAAAGGCCACCAGGGAGCCCGCCCCAGAGCCCCGCCCCGGGCCCACAGGAATGCCCTGCTGCTTGGCCCAGTTAATGAAATCCTGCACAATGAGGAAATAGCCGGAAAACCCCATGCTGCAAATGACAGAAAGCTCCCTGTCCAAACGCTCTCCATAGGCCTCCCTGTCCACCGCCTTGGGCAACTGCTCAAAACGCCGCCTAAGCCCCCGGTGGGCCAACTCCTTCATAAATGAGTCCGCATCATGCCCCTCGGGGACTTGGAAATTGGGCAACATGGTTTTGCCAAGCGAAAGCTCCACATTGCACAACTCAGCAATACGCAAAGTGTTGTCCACAGCCTCCGGCACGTCGGAAAAATAGGCCCGCATCTCTTGGGGGGACATGACATAGAGTCTGTCCGTGGAGTGGCGGCGGGTGTTGCTCGACAGCGTCTTTCCGGAGGCAATGCACATTAACAACTCATGCGCTTTCGCGTCTTCCTGGCGTATGTAGTGCGCATCCGCTGTCGCAACCAACGGCAGCTTCAAGTCCCTGCTGAGTTGTTTGAGGTGGTCATTCATCCGCTCCTGCTCCACCATCCCGTTGGATTGAATTTCCAAAAAATAGGAGCCGGGCTCAAAAATGTCCTTGTATTCGAGCGCCGCACGCTTGGCCCAACCCAAGTCCTCTCGCAACATGGCCTGCCCAATCTCCCCCCCTAGGCAAGCCGACAAACCTATCAACCCCTTGGAGTGCTTTTTCAGCAAAGGCTTGTCTATACGCGGGTGGTAATAAAAACCTTCTATAAAAGCCATGGACGAAAGCCTGCGCAGGTTGGCAAACCCCTCCTCATTTTTTGCCAGCAAAACAAGGTGGTGGTTCACCTGCTCACTCCTGTCTTCGCGCCCTTTCGGGCCAGCCACATAGGCCTCCATGCCAAAAACGGGTTTGACGCCTGCGGCTTTGGCCTTTAGGAAAAAATCCACCGCGCCATACATGTTGCCGTGGTCTGTCACGGCGACAGAGTCCATGCCCTTCTCTTTGACAGCCACCATAAGGTCATTCATCCGAATGGCCCCATCCAACAGCGAATAAAGCGTGTGCAAATGTAAATGCGCAAAGGACATGGTTTCCTCCTCAAAACCTTTTCTCTTCAACCCAAAAAAAGGGGGGGGCGTTTGGGGAAGCTATGCCGCCCTTCGCAAACGCTTGGCCCTTTCCCGAAAAAATCGCTGCAATGCCAAACCATTGGCTTCGCCAGGCGAAAGCAATACACTGTCCATTTTGAGTCTCTTAAAAAGCTGGTCGCGCATGTGTGAGCGTTGCTCCTGCTGCAAACGAAATTGCTCGCGTACCCCTGGGTTGGACGTGTCTATCACCATGCGCTCCCCCGTCTCAGAGTCCTCAAAAGACACAAGCCCAACCGAAGGAAAAACACGCTCAAAAGCATCCTCTATAATGACAGGAATTATGTCGTGCTTTTTGGCCGCTACTTTGAGTTTGTCTTCAAACCCTTGGTCCAAAAAGTCCGAAACAATGAAAACCACACTCCTTCGTGAAATGGCATGCGACAAAGCGGTGAGGGCCATGGACAAGTTGGTTTGCGTCCCGCGGGGTATATGGCTCATTAAATCCGAAATGAGGCTCATAACATGCTTTCGCCCCCGCTTGGGTACCAACAACTTCTCAATGCAATCCGAAAACAGCAAGGCCCCAACGCGGTCTCCATTCGCTATGGCCGAAAATGCAATTTGCGCTGTTATTTCTGCGCATACTTCAGCCTTGCTTTGCAGACGGCTCCCAAACTGCAAGGAGGACGACAAATCCACCAATATGAATACGGTTAACTCGCGCTCTTCGGAAAATACTTTCACGAAAGCTTCATTCATCCGCGCCGTAACGTTCCAGTCAATGAGACGAATTTCATCTCCAGGTTGGTAGGGGCGGACTTCAGCAAAGGCCATGCCGGAGCCTTTAAATACCGAGTGGTATTGGCCTGCCAGCATGTCAGCAACCAACTTCTTCGTGCTAATTTCTAAATGCCTTAACTTTGCAATCAGCTCTTTGGACAACATGGCAAACTCAAGGCACTTCAATCCTGTCAAAAATACGTTGGACAACCTGCTCTACGTCCACCCCCTCCGCCTCCGCTTCAAAACTGAGCGACATACGGTGGCGCAATACGTCCATGCCTATGGCTTTCACATCCTCCGGCGTTACAAAACCACGGTGCCTCAAAAATGCATGCGCCTTCGCAGCATTCATCAACGCAAGCGTTGCACGCGGACTGGCTCCATAGGCAATAAATCCCCCTAAGTCCCTTATTCCAAATTCTACCGGGTCCCTCGTCGCAAACACCACATCCAAAATGTAATCCTTCAACTTCTCATCTATGTAAATAAATTGCATCACCTTCTGTACCCGCAAAATCTGCTCCGGCGTCGCCCACTTCGCTACCCCCTCCATCTGCCCCTCCTTCGCCATGCGGTCCATTATCTGCCGCTCCTCCTCGCGGCTGGGGTAGCTTACCTTCACCTTCAACAAAAACCTGTCCACCTGCGCCTCAGGCAAAACATAGGTGCCCTCCTGCTCAATGGGGTTTTGTGTCGCCAATACAATAAATGGAGACGGCAAAGAAAAACTGTTGTTGCCAATGGTTACTTGGCGCTCCTGCATCGCCTCCAACAACGCGGACTGCACCTTCGCCGGCGCACGGTTAATTTCATCCGCAAGCACCATATTCGCAAAAATGGGGCCCTTGCGTACGCTGAAATTGCCCGCCTGCTGGTGGAATACCACCGTTCCAATGAGGTCTGCCGGCAACAAGTCCGGGGTGAATTGTATGCGCTGAAAACTGGCTTGTATGGTTTCTGCAAAAGTGCGTACCGTCAGCGTCTTGGCCAAACCGGGGACACCTTCAAGGAGAATATGGCCGTTGCAAAGCAACCCTATGGCCACCCGCTCCAACATGGCCCTCTGCCCAACAATAACTTTCCCCATCTCCTTGAATAGCCCATCCAAAAAAGCACTCTCTTGCACAATTTGCTGCGTCAATGCACGAATGTTGTTGTCCATGTCAAACCCTCACTCATTATTTCCCAATGCCCACCATACCCCCTTCCCGGCTACACCCCCCCACCCTTCACGTGGAAGAAGAAAACTTGCCCAGCTGCTTCAGCATGGCCTCTGCGGCTGCCTGCGCGCTTAGCCCAAACTTTCGAAACAATACCTCCGCCGGCGCAGAGGCCCCAAAACCTTCCATGCCAAGTATGCTCCCCTGCACCCCCACCCACTCGTGCCACCCCATGGGGATACCCGCCTCTATGGCTACCCGCGCACAAATCTCCAAAGGCAAAACCTCATCGCGGTAGCCCTTGGGCATGCGGCGAAAAGCCTCCATGCAGGGCACGGACAACACCCGCACAGCTATGCCTTGCGCACTCAGCAAACTTTGGGCCGCCAATGCAAGCTGTACCTCGGAGCCACTGGCCAGAAAAACCCCCTCCAAAGGGCCCGACGCATCCTTCAAAACATAGGCGCCATAGGACAACATTTTTGCAGGGGCCAACTGGCTGCGGTCCAAATAGGGCAACTTCTGGCGCGTGAGAATGAGTGCCGTGGGCCCCTCCCGCCGCTGCAAGGCCCACACCCAGGCCCAAGCCGCCTCCGGCCCGTCACATGGCCTCACCACATCCAAATTCGGAATGGAGCGTAAACTCATCAGCTGCTCCACTGGCTGGTGGGTGGGGCCATCCTCGCCTACGCCTATGGAGTCGTGTGTAAATATATAAACAACAGGCAGGCGACTCAATGCGGCCAAACGTATGGAGGGACGCATGTAGTCACAAAAACTGAAAAACGTCGAAACATAGGGGCGAAATTGCCCATGCAAGGCTATGCCATTTGCAATGGCCGCCATGCCGTGCTCTCTCACTCCAAAACGAATGTTACGGCCCTCCCCGGTTTGCCCATTAAAATCCCTCTCCCCCGCCAATGCGGACTTTGTGGAGGAGCTTAGGTCTGCATCCCCACCCAATAACTCCGGAAGCTGCTTGCCCAGGGACTGCAAAACCAATGAGGCTGCACTGCGTGTCTCTAAACTGTTCTTGGGCAGCAAAGCCTCCAGCCCTTCTCCCAAATGGACAGCCGGCAACTCTCCACGCAAACGGCGCTCAAACTCCTTGGCCAACTCCGGGTGCTGCACTGCATAGTCGGCAAACAACCCCTTCCACGCCTCAAAGGCCGCCGCACCACGCCGGGCGGCTTTTGCACAATGCGCGTATACCTGCTCGGGTACCCAAAAAGAGGAATCCTTCGGCCACCCAAGGGCCCCTTTGGTTTTCTCCACCTCCTCTATGCCCAATGGACTGCCATGCGCAGCGGCCTTGCCCGCCTTGTTCGGCGAGCCAAAACCCAACGTCGTCTTCACCACAATTAATGAAGGACGCAACACCTCCTCCTTGGCCTTCAGAAGAGCCTCCTCAATGGCCTTGGAGTCGCTATCCCCATCCTCCACCTCCTGTATGTGCCAACCCATGGCCTTATAGCGAGTACCTACATCCTCCGTAAAACACAGGGAGGTGGGGCCGTCCAAACTAACGTCGTTGGAGTCATAAAGGCAAATCAACTTCCCCAAACGCAAATGGCCCGCCACCGCCGCCGCCTCAAATGCAACCCCCTCCATCATGTCCCCGTCGGACAATAGGGCATAGGTATGGTGGTTGACTACTTCAAACCCGGAGCGGTTGAAGCGGAAAGCCAAAGCCCTCTCAGCAATGGCCATGCCGACAGCGTTGGCGTGGCCCTGCCCAAGGGGGCCTGTGGTTGCCTCAACCCCCGGCGTCAAACCTACCTCGGGGTGGCCCGGCGTCTTGCTGCCCCACTGCCGAAACGCCATCATGTCCTTCAACTCAAGCGCATAGCCAAAGAGGTGCAACAACCCATAAAGCAAGGCGGAGCCATGCCCTGCTGACAAAACAAACCTGTCCCTGTCGGGCCAGTCTGGCTGCGAAGCACAAAAACACAGCTGGTGCTGCCACAATGCAAAGGCCATGGGCGCCGCCCCCAGGCACATGCCGGGGTGGCCTGAGTTGGCTTTTTGAATGGTGTCGAGAGAAAGAGCGCGAAGCGCGTTAATGGACTCCAAATCCTCATGAGACATGGCCCCCCCTCTAGCCCATTCAGCCCAACTTGTCTTTCTCCCGCAGCAAATAATTGAGAATCAACTCATCCAAACGCTTCTCTGAAATTAAGTCCTCCCCAAAAACAGCCCCTACCTCTTCATCTTCGAAAGAAACAGCAGGCGGCCCAACCATCGTCTGTTCCGCCTCCAAAGAGGAAACAGGGGGGAGGGAGGAGCGGCTCAAGGAGCGGCGAAGGGTTCCAGGCGAAAGGGGGTTAGGCGAAAGGGGGTTAGGCGTGGGAGGG
>WQTM01000141.1 GCA_009786315.1 Pseudomonadota bacterium | reverse complement strand
GGGGGGGGTATACGAGAGGAGTTGGGTGGCAGGGGAGGGGAGGGTTGACCATTCGAGGGTGGTGGGTTGAAGGCTTTCCTCGGAGAGCCATTCATTTTTATTGTTGAGTTGCTCTTGGATGACGCGGATGAAGAGGGGGCTGTCCGAAGGCAGGAATGTCACGCGCCTGTCGAAGTTGCCGTCTCTGTTGGTGTCATAGGTTTTGAGGGTTTTCCCATGGGTGCGCTCTTCCTGGAAGTCCACAATGCCGTCGGCATACTCGGAGAAGGTGTGCAGGAGGGAGCCGTCGGGCCATATTGTGAAAGTGGAGCGGACTTTGTCGTCTTGGTTTTTTATTTCGACACGGCGTATGCCGTTGGCGGCAACACTCTGGGTATATTCTGCAAAACCATCCCCGTCGAAGTCCACGCTTTGCCCTTCGCGTGCCCGCGCCACCTTGTCTTCCAGTTTTTTCACTTCCTCGAGAATACGTGGAAGCTCTGTCTTTTTGGGTGAGTCACAACCCCCAAGTGTTGCAGTCCACAGCGCGGCAGCAACCAACACCACATAACCTCTTTGCATTGTTTTTCTCACTCCCTCACTGTCAACGGATGCTCGGCGTATGTTTGTCCGCCGTTTTTTGTGCTGTTTTTTTCCCAAGGCTGAGCGTATTTGAGGCAACTTTGAGCAGCGCGGGCAAGCATAGCACTGCACACTATTGTCCAGAAGGCCTAAGTTGCGAGGGCATTGTTTTCAAGGTGTTGTGGGAGGGCAGGAGGGGCATAGAGGTTTGGGTTTTGAAGGTTTTTTAAGCGAGGGGTTGACGCGGGGGGGGGAGGGGAGTCAAAATGTTTCCATTCTTTGAATGTAGCCAGAGGTTGTCCATGCGGAGGAAAAGGGGTCCAAAATGGGGGGCAATACTATTAGGGGTGGGGGTGGCAGGGTGCTCCATGCCCGACGGGGTGTGTACCGAGAAGGAGAGTTGGGCATGTCCCGAGGGCAGCTGTTGTATGCAAGGTATAAATGAAGGCCTATGTATATGGGGGAAGATGGGCGAGGCGGGGAAGGTTTTGCCGGACGTGCGCATTAGACTCACCGAGGGGGAACTCGACACGGAGGGGCGCACCGGCAGCGGCATTTTGAGGCTCCGCATAGACGTTTATGGTGCTCCGCAGGGGGTGGAGGCGCGGGTGGAGGCGCCGGATGGGGTGCATTCTTTTGTGTGTACGCTGCTCAGCGAAACGCCCAATGGAGGGCGTCGGCACTTGGAGTGTGTGGTGGTGAATGAGAGGGAGGGGAGGCACCGGTTAAGGGTGCATGCGGACGGGTTAGAGGGCAGCACAGTGGAGGAATTCTCATGGGCATATGTGCGCTAAAGCTTGCGAGCCGGAGCCAATGGGGGCGCGCCGAGAACCCTATATGCCGTTGCAATACCGTTGCAAGTGAAGAGCACCCGTGAGGGCATGGGCAGGGAGAAGCGTGCGTTGTTTGCAGAGGGGGGCCTGCAACGCAAGAGGTGCGGGGCCAGAGAGTGTCCGTCCATATCGCCCAGTGTGGGTGTTAACCATAGGTGTCGGCCATCCAATAAGCCCTTTTCGTTATGTGCAAAGATTGATATAAAGTGGAGTAGGAAGTAGTAGGAGGTAGTTTGAGGCATACAAACGAGAAGAGGGGAGAGGGGCACATGGGGGTGCATGGATATGTGGATTTTGGACTATATTATTAGGGAGTCTGCCGTGAGAAGGTGCATGTTAAGGGGAGCAGGGGCATTGTGTTTTTTGATGGGCATATTGGGGTGTCCCTCAAACGAAGGGCTATGCAGGGAAGATACGCAATGTCAGGAGTGCCAACGTTGTGTTGTGCAAAAGGGTGTTGGCGTATGCGTATGGGGCAAGGCTGACTTGAGGGACCCGTCCCGGACAGTACCCTATGTGAATCTACAGCCTTCTGGTCAAACGTTGGTTTCGAACAATCGCACACGCGGTGAGCATTTTGGCATTCAGGTGGACATTTGCGGTGCTTCCGAAGGGGTGGAAACGCGGCTTCAAGTACCTGGAGGAGAGAAGCGGCCTTGGGCATGTGCGAAGCAGGAGACGGGTTATGGAGACGGGCAACGCCAGCGTTTGGAATGTTTGCCGACAACGAGTGAAGCAGGAGAGCATCTCTTTGAGGTGAGGGCACACGGGGCTGAAGGCGACACAGAGGAGTATTTGGCGTGGACATATGACACCATACCGCCCAACATCATCCACACTCACCTGGAGGAAGGAAAGAGGGATTGGAAGCCGAATGAGGTGCTTTATGTGCAGTTGGAGAATGTGGATAGCGACATCAACTGGGAGGGGTGCAAGGTGTCTGTTGATGGAGGCTACCAACAATATGCTGCTACCTATACCTCGTGCCCTCCCGGTTTGCCCAACAAACCCAATGCCGCATGTTTTGGGGTGTTGCTCTCTGAATTGTCAAATTTGACGCATGGGCAAAACTATGCCCTGAAGTTGGAAGTCCAACTCGTGGATGTTTTGGGCAACAAAGCCCAGCAGTCACTGAAGGAAATGAGCGTGCCCATCAGCCGTGTTTTGTGGACTTTCTCAGGAGAGCAGAGGGTTTCCAATTCAAGCGCATATGCAGCCGTTGTCAGCAGCAGTGGCTTGGCCATCATGCAATACAGCGCGACGGAAATGGTGGCTTTGGATGTCAAGAATGCCGGAAACGAGCCGGTATGGAGGGCCTCTTCAGGCGCCTCCCAGTGGAGTGAGGGTGCGACTTTGCTGGGCATGCACCGGGGCAAACTCGTTTTGGTGAAGGCGTGTGAGATAGGCGCAGCCTTCGGTTTGGTTGCATTTGACGTGCAAACCGGCAAGAGGTTGACACCGGAGTGCTTTGCTGCGGCGGAAGGGAAGCGCACGGCTGTTGCGCTCCTGCAAGGAGGCTTGAGCCAGGACTTGATGCTGGTGCAAGCCATTGAAGGCAGCAACCTTCAGCTCGCCGTCTATCGATTGAACGAACGCGGTGAGAGTTTTGAGCACATTGACAGCACAGAACCCGGTTTTCACAGAGAAAACTTCGTTTCAGACGGCACAGACTTAACCATTGTGGTTCAACCTTCACAAACGGAAGGCGACGCCACCCTATACGTTTCCACAAGCAGCAACGAGTGGAGAAGTTTCCAGTGGAAAGCTTCCCAAGGGTTTGAAGACGCTGTTTTGGATGAAAGCCTGTTTGACTTGACCGGCCTTTCTCAAGAGGCCTTACTCATAGAGGGCGGAGACAGGCTGTACGTGGAAAACCGCTTTGTCAAGGTTTTGGACTCAGCGTCGGTTGTGCGTTGGGAGATGGAGCTTCCCGGAGAGTTTGTCAGAGCGACGGGCAGGCCGCTTGCTCTTGTCTCCATTTCTTCAAAGTACAGTGTGGTGATTGTGGCAGCGGAGAAAGAGGGAGGTGGTATCATTTATGGTGGCATTCTCATTGACTTTCCCGGCCTCAAGCAAAACGCAACCTCTTGGCCCATGTGGGGGCATGACTTATGCCGAAGCTTCAACCTCGGTGTACCCATTGGCAGTTGCTGGGATGGGACAGAGCCTCGCCGAAGCCTACTGTTATGAGACTGGCCCAAAACTTGCGTTTGGGTTAGCCTAAACAGCTTTTATGCCGAAAAAACTGGAAGCTCACTTTTTTGCTGCACACCCATGGCACGGCGTGTCACCCGGCGACAACGCGCCGGAGCAGTTGACATGCTATGTGGAAATGGTGCCAACGGATGCTGTCAAATATGAACTCGACAAAGCTTCGGGCTTGCTGAAGGTGGACCGCCCACAAAAATATTCCAATGTGCCCCCCAGCCTCTATGGTTTTGTACCCCAAACCCTGTGTGCCCAGAGGGTTGCCAAACGCTGTGCGGAGCGTACGGGCCATGAGGAGGTGCAAGGCGATATGGACCCCATTGACGTCTGCATCCTCACGGAGAAAACCTTCACCCACGGCAATATTCTCGTCGAAGCCATTCCCATAGGCGGCTTTCGTATGCTGGACGGCAACGAGGTGGACGACAAACTCATTTGCGTGTTGAAGGGGGATGCCGTCTTTGGTGGGCTGGGGGATGTGTCACAGGTGACAACGGCGATGATTGACCGCCTGCGCCACTACTTCCTCACCTATAAACAGTCCCCGCATACCCTCAAACAGGGTTGCGAAATTGTGGAAACCTATGGGCGGGACGAAGCCCTTGAAGTGTTGAAACGCAGTTTTGCCGACTATAGCGCCCACTTCTCCCAGGCACCAACGAAAGCCTCCAAAACCTAAAGCCCCGTCTGGCCTTTTTGCACCCGCGGCGAGGGTGGCCTACCCCCGCTTGCCCATTTAGGTGCCACCTGTCCAAACAAGCTGTGGCATGCTGGGCCAATGAATGTGTCGAATTTGTGTTTTCAGCTGAGGCTTGCCGTCGCAACCGCCACCCCCTCCCCGGCCCCGCCTGAAGAGTGGCAAAGCAACCTGGGCCTATGGCTTTTGTCCCAATTGCCTGAAGGCCTGCGCCAAATGGGCCCCTACCAACTCGGCTATTGGCAATGGCTGGCGCTGCCTTTGCTCGTCGTCTTTTTTTGGCTGGCAACGGGGCTTTTGAAAAGCATCTCCAAACGGTTGCTCTTCAAACTCGTTCCAAAAACACTGGAAGGGGAAAACCAGACACTCGCCCAAAAACTGGCAACGCCCATTCGTATGTTGTGGTTTTCTATTTTAATGCGGCTTTTTGTCCCCGTGTTGAGTTTGCCCACTCAAGTGGCTGCCTTCGTGGACAACATATTCGCAGCTTTGTTGATTGCGGTGTTGTTTTGGAGCCTGCTGAAGCTGGTGGATGTGGTTGCCGAAACCATCAAAAAACGACTCTCCTCCTCTCGGGGCGGTAACTCGGCCAATGTCCTCATCCAATCCACCAGCCAACTTGTCAAAGGCCTTCTCGTTGTCCTGGGCGTCCTAAGCTTGCTGAGTTATTTTGGCTACCCTGTTACCAGCATGCTGGCGGGGCTTGGGGTGGGTGGCATTGCGGTGGCTTTGGCCTCTCAAAAAACCATTGAAAACCTGCTCGGCGCCTTTCTCATTCGCCTGGACCAGCCCTTTAGGATGGGTGACTTTGTACAAATAGGGGAGTTGAAGGGCCATGTGGAGTATGTGGGCTTTCGCTCAACGCGCATACGCACAGCGGAGAGGACACTCGTCACTTTGCCCAACGGTGCCTTGGCGGACCAGCGCATTGAAAACCACGCCAGCAGAGACAGGTTCCGCTTTTTTGCCACAGTGGGCCTCGTCTATGAAACTCAGGCCACGCAAATGAAGACGGTTTTGGCCGGCATTGAGGCCATGCTGAAAGCCCACCCCAAAATTTGGGAGCCCAACTCCATTGGGGTGTGTTTTAGGGAGATGGCCGCCTCCTCCCTGGACATTGAGGTGGTTGCCTATTTTGTTGCAGCCAATGCCAAAGAGTTTCATGCCATTCGCCAGGAAGTGCTGCTGAAACTCATGGAAATTGTAGAAAACGCAGGCTCCGCCATCGCCTTCCCCAGCAGCACCGTCTATTTGGCCAAAACGAAATAAGCAAAAAGCGTTTGCCAGTGAAAACCAAAGCCTATATGAAAATACACGCGTCTGCGTTTGCCCGCACGCACCACAAAACGCTCGAGGTTGGAGCGCTGTTTGGGGTTGGAGTGCTGTTTGAGGTCGGGGCAACATGAGGCCGCGAAACCCGCCAGGTCCGGAAGGAAGCAACGGTAGCGTCCCCTCGTGTGTGCCCTGGCCACTTTTTTGAGTGGTGTTCCCGGTTGCCGTCATACTGTTTGAAGCGCCGTGGACTAAGGAGCATTCATGTTTGAAACAAAGCGTTATTCACCCAACCCCGAGTTTGTCGCACAAGCAAATGTGAAGGCCGCAGAATATGAAGCCATGTACCGCGAGTCCGTGGAAAGCCCGGAAGCATTTTGGGCCAAACAAGCCCAAAGGTTGCATTGGTTCAAACCCTGGGAGAAGGTGGTGGAGGGGGACTTTGCCAAGGGGGAGGTACGCTGGTTTTCGGGTGGAAAGCTGAATGTCGCCTATAACTGTTTGGACCGCTTCCTCAAAACCCCCACCAAAAACAAAGCCGCACTCATTTGGGTAGGCGACAAGCCCAGCGAAAGCAAAACCTATACCTACCAGCAGCTGCACAAAGAGGTATGCCGTGCCGCCAACGCCCTCAAAAACCTTGGCATAGGCAAGGGGGACCGCATTCTGCTCTATTTGCCGATGATTCCGGAGTTGGCCATTTTCTCCCTCGTCGCCGCGCGTATGGGCGCCATTCACTCGGTGGTATATGGCGGGTTTTCAGCCGAAGCGCTGCAAAGCCGCATTGAGGACGCCAAGCCCAAAGTTATTGTCACCTCCAATGCGGGCTTTCGCGGCGGGCGCATTGTGGACATGAAAAACAACGTCGACGAAGCCCTCTATAACTCCTCCTTCAAAGTCCCCCATGTTATTGTCGTCAACCGCGTGAGCGCCGACACCCACAACTATTGGAAGGCCGGCAGGGACTTGCATTGGAGTGACCTCATTGCAGACCCGGAGTTGTCCTTCGAGTTTCCATGCGAGGAGGTGGGGGCGGAGGACCCGCTGTTTATTCTCTATACCTCTGGCTCCACTGGCAAACCCAAGGGGGTTTTGCATACGACGGCGGGTTATTTGCTGGGCGCCAACCTCTCCTTTGACACCATTTTTGACCATAAACCCGAGGACACCTTTTGGTGTACGGCTGACTTGGGGTGGATAACCGGCCATAGCTATATACTCTATGGCCCCCTCTCCAACGGCGCGACGACGATGATGTTTGAGGGCATTCCCACCTACCCGGACCCGGGGCGTTTTTGGCAAATTATAGACATGCACGCCGTCAACGTTTTTTATACGGCGCCCACCGCCATCCGCTCCCTCATGAAGGCCCCCCCCAAACACCTCCACCGCTATAACCTCTCCTCCTTGCGCCTCTTAGGCAGCGTCGGAGAGCCCATTAACCCAGAAGCCTGGCAATGGTATTCCACCCACATAGGCGGTGGACAATGCCCCGTCGTCGACACCTATTGGCAAACCGAAACCGGCGCCATAATGATTACGCCTTTGCCTGGCGCGACACCCACCAAACCCGGCGCGGCGACGTTGCCTTTCTTCGGCATTCAACCCGCGCTGTTGGACGCCGAAGGCAAAGAAATTGAGGGCCCCGGCAGCGGACATTTGTGCATTAAGGCGCCGTGGCCTTCTATGATGCGCGGCATTTATGGCGACGAGGGGCGCTTCTTCCAAACCTATTTCTCCCAATACCCCGGCTATTATTTTACGGGTGACGGCGCGACACGCGACGCGGACGGTTATTATTGGATTACGGGCCGTGTTGACGACGTCCTCAACGTCTCCGGACACCGCCTGGGCACAGCTGAAATTGAGGGCGCCATTTTGGAGCACAAAAGTGTGGCCGAAGCCGCCGTCGTCCCCTTCCCCCATGACATAAAGGGCCAGGGCATTTATGCCTATGTCAGCGTGCGGGAGGGCGTTTCAACGAATGACCAACTCAAACAAGAAATTATAGAGTTGGTGGCCCACAAAATTGGAAAAATTGCGCGCCTTGACGTCATTCACTGGGCCCCCGGCCTGCCCAAAACACGCTCCGGAAAAATTGTGCGACGCATTTTGCGCAAAATTGCCGAAGGCGAATTTAATGCCCTCGGTGACACCTCCACCTTGTTGGATGCCAGCGTGCTGAAAGCACTCATAGAGGACAAAGCCAAATACCACTCATAAGAGAGAGGGGAGGGGGGCCCGCCCTCCGGGCGTTGTTCTCTTTGGGCCTGCGGCCCGGGCCCTTTTTTGGAAAGGGTTCTTTTCGCCCTTCGGGCGGGGTTTTTTAACTGAGAATGTTTTTATGGGCCATGCGGCCCGCGCTTTTTTTGCCCTTCGGGCGTTGTTCTCTCTGGGCCTGCGGCCCGGGCTTTTTTTCCCTCCGGGCATTCTGCCTCCGGCGGGGAACTTTTTGCTCGCCCAAAAAGTTCCTCAA
>WQTM01000140.1 GCA_009786315.1 Pseudomonadota bacterium | reverse complement strand
GCGAAGAGAAACATTTCAAAAATGGCCCGGGCCGCAGGCCCAAAAAAAACATTCTCAGTTAAATAAAACCCCGCCCCAATGGGCAAAATTTATTGGTGGCACTGCCTAGGGCAAGACAAAAAAGTTTGAAACAAACGCAATCGCCGATCGCCTCAGAAGAGACAAGCCGCTGAATGCCGGCGGAAGTTTGTCTTTTTGAGAAGAAGTTGTATGCAACATGTAACCATTTAAAACAACTAATATTAAAAAAGAGGGAGCAATGGGCGTTGAAACAGTGAAACCGGGGAAGAAGATGGATGCCAAAAGAGGGAAAGGCTTTGCTTTTTATTTGTCTTTTGTTTTGGCTTTCTCATTTGTGGCATGTGGAGGTGATGATGAAGCTAGTGATAGGAATGGCGGTATCATCGACGACGATAGCAATACCAATACCAACACCAACAACGGTGATGATAACAACGACGGCGATGAGATTGTGCCCGCCAAAGTCACCGTCAGCACACTTGCCGGTGACGGCACACAGGGATATGTCGACGGCAAGGGAAGCCTTGTAAAATTCAGCAGCGACCTTGTTGACATAGCAGTAGACTCAGCAGGCAATCTCTATGTGACGGATTCGGGCAATCACCGCATCCGAAAAGTGACGCCAGGGGGAGAAGTCAGCACCTTTGCCGGAGGCGGTACGCAGCAGAGTCAGCTTGATGGCCATGGAACTGCGGCAAGGTTTTATTATCCTTCAGGCATAACGATGGATATGCAAGGCAACTTGTATGTGGCGGATAAATATCAGCACTTGGTTCGCAAGATAACGCCGAATAGAGAAGTTAGCACCCTTCGTGACAGCAATGGAGTTGCCATACAACTTGATTATGCTGAAAGTGTTGCAATAGACAAAGAAGCCAACCTCTATGTGGCGGATTGGCTGAAGCACCATGTTCGCAAACTGACGTTTGCAGGCAATGCGGTCGCGAGTGTCTCTGTCTTTGCCGGAAATGGCAATGAATCCGGCAATGTTGACGCTAAGGGAACCAACGCGCGATTTAAGGGCCCTCGTGACATGGTAACGGATGCGAAAGGCAACGTTTATGTGGCGGACAGCCAGAATTTTTGCATTCGAAAGATAACACCGACAGGAGAGGTGACGACGTTTGCGGGCGGTGGCTATGGTTATGCAGATGGCACGGGAGCTGAGGTGCGATTTAATTATCCTGCCGGCCTCACCATAGATGCGAAAGGCAACCTCTATGTGGCGGATTATTTTAACAATAAAATCCGAAGGGTGACACCGAAGGGCGTGGTAACCACCATTGCCGGTGGCCAAATGGGCTATGTCGACGGCCCAGGAGACGTTGCACAGTTTAATCATCCTATGGGTATTGCCATAGATTTAGAAGGCAACCTCTATGTGGCGGACGAAGGTAACCGCCGTATCCGAAAAATAACGCTGAAATAAGCAACGTTGTTTGAGTCGTTTCTCAAGGTTGGGACAGGGCGTGGGCCTTGTCCCAATGTTTATTTTCGTCTGCCAAACACCTTCAAGCACGCGCGCGCAAGGCTTCTGTCAACGCATTCAGTTTGGAAATGCCGCTAATGTCCAAACCCGTTTTCAACGCCTTGGAAATGTGTGGCAGGTTGGCGCTGGGGACAAGTGCCCTCTCAAAGCCCAATTTTTGCGCCTCGGCCAAACGCACCTCCAAACGTGAAACCGCCCGGACTTCCCCGGACAAGCCCACCTCTCCCAATACCAAACAACCGGTGTCCATGGGACGGTTCTCATAGCTGGAAACCATTGCTGCACACAACGCCAAGTCACAACCTGTCTCCTGCAAACTCATGCCGCCTGCGACGTTGACAAAAACGTCACACCCCGAAAGCACCAACCCCAAATGCTTCTCCACCACCGCGGACAACAAAGCAATACGGTTGCTGTCTATGCCTGAGGTGGTGCGCCGGCCGGTGCCATAGTGTGTGCTGACAACCAACGCTTGTACCTCCAACAAAAGCGGGCGGGAGCCGTGGAGGGTGCAGGTGACGACGGAGCCACTTTGCCCCAAAGGCCTTCCCGCCAAAAACAGGGAGGAGGGGTTTTTCACCTCAACCAGGCCGTCCGCCTTCATCTCAAATACACCCAACTCCTGCGTGGAGCCAAAACGGTTTTTCTCCGCACGCAAAAAACGAAATGCCTGCGCACCCTCCGCCTGCAAATAGAGGACAACATCCACCATGTGCTCCAATACGCGGGGGCCCGCCAACGCCCCCTCCTTCGTTACGTGCCCCACCAATAATATGGGTATGCCGCTTTCCTTCGCAAAAACCAAAAACCTGCCGGCCGCCTCCCTCAACTGCGCAAGGCTTCCACTGTGCGCCCCCAACGCGGGTACCACCGTCGTCTGAATGGAGTCCACCACCAACAAGGAGGGTTTCAAATTCCGGGCAGCCGCAATAATGGCGTCAGCGTCCGTTTGTGCCAGCAGGCGAAACCCCTTGGCCCCAAGGCCCAGGCGCTCAGCACGCATCTTCACCTGCAAAAGCGACTCCTCTCCCGAAACATAGAGGGCCGGGTGTGCCGAGGACAGCTTGTCTATTATCCACATGAGCAGCGTGGACTTGCCTACTCCGGGGTCCCCCCCCAACAACAAAAGGCTCCCCGCTACGAGGCCCCCACCCAATACGCGGTCCCACTCGCCTATGCCCGCTAGGAGACGTGCCCCCTCGTCCAATGTTATTTCTTCCAGCCCCAGGGGCCTGGGGGCCTCTACCCCCCCACCAGGGGGGGGACCCTCCCTTCCGCCCGCCGCCTTCTCCAATGTCCCCCACCCCCCACACTCGGGACAACGCCCCAACCACTTGGGGGCTTGCGCCCCGCAGGACTGGCATTCAAACCATACCCGTTGCTTTGCCACGGAGGGAGTGCCCTTTCTTCAGGACTTGGAGGGCTTGGGTTTGGTTGCTTTGGGGGCCTTTGCGGCGGTGGGGGTTTTCTTGGGCTTGGGCGTTGCCGCCTTGGCTTTTTTTGCCGAAGGGGCCGAGGGCTTTTTCTTCGCCTTCACCTTCGCGGTTTTTTCGGCAGGGGAGGGGGACATTTTTTCAACCGGCTCACCCCAGGTGGCCTGGCCTTGGGCGGCCCGCTTGCAACCGCAGGCGCCTTTCTTCTTCGCTTTGCCAAGGCTTTCTAACTCGTCGGCATATTTCTGGACAATGCCAATCGTCTCATTCCCCCTCGCTTTTATCCACTCGGCGAGGGTGAGAAGGCCCTCTTTGAAGTCCTCCTGGTTGTTGGGCTTCATCCCCTTGAGAAAGCTTTGTACCTCCTCCTTGAAGTCAATCCCCACACGCTTGAGTTCCTTGCCCGCCTGCTTCCAAAAATTCTGCAAATGGCTCTCCCACTCTTTCTTCATTTCTGCTTCCCTCTCTTTCTTGGGTTTCTCCCGCGCCTCCTTCCCCTTATGTAGCCTAGCGCAGTTTCTATGCCTCGTCCGTTGCTTTCGGCTTCGCGGGAAACAACAAGGAGGCCACTACCGTCAGCGCCAATATGCCGCCAATAAGTATGAGGGAGAGGTTAATGGGAATTTTATAAATGTCCACCAACAACATTTTGGCCCCAACAAACAACAATATGAGGGAAAGGCCATATTTGAGGAGGTGGAATTTGTCCATAACGCCTGCCAGCAAAAAATAGAGGGAGCGCAAACCCAATATGGCAAAAATGTTGCTCGTATAAACAATAAAAGCGTCCTGGGAAATGGCGAATACCGCCGGAATGGAGTCCACCGCAAACACCAAGTCCACCGCCTCCACCGCCAATACGGACAAAAAAAGCGGCGTCGCCTTCCTCACCCCATCCTCCTTTATGAAAAAGGCTGCCCCCACATAGTGGTGGGTGGCGGGGAAAAAACGCTTGTAGGCGCGGACGAGGAAATTGCGCTCAGGGTTGAGTTCCTCCTCCTTCTGAAAAAGCAACTTCACCGCGGACCAAACCAGCAAAATGCCAAACCCATACATCATCCAATGGAAACGTGACAACAATGCCGCCCCCACAAAAATAAACACAGCCCGCATGGCCAAAGCCCCCAACACCCCCCAAAACAACACCTTGTGCTGGTTTTCCTTCGGTACGGCAAAAAACCCCATAACCACCAAAATGACAAAAAGGTTGTCAACGGACAGCGCCTTCTCAATGAGGTAGCCGGCAAAATATTGCTTGCCGTAGTCGGCCCCCAACAGGTGCCACACCCCCACCCCAAACAGGCAGGCAAGCACCACCCACACCCCACTCCACAGGGAGGCCTCCTTCAGCGAAACCGCGTGCGCTTTGCGGTGGAATACCCCCAAGTCCAAAACCAGCATGCCCAATACCAACACATTAAAACCCACCCAAAACAATGGAGTCCCTACCGTTGTCATATGCCCCCCTCTATGCCCTCTCCCTCTGCCAAAGTCGAGAAATGCTTTTGGGTGTTTGCTGGTGCTCAGGCTGGGTGAGGGGGAGGGGTTTAGGGTTTCAGGTGGGCATACATGGCGTTGGTTTGGGCCTCAATGAAAGCGTCAATTTCTTCTGTGGAGCTTTTTTCAAGGACGGTTTCCATCATCCGTTGCGTTTGGGCGAGGGAGGTATTTTGGACGGACTCTTTGGCTTTGCCCAGTTGTATGGCTGCCATGGAGAGGGAGCGTATGCCCAGGCCCAAAAGCATGGCAATATATTTGGGCGTACCGGCAATTTCTCCGCACACGGAGAGGGGAATGTTGGCATTGCGGGCGGCGTTAATAACATGTCGGAGGGAGCGCAATACGGAGAGGTGCAAGGGGTGGTAGAGGTAGGCGACTTGAGAGTTTTGCCTGTCAATGGCCAGCGTATATTGAATGAGATCGTTCGTGCCAATGGAGAAAAAGTCCGCCTCAAGGGCAAGTCGGTCAGCAATCCACGCGGCGGCGGGCGTCTCCACCATAATGCCGACAGGAATGTTTTTGGCAACGGCAATACCCTGCAAACTCAAACTGCTTCGGCACTCTTCAAGCTCCCTCTTGGCCTCATAAAACTCGGACATATGGCTAATGAGGGGAAACATAATTTGGAGGTTTCCATAGGCGGAGGCGCGCAGAGCAGCGCGCAATTGCGCGCGAAAAAGCTCCCTGTGGCTCAAACAGAGGCGAATGGCCCGAAGGCCAAGCGCCGGGTTGGCCTCTTTCTCGAGAGGCTCCCCGAGGAATTTTTCCAAGGAGTCTCCCGAGAGTTTGTCCCCCCCCAAGTCAAAAGTACGCAAAGTAACAAGGCGGCCCTGCATGGCCTCAAGGACACGGCGGTAGGCCCAAAATTGCTCCTCCTCGGAGCAAGGGTTGTCCCTGCCAACAAGCAAAAACTCTGTCCTAAAAAGCCCAACACCCTCCGCCCCCATTTGGAGTAGGGTGTCCACCTCTTCAACAAACTCCATGTTGCCCCAGAGAGAAACCCTGTGCCCGTCCAGGCTGACAGCCGGTGCATGGGCCCGGTGCTGGGCTTGTATTTGCTGCGCATGCCATTGCTGTTGTTTGAGTTTTGCCTGCACAAGCGCTGCTTCGTCAGGTTGAATGCACACCTCACCCAAGCCGCCGTCCACAATGAGGCAGTCCCCGGGTTTAATGCGTTGCAAAAGCGTGGGTATGCCGACAACAGCCGGCAGTTGTTTGGCGCGCGCCACAATGCTGGTGTGGCTGGTTTGTCCGCCGCCTTGAGTGACGAAGGCAAGGGCATTTTTCTCATTGGCCAAAAACACAGCCTTGGCCACAGGAAGCTCATCCGCGACGACAACCGAGTTTTCAGGGACGGTGAAGGTGTCCTCCTCTTCGTCGAAAACCTGCCCGTCCAAGTTTTTTTGTACCCTGTCGGAAACCCATTTAACGTCCGCCCGGCGCTCGCGAATATAGGCGTTTTGCATGGTGTCAAAACGCGAAAGCAAGGCTTGTGTCACCTCAAAAACGGCCCACTCCGCATTCACCGCCTCCTCACGTATGGTGTTAACGGCCGCGTCCACAAACAAAGGATCTTCCAGCATGAGGCTGTGGGCCTCGAGAATGAGGCCATGCTCATCCGCAGGAAGTTTCTTTCGCAAATGCGCAAGCTGCCCCTCTGTTGTTTTCAACGCCTCATAAAGCCTGCTCACCTCGGCTTCAAGTTGTGTTGGGGGCAACTCCCGGCGCGTGGGGACAATGGTTTGGAGGGTGCAGACAAAAGCTTGGCCAATGGCAACACCAGGGCTTGCGGCAATTCCTTTGAGGAAAATATTTTGGGACATTAGCGGGGCTCTCCAAAACGGTTTTGAATGAGTTTCTCCACCTCCCGAAGACACGCTTCGGCACCCTCCCCCTCACAGCAGAGGCTTATTTGCATGCCTTTGGCAACAGCCAACATGAGGACACCCATGATGGATTTGGCGTTGACTGTCTCCCCTGCGCAGCTGAGGCTGACGGTGCAGGAGTAGCTGTTGGCCGCGCGCACCAACTGGGCGGCTGCGCGCGCATGCAAGCCCAATTGGTTGATGATTTCAAATGTGGCTTTGTGTTGCATATATAATATGTTTCACCCGAAAGCGGGTATTTCAAAAATATTTTCATTGAAGGTTGAAACACTTCCAAAATGCTGGGACTTCCCCCCCCCAATGGCCTAGAAGGGCACCCTGTGACGACGCCATACTGGAAACATTTGGACATACGCCTGCACAAAGCCTTGCAAGAGGAGCAGCAACACAAAAGCACACAACCGACAGAGCCCCTCTGCCGCGCCGCCACCATTGTCTTGGCCGGCCAACGGGCCGCCGGCAAAAGCACCCTGTTGCCCTATGCCGCCCAGCTGCTGGGCCGCCCCCTCCCCCCCGTGGACTTGGACGCGGAAATAGAGCGCCAAGCCGGTTGCTCCATTCGCCGTTTGGTGGAGCTCCACGGCCTGCCCCGCCTGCGCGAGTTGGAAAAGGAGGTGTTTTTGCAACTCCCCCCCGCCAGTGTAGTGGCCGTAGGGGGGGGGTTTTGGTCCACCTGGCCCCAGCTGCTGGCCCACTGCACCGTTGTAGAAGTGCCCGTCAGCTTTGAAACCTATAGGGAGCGCCTACTGGCCGACACCGAAAGGCCCCGCCTCCACCCCTCCCTCAGCCTCGAGGAGGAGTTGCGCCAAACCTATATGCAGCGCCAAGCCATTCACCAAAAACTGCCCAAACTCAGCTGGGTGGAGTTTTGCCTCAAAGCCGAAGCCGGCCTTCGCCCCTGGCGTGTGGCTACCCTGCCGCCCGGCATTGAGGCGCCCTCGGCCTTTGCCGCGCAAGCCAAAGCCATGGGCGCTGACATATTGGAGTTACGCACGGACTTGCACGGCCCCTCCCTGGAGGTGGCCCCCCTGGCACAATGGCTGCCTTTGCTTTTGGCCCGGCGCGGCCAAGCGGTGCCGGACGCCTGGAAGCCCCACGCCCGCTGGGTGGACATAGAGCTTTTCGAGTTTGGCAAGGAGGAAGCCAACCTCGTCTCCTTCCACGCCCCCGCCCCCATGCCACCCGAGGCGGCAGCCAAACTATGGGAGAAACTGCCCGCCGGCTTGCTATGCAAACATGTGGAGCCCCTGGGGGCGGTGGAGGAGGGGGCACGCCTCCTGGAGACGCAGGCATTGCTGGCACAATTGCGCGGAGAGGCGTTGACAACCACTTTGGCCATGGGAGAAATGGCCTTGCCCTTCCGCTGCCTCCTGGCCAAAAACAACGCCTTGGACTATGTCGCCCTCTCCGGGCAATGGCACGCTGCGCCGGGCCAACGCCTCTTGGCCGACGCTGTGCGCGAGGCCCGCTGCCCCCGCCCCCGCCCCCTGCGCATGGCCATTTTGGGCTCGCGCATTGCGCATGCACGCTCCCCCCGGATACACCCCCAACCCTTTGACAGAATAGACTTGCCCGAGGAGGCCGACGTGGCACGCCTCATAGAGGCGCTGCGCCCTTTTTATGGCGGCTTTGCCATAACAAGCCCCTTCAAATGCACCCTGGCCGAA
>WQTM01000139.1 GCA_009786315.1 Pseudomonadota bacterium | reverse complement strand
GAGGGGGGGTGCGGGGGGGATTTTTGTACAGGAGGGGGTGTGGTTGCGGTGGACATAGAAGCTTTGGGGGTGGTGAAGACCATTCCTTCCATAGGTGGGATGCCCACTTCTCTTGGGTTTATACCCCTCACCCACCAAGGGGTGGAGGTGTTGGTGGGGTTTTACATAACAGGCAGGGGCCTCATAGGGGTGTTTAATGCAGGGGTACCTGGCCCATTGGAAGCGGCGAAAGCGGTGTCCGTTGCATTTTTTTCGCTCAACGGTGAGGGCGAGCTTGTGGAGGCGAGTTATGTTGAAGGGCCTTTACGCAACGAGGATGGGACGCCGGCGGTGGTGGTGGTGGGGGAGGTTTTGGACGAGACGATTTTGATTGGGATAGAGGCCCTGCTGCCCGGTTGGATACGGACGACATTAGAAGCGGACCCAGCCGTTGCGGGCCGTTTTTGGGTGGGGGGCGACGCGGACATGTCCCGCATACGGCCAGGGGACTTATTGGAAGTGTTTGTTGGGGAGGCGTTGTGCACAAAACTCAACGTAGCGGGCATAGACGAAGGTGGGGGGGCCCTGGAGCTGGAAGGGGAATTTCCGGCATGTTTTTCAGAGAGGACGCACTTTCAGCTAAGAGCCGGAAGCGGGAGTCGCCAGCCATATGTAGTGACAGGCACGCAAACAGGCTACATGGGGCGAGTTGGGCCGAAGGAAGCATTTGAGCACACATTCTCGGCGGGGGCCTCCATAAATATTGGATTTGGGGATGGAATTTTGTCTGGAGCTGGGCAAGGGGCGAGGTGGGAGCTGGCATTGGCTTCAGGGTATTTGGGGCATTCTTATGACATTCAAGGTGTCAGTCCGTGTTCCACGCGAATTGCCGCTGGTGTATGGATGGATTCGGTGAGAAAAAAGGCATATATTTCTTTTTCTTCTTCCAATGCGTTGGTTGAAGTGGGAGTCAAGGCTCTGCTAGAGGGAGGCCTAGGCGAGGGAGAGGTGGCCTGTTATCGGTGAGTGGCGGGAGATGGGAGCGGAAAATTTGGATTTCACATTGAACTGAAGGATGCTTGAAACATGATGGGACCCAGTTCCAAGACACAGCGCCGTATAGCGATAGCCGACAACATTTGGCATGCGTTTGAAGAGATGGCTGCGCAGATGGGAGCCGAGAGGGAAGCTCTTATTAACCAAGCGATGTTTATGTTTGCGAGGCTGAATGGTTTCTTGGACGTTCAAAGAGACTATTTGTCGCGCACAGTGGTGCAGAGCGGCGACGGGGAGCGACCTCCGGCGTTGCCGCCGCGTCGTTCAGAGGGAGGCACTTCTCGTGTCATGGAGGGGTTTGATGATGATGAAGGGCGTCAGGCTCGTGTGATGGAAGCTGCTGCTGAGTTGGAGCGTTCCATTCGTTCTCGTCAATCTTCCACCTCCTTGAGTTTAGAAGAGGGTGCTCCAATGGACTGGATGGGAGAAGGGGCGGGTGGTGTTCCGGGCTCCTATGTTGGGAAGACTTTATATGTGCAGTTAGACACAGGGGAGCCGGAGCCAGTCATTGCATCCAGGTTTGTCATTGGTCGAGGGCGGCATTGCAATTTGGTGGTTCAATCCGGGAAGGTTTCGAGGGAGCACGCGGAAATTATTCGCGAGGGGGACGACTATTACATAGCGGATTTGGATTCTTCCAACGGGACATGGTTTAACAAGCAGCGTTTGAAGCAGCGTCGCAGGATAGAGGACGGCGAGGAATATTACATTTGCAGTGAGCGAGTTCGTGCTTCTTTCCGTTGATTTCATTTGAAAACGCCGAGTTGACAGTTGGCGGCAGGCAAGTTGTGTATTGCTTGTTGTTGTGAAGGGTGAAGGGTGAGGGGGGTATTGAGGGGTATTTTTCATTCTCAGGGGAGAGGCCAGGCGGCGAGAGGCGCTGGGTGGGGTGGCCGGCAAGACGGACTCGACGCGTCGCCTAAAAAGAGGCACAGCAGGGGGCAGGAAGTGGCAGCTGTGCTTTTTGGGTAGAGAGCGAAAGTCTTCTTGTATTATTGAGGAGCCGAGGATGGAGGCCGACATAGTGACTTCACGAGATGTCTTTTATTTCAAACAAGAAGGATTGAAACCCAAGGTGGAGGGCTGTCGCGCTGCATTGGGGTTTGTTTTTGGGTTTCATGAAAAGCTGCCGTGGTGCGGCATTCCTATTCACATGGGCATCTTCAGAGAGGAGTGACGATGCCTTCTTTGGTGCTATACCATACAAGTGGCTCGCAGGAGGAGCGGGAGGTTATTGGACAGCTGACGGTAGGCCGGTTGGATGAGAACGACATTGTATTGACGGAGAGTGGGGTTTCTCGTCGCCATGCTCGGTTTTTTATGCGGGGTGAGGAGTTATGGATTGAGGATTTAGGCTCTGCGAACGGTACTTTTGTGGATGGGGGGATGATTTCTTTTCCAGTTCGCCTAACGGACGAAGCGTTGGTTGTCATTGGCGACTGTGAGATTGTGGTGCATTTGGGCCAAACGGTACAGAGGGATGAGAAGACGCAGTTGGTTTCTGCGGATTGGAAGAAGCGCACCATTGGCGTTGAAAAGTCCGCAGACATTCTCAGGAGGCAAGCAGCGCAAAGGCCCCGCCAGGACATACTTGCCAAGAGGGTAGAGCAGAGGGTGGTGGTGAGCAAGCGAGAGGAGGAAGGAGGGGGTGCAGGAGTTGTGGAGGAGAAGAGAGCCTTTCGGTGGAAGAGGGCGTTTTTTCTGATGATGAGTGTTGTTGTTGTCCTCTTGCTGGTGGCGGTTGCGTGGAAGTGGGTGTTGCCCCGATTGGTTTTCCACACTTCGCCCTCGTTGTCTTCCTCGCAGGGCAGTGAGGAGACGGACCTGGCAAAGGCCTTGGGGGAATGTCGCCGATATGCTGCGGTGGACCCTCAACGAGCGGCTGAGGCCTGCAAACGTGTGTTGGATGTCGACTCCACGCATGAAGAAGCCAACAAACTCCAGCAGCTGATTTCCGTTGAAGTTGAATGTGCAAACCGTTTCGAGCAAGGCAAACAGGCTTTGGAAGCGGAGCCTGGAAAGGCGCTTGAGCTTTTTTCAAAAATTCAGCCAGCATGCACAAAACATTATCCGCTTGCTGTTGAGTTTGCCGCGAAAGCGAAGCAGGCAGTTGAAGAGAAGGCGAAGTTGGAGTGTCGCAAATACACCAAGGCGAAGTCATGGCGTTTGGCCTATGAGAGGTGCGGTTTTTATATGAGCCTTATTTGCCCGCGGATGTCAAAAGAGGAGCTTTATCCTCCTGAGGGGAAGACGCTCAGCCTAGACAAGCCGCGCGACAAAAGCCAATGGAAACCGGAGAATGTCGACTACCGAAATTTTCTTTTAGCTCGTTCACAGACAGAGCCTCATGCAACTGAATGGCGATGTTCAGAGAAGGAGCCGGACAAGCTTTCTCCCGAGGAAGAAGACAAGAGGACGAGGGCGAAAGAAGCATTCGAGAAACGGCTTCAACATGAAGATTTCGTACAAGCCGTTTTAGCATACTATGACGGTGCCGCACGGAACGCCATCAACAAGCTTGCTGATGTCAGAAACAACGCGCAACAAGCAGGTTTGCACAAAGATGCGCAGCGACTTCAGGTGCTGATTCAGCAAGTAGAGAATTATTTCAAGGAGGGGATGGCGTTTTTAGAGCAAGCGAATGTCAAAAATGCATCCGAGCGCTTTCAGAGACTCTTGGATAGGGACAGGGAGCTTATGCTGGGTGAAGTTTCGGGAATGAGTGGGCATGAAGAAAAGGCTGCTTTGAATGACCATTTGAACTCATTCTTCCGTCATAGCATTGCCGTTGAGATGCCCAACAAGTGTTTGGGCATTGGCTCCGGGTGGCTCAACCGAAAGGAGACCAAACGTGCATGCCAAGTTTGGAAGATGGGTTACCAGTTTGACAGAGACAACGAAGCGCTCTTTGCGGCTTTGAGAAGCCACTGTACAAATTATGCCAATGAGCTTTTGAAGCGAGCGTCCAATTGCAATGAGCTCCAAGAAGTTTTGGAATATGTTGTTGAAGGAGACAATGTGCGCCAGAAGGTTGAGAAGCTGCAAGCGGATAGAAATTGTGCTCGCTCATTGCGTTGAAGAAGGAGGGGCCTTTGTCTCCACAGGAATTGATGTTGGTGGATGTGTCGGGTTTTGTATTTCGCGCCTACCATGCACTTCCTCCGTTGACGAACGCGCAAGGCCTTCCCACGCAGGCGGTGTTGGGTTTTGCAAACATGTTGTTGCGTTTGCTTGAAACGGAGCAACCGACACATTTGGCGCTTTGTTATGACAAAGACAGCAGGGTGGGGAGGGCAGCCATTGACTCAAACTACAAGGCAAACCGTCCACCCGCTCCGGAGGATTTGTCCATTCAGTTTGAATGGGTGCGCAAACTTGGCAAAGCCATGCGCCTTGCAAGCCTGGAGATGCCGGGATGGGAGGCGGATGATGTGATTGCCACACTCACCCAAAAGGCAAAACGGGCAGGGTGGAGGGTGCGCATCATCTCCTCGGATAAGGATTTGATTCAGCTGTTGGATGAGGGTGTGCGCTTGGTTGACCCTGTCAAAAACCGCGATGTTACCCCGCAAAGTGTGCAGGAAAAATTCGGAATACACCCGTCGCAGATGTTGGATTTTTTGTCTCTTGCAGGTGACGCTTCAGACAATGTCCCCAAAGTCCCTGGAATTGGCCCCAAGACGGCTGCGAATTTGTTGGCCCAATTTGGCAGTGTGGATGTTTTGCTGACGAGGTTGAATGAAATAGACAAGCCCAAATTGCGCAAGTCCCTTGAAGAAAATGTCGACGGGCTTCGACGTGCGCAAGCGTTGATTCGCCTGCGAGACAATTTGCCGTTGAATGTTGAGCTTTCTGAGTTGGCGCGCACGCCGTGGGATGAAAGCGAGCTGCATGCTTTGTTGAAGACGCTTGAGTTTAGCAAGCTTTTGCAGAAATTTTCTGCAGTGCAGTCGCCACCCCCCCCTGCTTCACCGTTGCCGGCCCCCTCCCGACCACCTGAACAAGAAAGGATAGACTCCATTCCCGACCTCATAGAGGCGGATGATGAAATACGCCTAGAACGTTTGAGTTGTTTGCTGCAAGAAGCCAAGGAGGTGGCCTGTTGGGTTTTGGAGGACTTTTGGGGAGAAGCCAAGTTGGCTTTTTATGTGCCGGGGGAAGCCATTTATGTTTTGAGGCTTTCTGAACTGAGGGCGGAGGAGGGGGCCCGGAAAAAACGAGCGCGGCAAATTGTCGAGCATTTTTCCAGGTTGGAACTCAAACGCATTTGCCATGCAGGGAAAAAACTTTGGCACGCATTGGCAGCCAAAGGAGTGGCGTTGTCCTCCATAGGTGCAGACTCAGAGTTATATGCCTATGTTTTGGATTCTTCTTTGGGCGCTGTGCCTTTCCACGAGTTGTGCAAACGCTATTTGGGCATAGAGCTTCCAAGCACCCCAACGGAAGTGGAGCAAGCGCAGCAGGCTTTTTGGCTCTACCAACTGGCGCATATTCTCGAGGAGAAGTTGAAGGCCCAAAATTTGTGGGCCTTGGCCGAGGGGATGGAGCTTCCATTGTTGGTGCTTTTGGCGCGTATGGAGGCGCAGGGCATACGGGCAGACAGGCAGGTATTGGCGGATGTTTTGGTGGAGGTAGGGGGGAGGTGCCGGCAGTTGCAGGCAGCGGTTTGGGAGTTGTCCCAGACGCGTTTTAATTTGGATTCGCCGCAGCAGTTGGGCAAGGTACTCTATGAGGACTTGAAGTTGCCTGTGTTGAAGAAAAAGAAGACGGGCCCCTCGACGGACTATGAAGTTTTGGAGCAACTGGCTTCCAAGCACCCTTTGCCGAAGATGCTTTTGGAATATAGGAACCTTTCAAAGCTGAAAAACACCTATTTAGAAAAACTCCCTCAGTGGATTGCGAGGGATGGGCGCATTCATACGCATTTGCACCAGACGTTGGTTGCGACAGGGCGCCTGTCCTCCTCCGAGCCCAACATTCAAAACATTCCCATACGCAACGAGTGGGGGAAGAAAATACGAGCGGCTTTTTGCACGGAGCCGGGTTGGAAACTGGTTTCTGCTGACTATAGCCAATTGGAGCTTCGCATTCTCGCGCACATGAGTGCGGATGCGGCCTTGTTGTCGGCATTTTTGGAAGGGGGGGATGTGCACCGGAGGACGGCTGCTGAAATATTTGGTGTGGTAGAAGCCCTCATAAGCCATGAGCAACGCCGTGCGGCCAAAATGGTGAATTATGGCATAGCCTATGGTTTGTCCGCCCGGGGGCTTTCTCTGCGTTTGTCCATTCCGCAAAAAGAAGCTGCCGACATTGTTGCACGCTATGAGAAGCGGTTTGCAGGGGTGTTTGCTTTTTTTGGACGGGTGCTTTCCCGTGGGCGGGAGGTGGGCTATATAGAAACACTTTTCGGACGCCGGCGTTATTTGCCCGAGTTGAACGCGAAAAACAAAAACCTCGCGCAAGCAGCGGAGCGTGCGGCGGTGAATATGCCCATTCAAGGCACAGCGGCGGATTTGATGAAGCGAGCCATGTTGACTTTGGATGCAGAAATGAGGAAGCGCCGGCTGCATTCTCACATGCTTTTGCAGGTGCACGACGAGTTGTTGTTGGAGTGTCCCGAGGGGGAGGTGGAGGAGGTGGTGCAGTTGGCAAGGGAGCACATGTCCCAAGCGGGGGCATTATTAATACCCCTGGAAGTAGAAGTGAAAACAGGGGAGAATTGGGCCCAAATACACGACTGACGCTGGACCGGTTTCATTTTGGCATTGAAACCGGTTTGTAGACTCATTTTGAAGCAGAGTCGGTCTGGTGTTGCCCTCTCCCCCCTACCGCCCCCGCCTCATAAAACCAGAGAGGCCCCCGCGAGAAATTTCGAGATAGAAGCCGAAGGAGAATTGAATGTCCTCCGTGTTACCGAACATATTAGGCGGGGGGTTGGAGAAGGGGGCGGCGCGCATGAAGGCGGCGACGGCCTCTTCGTCCAGGAAGCTAAGGCCGCTGCTTTTGGCCACAGTTATGTCGCTGATGCGTCCGCTTTTATGCAGCTTGACAGAGAGCAGCGTATGCCTGTCCTGGCTTCCATAAATTTGTCCAGTTGCGTCGCGAGCCATGAGCACCGCGTTGGGATTCCAATGCTGGCCGACGCTTTGCTTCAGGCGGTTGAAAAACGAGGCATACTTCCACTCCCTTGTTGAGAGGAAAGTCCCCTCTCCCTCTTCGACTTCAGGCAAATGGTCATTGGGTGCTGCGCCGGAGATTTTGTCCAAGGTGGCATAGGAGGGGACGAGCAGCAACCCGGTTTGGTTTCCAATACGCCCCAGGGAGCCTTCCATGGGGGAGAGGCCACCGAGTTGTTGGCCAAGGACAAGCTTGTTGGAGTTGCCTTGTTGTGCTTCTCGCTCCCGACGAGGGGGGAGTGGGGGCCCCATAGCCAGGGGGTTGGGTTTCACCTCCAGTGCGGACTGGGAGGCGATGGTTGGGATTTCGAGGGTTGCACGTGAAGCGGCGCCTTCTGACAGGGGCCTATCATCCATAGCCAAGCCTTTGTTGCCGGGGAGTTGAATACGCTCCCCCTCCGAGGGGTGAGGGTGCTCCTGGGAGGAGGTTGTTTTGGGCGCTGCGTTTTTATAGTGAGGGCTTTGGTGGCGGGCGCGGGTTTGTTTTTCAACCTTATTATGGGTTTGTGCGAGGTATTGGGCATTTTCGTCGACGTGTTGGTTACCTGGGGCGACGTCGACGAGTTGTTTATTTGGGAAGGGCTGTTCGGCTTTTGGAGGAGGGGGTGGAGGTTTTCCTACCAAG
>WQTM01000138.1 GCA_009786315.1 Pseudomonadota bacterium | reverse complement strand
GTTTTTGAGGAACTTTTTGGGCGAGCAAAAAGTTCCCCGCCGGAGGCAAGACGCCCGAAGGGCAGAAAAGCGCGGGCCGCAGGCCCAGAGAGAGCAACGCCCGGAGGGCAAAGAAAGCCGGGCCGCATGGCCCATAAAGACATTTCTCAGTTAAGAGGCCCGGGCCGCAGGCCCAGAAAAGAACAACGCCTGAAGGACGAAAAAGCACTTTTTTAGTAGCACCCCGGCATATTGCCAGCATTCACTTGGCGGCTGCCGGTGTTGCAGTTGTCCCGAAAGGCCTTGGGCCAATGTGCCGTGCGGTTGAGGCCCGCACTGCCCACCCGTAGGCCTCTTATTTGCCCGCCCGCACCTATTAGCCATAGAGTCCCCCCACCTCCTTGGGTGTCCGCCACCAATACCGGCTGTACCTCCGGCAATATGTTAAACCCCAAACTCTCCGTCCACAATGGCTCCCCCAAACGCTCCGCCCTATAGGCCAATACTTTGCCTCCCGTGGTAACAACATAAACCTCCTCAGGCTGCTCGCCCATAGCCTCTCCCAACAGAGGGGAGCCCACAGGGGGGGTGCTTAACTCCACGGAGGTGGCCTCAGGCTGCGCCCCCCAATAGCCCAACTCGGCCTCAGCAGCATAACGCTGCAACTGGTAGCCCCTGCTGCCAGCGTTTTTCCCCACAAAATAGGCCCGGCCCCGGCTGTCCACCACCACAGGGCTTGCCTCAAAAATGTCCGTCAGCCAAACGGTGTTTTCTCCAGCAATGGCCATGGAGGTGGGGTTTCCTATAGGGGTGCTGTTGAGGAAGGTTTGAGTCAGCGTCCACGCGTTGCCCTCAAAATGCCAGAGACGGACAGCCCTATAAAACTCAGAAAGGTGGAAAATATGGACACTCACCACCTCTGCGTTGGCTTTTTGGGCCGTTGGAATGGAGGCGGGGAATGGAAACTCCGGTGAGGACACACAACGAGGGGAGGCTTCGTCCTCAAGTATGTAGGCTACCAGGCGGGTTTGGTTGTCGCTGGCCCCGTTGGCCGTTGCTGCCAGGCGCCAGGGAGTGCCACTCCCTGAGGTTGCAGGAAAGCTGAGCAGAGAAAGGCCCCTCTCATAGTTGACATTGCTGCCCTGTAGGCAGCCCTCTCCCGGCCCACCGGGGACAATACCCCACCCCTCCACCAAAGCGAGGCGCTGCCCCTGGCCTCTCCCCCCCAAAACAGCCGCCAACTTTCCACTGTTGCCCAAAGCCACCATGGGCCCCTGCGTGGCCCCTGTTTGTATGGGAGAAGTCGCCTCCATGCTGCATGGGCCCACTTCAAAAAAATAGAGGCCGCTGCCCGCAGCAAACACCACTCGCCCATTGGAAACAACCAAAGGCTGCCTCGCTATGCTGCCCCCCACCCCCACCGCCTCATGGCTGCAGGCTATGCGCGTCAGGCGAAGCTTCAGGCTTTCTCCCGCTGCCCTCCGGACTCCCGCCTTGTCCGTTGCCTCCACCCTCGCCTCCAAACTCCACTCCCCCGCCTGTAGGTGGAGAGGCAACAGGGCCTTTTTGCATACCCGCCAAGGCCCCTCCTCTGCACCCTCCCACTCCAAGGGCGCCTCCTCCTCCCCCCTCCATAGCTTTGGGGCGCTGAGGCCTATACTGCTGGGGCGTAGGTTTGAGTCGGAGGCTGCTCCCACGCATAACCACATAAACTCGCCCAACAAAGCTTGCTGGGGGGCCTCCAAATATAGCCCCAAAGCCTGGGCCCCCAAACAACCCTCCTCCGTACAATCGGGCGCCCACTCGGTTGTGGAGAAAACACCACACCCCCACATAAATACGCCTGCCCAGGCCCATAGTACCCCCCTCCTCCTCCGCCCCCCTCTGGCTCCCACTAAATGTGTATGCATGGCCTTCGTCATGGCTTCCTCTGGCAATATGCCACCCACCCTATTCCAAAAAACAAAAATATGTCGCATATAGTATGACGTTTTCCGTGAAAAACAGCCCTACCTCAGCCAACAAAGGTTGGCAGTGTTAGCTGGTGTGTACACAACAGGGGGAAAGAGGGTGGTTTTGTTGGCGTTGCCAGCGCCCTTGCCAGCGCCCTTGCCAGCACCCTTTTGTTGTCAG
Source organism: Pseudomonadota bacterium (assembly GCA_009786315.1). Taxonomy (GTDB): domain Bacteria; phylum Myxococcota; class Myxococcia; order Myxococcales; family Myxococcaceae; genus WRKR01. The sequence goes on along the minus strand of WQTM01000138.1, from coordinate 5,718 downwards.
CACCCTTGCTGCCAGCGCCAGGTGTCCATGCACATGGACTCCAGGCCCCTGCTGGCTTTCCAACCGAGGGTTTGGAGGGCGGCACTCGTGTCCGCCCAACACTCGGCAATGTCTCCGGGCCGCCTTGCCACCACCTCAAAGGCCACCTTGCGCATGGACACTTTTTCAAACATACGCACCACCTCCAATACGGAATAGCCCCTCCCCCCACCCAGGTTGAGTGTCAACAGGCCCCCCTCCCGCTGTATATATTCCAAAGCCGAAAGGTGCCCCTCCGCCAAGTCCATAACGTGCACATAGTCCCTCACCCCCGTGCCGTCAGGAGTGGGGTAGTCCCCACCATATACCAACAATTTTGGACGCTTGCCGGCGGCCACCTGTGCCACATAGGGCACGAGGTTGTTGGGTGTACCTTGAGGGTTTTCGCCCATAAGGCCACTCTCATGCGCACCTATGGGGTTAAAATAACGAAGGCGCGCCACACGCCACGTGCTGTCGGCCTCGCACAAGTTTTGCAGAATGGCCTCCAACATGAGTTTGCTTTGCCCATAGGGGTTGGTGGCCTCCAGGGGGGTGTCCTCCCGGAGGGGCAGTTGTTTGGGGTTTCCATATACGGTGGCGGAGGAGGAGAAAACCAACACCTTCACCCCGGCCTCGCGCATGGCCTTCAGCAAGGTGAGGCTGCCGTTGAGGTTATTGTCATAGTATTCCAAGGGTTTTTGGACGGACTCGCCCACGGCTTTGAGGGCGGCAAAATGAATGACGGCCTCTATGGGGTGGGAGGCAAACAGCCGCCCAAGCAGCGCGGCGTCGCGTATGTCCCCCTCCACCAGTATGGGGGGCCTACCTACAATGGTTTGCAGACTTGCCAATACACTGCGGTGGCTGTTGGAGAAGTTGTCCACCACCACCACCTCCCGCCCTGTTTCCATGAGTTTGAGGCAGGTATGGGAGCCAATATAACCGGCGCCGCCGGTAACAAGAATGGGCATGGTCGCCTATATTAGGGGCCTCCCCCCGTTGAGGCAATAAATATAAAAATGAGAAGCCCTTGCGCACAAAAGGGTCCTTGAGAAACACACCGTCTCAAAATGGGGACGCGAAAAAGCAAAACCAGGCTTGTGTTTTTTGGGGTTTGGTCGTCAAATCTCCTGGCAGGGTTTCTGCGGGTTGGGTGTAGGACAGGCGAGAAGGTAGCAGGTTGGGGCATGAGAGGGTGAAGGCAAGACAATAGGAGTTTTTGTATGAGAAGCATATACGCGTGGTTGTTGTATGGTTTAGCGTTGGTGTTTTTGTCAAGTTGCGGGCCTGGGAGTTTGGTAGGCACCCACCCCTCCGAGGTTGTTGAGCAACCGTATGGGGAAGTTGTTGAGCAACAAGAGGAGGGGGGTGCGCAAGAGGAGAAAAAGGAGGAAGAAGGCGGAGAAGACGGAGAGGGCGGAGAAGGCGGAATACACATTGGAGGCGCGCCGCTGCTTTCTAACGGAAGCCTCACCGACGCCACGGCTGCGGGCGCAAGCTTCCGTATAACCAGCAATGAAAACGCTACCGCCTATTGGGTTGTGCTTCCGGCCAGTGAGCCCGCGCTCTCTGCCGCGCAAATTGTCGCCGGGGCAGGAGGCAGCAGGGGCGCAATGACAGCCAACACAGTGTTTTCCAGGACGCTTTCCGGCCTTTCTTCGAGAACGGCCTATCGGCTTTATTTTGTTGCCTCCAGCAATGGCGTGTTGGGCGATGTGTGGAGCGAAACATTTGGCACCGCACCGCTTCCTATTGTTGCAGTCCCCACCGGTGTGGACGGCAGAATCCTCACCCCGGCGCAAACCGGCGACACGGCAGACTGGGTAGAAATTGCTCAAAACGGCAACTATTCGCTCATTATACGCTCGAAGTTCATCAACATTTATCTGCACAGGGTGGTCTCTGGCAATGTGCTTTGGGATGAGCCGGGTTGGCAATATACGGGCTTTGGAGGCAGTGCCGATTATATGCTTGCCGCAAACTCTATCCGAGGGAAAATCAACGGCTGGTTCAACGGCAGCGCCTCGGGTGAGGCCGAGAAGCTTTCTGCAAACGCCAGAATGCGGAACTTTGCCGTGCAAGCCAATGTGAGAGAGGCCATCGGCACGAGCCTAGGGCTTGTTGCTAACGGCTTTACAAGGCCCAGCAACGTTCTGCTGGGCAGAGGGGATGATGTTGCCTTTGCTTTGAGTTATGGGGAGGCCGCGAATTTCTTGTCCATGTTTCATTTTTTGAGAAACGCCCCAATGGCCAACGCGCCGAGCAGCGACATTGCCAGGGCAAACTATGCGAAAATAAACATTCCCACGGCCCATGCCGCTTATGGCGTGTGGCTGCGTTCCCCAGGTGACTTGCCCAATATGGCGGCCTTTTTAAGCAACAGCTTGAATCAGTCTATTCCCGGAATGGTTTCCCAAAACAGCTTAACAGAGGGGCGTGGGTTTCTCTACCCGGCCATGTGGGTTGATGCAGATATTTTCTCTCCCTGAAATTTCCCGGAAGCTATGGTTGCGGCAGCGGTTTGCTGCCGCGCATGTTTCGCCACTTGTCCACACCTGGTTTATGCGCCATAGGCGACGGACAGCCTGGGCGCCTGCTGAAACCCGAAGCAGGGGCCTGCTCAGCCCAAGCACGTTATGCAGTGTTTGCAAACGTGGCCAGTGCTTCCTTGGAGGTGTTGTTTTATAAGGAGCCTAGCATAGGGGTGACACTGTTTAGGCCTCAAAGGTGGTGCCGACGCTGCCGGGGTTTTTGAGGGCTTCCAGCAGGGAGGCAGGTGGGGAGAGGGAGAGCAGGTGGACTTTTGTCCGGCTTTCGCGTGCGGCAAGCAGTGCCCCCTCCACTTTGGGGAGCATTCCACCATAAATTTTGCGAGAGGCAATAAGCTGGGCCACTTGTGGGCCACTCAAGTGGGGGTAGCGGCTTTGGGGGTTGGAGACGTCCTCGAGGACTCCGGGTACATTGGAGAGGAGGAAGAGGTGGCTGGCCCCAAGGCCTTTGGCCAGCTGGGCGGCCAGGTTGTCAGCGTTGACGTTGAGGGGGCCCCCCTGTCCGTCGTCGGCCAGGGAGGACAGCACGGGCACGAGGCCCAGGCTGGAGAGTTTTTCCAGGAGGGGGGTTTCCACATGGTATACGTGGCCCACCAAGCCCAAGTCCACGGTAGGGGTATGGGGGGAGGGAATGTCGCCCAAGCGTTTTGCCAACACCAGTCCGGCGGAGAGGCCGCTGAGGCACAGTGCGGGCACGTGGGCCATGCGCATGGCCGAGGCAACGTCACTGGAAACCTGGCCTGCCAGCACCATTTTCATCACCTCCATGGTGGCCTCGTCCGTAACACGTTGGCCGTCAACCTGTTGGGTTATAAGCCCCAGGCGGTTGGAGAGGGCTGTGGCCTGAGGCCCCCCGCCGTGTACCAGCACCACCCTCACCCCTGCCTCCAGCATATGGCCCACACACATACCGAGGCTATGGGCCAAGGCCTGCTTGTCCAAGGCCAACTCGCCGCCTATTTTAATAACAAACCACTGTCCCTTATAGGGGGCGAGGAAGGGGGCTATATGCATGGCAAACCTTTCGGAGGAGGGGGAGGGTGCAACACCGGAGGTATACATAGCAAGGGTGGAGGTTTCAAACTTAGAAAACCACCTGCATCTGCAGGCGCAACCAATGCTCATAGAGGACTTTGGCCTCGGAGAAGCGCGCGGCATATTCCGCCTGCACCTTGAGGGCATGCCCTATGCAATAGGCGTTGAGGCCCACGGCAAACTCATGCTTGGGGAAGGCCGCAAGTCCCGGCTCCGTCCGCCTCGCCCCAAACTGCCCCCCCCAACGCCCTGCACCCTCCAACCAACTCGTCAGCATATAGGCGGCCTTCACCACATAGCCCTCGCCGGAGCGCCCCCATATGCGCTGACTCCCATTCTCTACAAAAGCCTTTGTGCTGGCGCGGCGTGTATATTGGCCGGCCACATAGAGTCCCCTCCACTTCAGCATAATGTCCGCATTCGCATAGTAGACGTGCATGGCGGGGAAGGCGAAGCTGTCAAACCCCTCGCCGCTTTGCCCGCCCGTACGCGCCACATGGTTTTGGTAGGCCCCCGAGAGGCCCACGGCCAGGCGTACCCTCTCCAGGCGCTCTACGTCCCCCTCCACGGTGTCCTCAAAATAGCCAAAGGGACGGAGCGTGAGGCGCGCCATATAGAGGAGGCCAAAACGCTTGGCCTCCGCGCGGTTGCGGCCTTGCCCACCATAAACACCCACGCGGTAGGCCAACAACCCGCCCATGCCCAAAAAGTCCTCGGAGTAGAGGGCGGCCCCCACGTCGCGGGACATGCCAAACTCGCTGGCAAAACGCTCGCGCGTAATGCCCAAATAGCCGCTACGTACCACGGCACTTATCATGTCATATATGACGCGCTGCTGGCCTACGCGCAAGGTGGCGTCCCTGCCAAACTTCCAGGAAAGCCAGGCGTCCAACAGCCCACTCCCCCCGTCCACCTCGTCCGTACTCAGCCCCATGAGCACGGAAAAAACCAGGCGCTTGTCAAAGGCCCGGCCCTCCAGGAGGAGGCGCACGGCGCCCACGGAGAGTGCGTTGGTGGTGGCGCCCGCAAAGGAGGTGACGTTACGCAGTTGCGCCATGGGGCGTAGCCTCAAGGCCCACTTCTCCGAGGGGGGCTCCTCTCCCTCTGCCTCTGCCGTGGCAATGGAAACCCCCTGCCCCATTGCAAAGTGGAGGCGCGTCACCGCTCCCATGGGAGAGGGCGGGGGGGGCGCGTCCGAGGGAGGTGGCGTGGTGGAGAAAGCAGCTGCCTGTAACATGGCCCAAAGGAAACAGAGGGAAGCTGTCATGAGAGGAGGTTTTGCTCTTTTTTTTGAAAGTATGCAAGTAACGTTGCTGTCTCTTTTCTTCTCCGGGTGCTGTTTTTTTGCCCCTGTTGCTCCCCCGCGCCCGGCCTCTTTGCGTGGGCGCGGGACTGAGAAATGTTTTTTTGCCTTCGTGGCTTTTTTCTCCTCACTTTCAGCGTTATTATGGGCCCTGGCGGGCCAGCCACTCTTCTGCCCTCCGGGCCGGTTTTTCGCCTCTCCGGCGAGTCACTTTTTTTGGATGTCCAAAAAAAGTAACCAAAAAAAACCACCTGGCAGGGGCCTTAGGTCTCACTTCCAACCCCCTTCGAGCTTCCCTCAACTCGCTTGCATCGGGGGGGGCCGGGGTGGTGCAGTGCTGAAACTGGTGGCGCTTCAACCGTGCCATTTGTGGCCACCTCGGAAAATATGCCTCACTCGCAACCCTCCTAGAGCCATTCGAAACAGCCTCGAAAAACACCCTTCACTCGCAACCCTCTTGGGGCTTTCCTCACTTGTCTCCATCAGCGAGGGTCGCGGGGCCACGTGCAAAATATGGAGCCTGTCAGCATTGCTCTCTGCATTCAACCTCGTGTCTTCGACACGAGGCTTTCAAACACCTGCATGTCAACTTTACATTGCTTTATGTCAACAAACGAGCTGACATAATGCAAGGCAAACTAGACACTCCAACAACATTATATAGCCGCCTGCTGAAAGCAGGCGGTTGGCTTCAAAAACTGCTGCTGACACCCTCCAAGTTTTGCACAGTGTTCCGCGACCCTCGCTGATGGGCGCGGAGGAGGGAAGCCCCAAGAGGGTTGCGAGTGAAGGGTATTTTTCGAGGCTGTT
>WQTM01000137.1 GCA_009786315.1 Pseudomonadota bacterium | reverse complement strand
AACATTCTTAGTTAAACAACCCGCCCGGAGGGCAAAGAGAAACATTTCAAAAAAAAGCCCGGGCCGCAGGCCCATAAAAACATTCTCAGTTAAATGAACCCCCCCCGGAGGTGGAAAAGTGTCTAGGACTAAACCAAAACCGCTCTAGAGTGGGTCCTCGTCTATGGACGTTGGCTTGGGGGCATTCGCAGGGGGCAATACAACAGGGGCAGGGGCCTCTTGCGCCGGAGCAGCCACCACCATCCTCTTCCCAGGAGACAAATCCTCAGCAAACTTCTGGGCAACTGTGTCCAAAACCCAATGTATACGGTTGCGGTAAAGAGAAGAATCCTTCGCCATCACAAAAGGGTCTATCGTCGGCAGGGTGGACGCCTCTTCCTCTGCATAAAAACTCCGCTTCCATAAGGTGCCCCCTCCCTGCAAACGGAACATCCGCCCATGGCCACTCACCCAAAAACGAAGCTTCCCCTGGGCACTGCGAATGCCGTATTCCTCAATGACAAACTCTATAATGCTGTCTACATTGAGTTGGCTGAGCGCTTGGTAGTTGGGCTCAGAGTCCGCTTCGTCTTGCGTCAGAAAAATCCCCAAAGTGCGCGCAACCTGAGAGGGGTCCGCCGCATTCTGAAACGGCGTCGTCGTCCCCAAACGCAACATGGTGCGAGCACGTAAACCATCCGACAACTCATAGTGCGGCAAACCTTTCAGCATCCGGGCCGCCATACGCCGGTTCCCTTCGGCAGGCTCCAACTTCTTCAGGCCCTCCCTAAATGAGTTGTCATCCGTAAAAACAGTCGCCTTCGGCCCCGCATCCTTCAGAATGCGGCCCACGAAAGCAGGCTTCTGAATGGTGCTCAAAGTCGCAACATCCAGGGACTTATGCGCGCAGCCCATTCCCAACAATGCCACAGCAACAACAAGGCAAAAACGATTCATGCGCCGCTTCTAACCCAAGAGACTCTTCTCTGCGAGCATTGAAATGCCTTTTTGGCTAAATGAGTGTCTCAAAATCCTCATTCCCCAAACCCAAGGACTTCAACGAAAACTCCTCCTCCGCCCCCATCCGCTCCTCCATCAGCCGCTTCAATAACTCGAGTACTTGAGGGTGTGTGGAAATTAGGGCATTAAAATCATTAACAGAAAGCTTTAGTAGGGCACTCCGCTCAGCCGCCCGAACACTGGCCGTGGCGGGCGCCTTCGTCAATAGGGATATTTCTCCAAACAGCTCCCCCTCCCTTAGCTCCGCTATCCTCTGCCCATCCTTCACCACCTCCAAACGGCCTGTGAGTATGACAAACAAACCCTCACTCATCCGGTTCTGTACCACCACCTCCGTCCCCACCCCAACGTCTACCGCTTGAAAATGACGGATGAGCCTCTGACGGTTTTCAAACGTAAATGGCCTGAATAGGGCTGAGCTGGCCATGACGTTGCTGAGCAAACGCTGACGGTAAAACCGCCAAAGCGCCGTGGAAACTTGCGGAAATTTTCGGGAAAGCCCCGTGAGTACCTCCGCAGAAATTTCCAATACCTGCGTGTCCGGCTCCGTCGCCTCAACAAATGCAGAGCGCGGCTCCCCGGACAATAACGCCATCTCCCCAAAAAACTCCCCCTCCTTGAGTGTGGCCAACTCCACCTGCTCACTCCCCTGTAGGCGAAATACCCGCACAGCCCCCAAACAAATAACAAAAAAAGAATTCCCCCTCTCCCCTTGCGCTATAACTTGACTGCGCGCCTTAAACCTTCGGAGCGGACAATGCCTAAATAATGCCATGAGGGCAGCTTGCGGTAACTCTGAAAACAACGGAATGTCTACCGGTAGGCCCGCAGAAGGCACCGAATGCTTGGCCGCCTTCAACCAAACGTTCGGGTTCTCCCCCCTCTCCACCAGGCTGGCTTTCGCCGCCTCTTCAATGGCATAAAAAGCCTTCGACGTTGAATGAATGACGGGAGGTTTCAAAGCCTTGGCCCACAAAGGCTGGGGCGACGGTTGAGGCTCAACCCCCCCCGGCAACTCCTCCTGCCCCAAAACAATGGGCATCCCCTCCTCTGGAGACACCACCTTCCCTGGAAGCGGTATGGGCGTGGACGTTGAGGACTCCTCTTGCACAAAAACCTTCGCCTCCTCCTTGGCGTTGGGCCCCCCTCCTGGGCTTGTCGGTATATGCTTCAAGGGCAAAGCCCCAAAACTGGAATGCTTGGCGTCCGCCTTGTGCGCATAAAGCTCCCCCAACATGCTTTTGACGCCTAAATGCTCCGGCTCTATCTCTAAAACAAGTTTGCACGCAGCTATCGCCCGTGGAAAAAAACCACTGTCCGTGTAGGACTTGGCCGCTTCATAATAGGCCGCTGCCGCCTTGTCCTTCTTTTTGAGTCGTACCCAGGTGTCTCCTAAACGAATCCATGCCTGGGAGTCCTTGGGCGCCTGCGCACAATAAGCTTCATAAATCTCCGCAGCCTTCGCAAACCGCCCCTTCGCAAACGCAGACGCAGCTCGCTCACGCAAATCGCTCAAATCCATGCCTGCCAACCCTCTTGCTCAAATGTTGCCAACACCATGACGTACTCTTTTGTAATAGTCCTCACGCAAAGCTTCCATCGCTTCCCCTTCTTCTCCTCCTCTTAAATGACGTAAAACACCTGCTGCTGCCTGGCGAATCTCAGGAGTCTCGTGCAACAACTGCTTCTCAACCTCCGCAACCATCACCTCGGCCCCCATCTCCCTCAACGCCTCCAGGGCCGCCTTCTTCTGTGCCAATACTGTTGAGTTGAGAAGCAGCAACAACCCGCCTGTGGCTTCCGTATGCCTGGCTCGCCCCAAACAACGCGCGGCTACACCGGCCTCCTGTGTGCCCTTGTCCAAAAAATCCATCAACACCTGAGCACCCTCCTCATTCAACTGCTTGCATGACAACACCCCCAACAAAGCCGTGTTGTCTTCCAACCGCTTCCCCAGGGCCACCAACAACCGCCTCTCCCCTTCAACACCTTCTCGCACAAAAGCCTCTGCCACGGCCAGGCGAACCTCCTCCCTTTTGTCAAAAATACCCTGCTCCGCTATGTCCCAATATTCCACCCCCACCCTCACCAACCCCGCTAAAGCAGCCGCTCGCAAGGAAATATTTGAGGCGCTTGCATAACGCTTTAAATAGGGCTCTGCGGCTTTGGGCTTTAGGAAACTCGCTAGGCTTAAAAATGCGGCCAGTTGCTCCCCCTCCTCCCCACTCAAGTCCTCCACCGGCTCCGAAAACAATATTCGCACCCCAGCACCACTCCCTTGAGGCGACTTTGTCCAACGCTCCTCCTTCTTCGCTAAAAAACCTATCCGCTCCAACAAAAACGCAACCCGCCACACTGGGTATTTCCCTTGCCCCTCCTCTCGCAAATAGGCCTGCAAAAGCAAACGCGCAGCCAAGGTGGATAAAACCAGTTTTGGGGACTTTGTCAATGCCCAAACCTTATCCGCCTCGTTGCTCCAAACGTCCGGCCAACCCATTAAAACCAACAAAGCGGTTTGGGCCAGAGAGGCATTCAACAGCTGCTCAAACAAAGGGCGCGGGGAGCAGGGGGCCCTCTGCACCAATGCAGTCGCCGCGCGAATACGCACAGGGCGGTTCCCCGGTTGAAGGGCAAGCTCGCAAATGGCTTTGTCAACCTCAGGAGACGAAGAAAACCCTGCAAGCCCCTCCACCGCCAACAAAGCCACCTCCTCCTCCGCTCTTGTCAACCGAATCAACAAAGGAATGGAATGGGGCGCCTGCAAGGCGGCCATGGCAACTATGCCGGCTTTGCGAATTTCAACATTGCTGCTCAACGCCAAAGCCTCCAACTCCGGAAAAACCGCGTGCTCACCCAAGTTGGCCAACCCTTCTGCCGCAGCAGCAACCACCACAGGCGTCTTCTCTCTCAACAAAGGGAGCAACAACTCAACAGCTTCATTGCGGCCACTCTCTCCCAGCCGAGCAATTGCACTCACCCACTCCGCAAGCGAAGGCGGTGCCGCAAGTTCCTTTTGGGCCTTCTCCCACAATTCTTTGGCTTCAAAACTCACCGCCTGCTTCATGGGCTCTGCTAGGCCAGAAGCCCTCAACGCTTGCACAATGGCATGGCGCATGAGTTGACGGCTTTGGGGAAAACGCAACAGCAAATATTTGCGCGCCCTCTCGCTGCTGCTATGCCCCATGGCCTGCGCCGCAGCAACTTGGACTTTCTCGTCAACATCCATCAACAAGCCTCCCAGCAAGTCCAAAGCATGCCTGTCCCGGCTTCTCCCAAGCCCTTCAGCTGCCACCATGCGGACACCTGGCTCCAAGTCCCTGGCCGCTAAAGCCAAATATTCCAAGTCATTCAAACCCCCTTTCTCCATCAGCTGCTTGAGGGTCGCCATTCGCACCTCGGCAGAAGGGTTTCCTAAGTTGGCTTTCCATGCCTCCTCCGCCTTGTCGCAAGAAAGCAACACCCATAAAATCAACAATACATAGGGCCAACGCATAAAAACCTATCTACCCTCATTCCTTGCTAGCAAAAACGCCCGCCACCCGGGCAGGCAAACCCACCACCAAGGGAGGTTGGCGAGTACCCAAAGCAACCGCTTTCAACAATACACCCTCTTCTTGAGTCAACGCACGCATCTGCCCCGGACGCATTTCCAAAACAGAAATGCCCGCCTGCGCTGGGCGAAACAGGCTCAATACAGGGTGGCCTATGGCTTCAAACATACGTTTGACGAGGTGGTAGCGTCCTTCTGCCACCGTCAATACCACCCAACTGTTGGCTTTCAAAATACGGTGAAACTTGGCCCTCAATGCCAAAGCTGGCTTGCCGTCGCTGAGCACCACACCTTTGCAAAGCTGTTGGAGGGCTTCGGAGGAGGGCTTGCCACGTACTTTGGCAACATAACTGCGTGGAATCTGAAAACGTGGCATCAACAAACGGTTAACCAAGTCACCATCATCCGTCAGCAACAGGGCACCTTCGGTGTCATAGTCCAAACGGCCCACTGGGTAGACGCGCCCATGCCTCTTGGAAAGCCAGTCCCCAACACAGGGGCGGCCTTGAGGGTCTGCCAGGGTGGTGAGTACTCCACGCGGCTTATAAAATATGAAATAACTGTGCTGCGCTGGCAAACTCAGCTTGCGGCCCTCCACACACACCTCGTCCCTCTGCGCATCCACCAGGCTCCCCGGCTGGCAAACCACCTGCCCATTCACTTGGACTTTCCCGTCCAACATGAGTCTCTCAGCCTTGCGCCGTGAAGCTACCCCGGCCCTCGCCAGGTATTTGTGCAAACGCTCCATCTCCCCCTACCTATAAGGAGCGCCCACCATCTACCACGAGAATCTGCCCCGTCATGGACTTATTCGAAAGCAAAAAAAACATGGCCTGTACCAAACTCTCTGGCGACACCTTCTCCTTCATCGGAATTTTTGAAACCAACCGCGCTGTAGCTTCAACGGAAATGCCCTCCGCGGGCAATACCAACCCTGGAGCTATGGCGTTGACGCGTAGCCTCGGCGCCAACTCCTTGGCCAGAGAGCGGCAAAGCTGCGCCAATGCCGCCTTCGTCATCGCATAGGCCGCATAGCCCTTCCACGTCTGCCCCACCCCAGCAATGTCCAATATGTGCAAAATACTCCCCCCACCCCTCCTCCTCATGGGGCCCGCCAGCTGCTGGCTTAATAAAAATGCCGCGCGTACGTTTACCTTCCATAACCTGTCCAAACACTCTACCGAGGTTCTCCCAAAAACCTTCCCCTCCATCACCGCTGCATTGTGTATTAAAATGTGCGGCACACCCATTCGCTTGCATACTTCCTGCGCAAGCCTTTGGGGCCCTTCCGCTTCCTCAAAGTCGGCAACAAAAACCTCCGCACAAATACCTTGCCGCCTTAAACGCTGGGCCAATATATGCGCCCCTCGCGTGGAATGCTTGCAGTGTAAAGCAATGTCCATGCCTGCCTCCCCCAACCCCTTCGCTAAAAATACCCCCAACCTCGTGCCTGCCCCACTTATCAGCGCCAGCTTTCTGGAGCTTTCGCCAAGTCGCAGTTTCATCTTCGTCTCTCCCTCGTTATAAGCACTACCATGTCACCAGTGTTTGAAGAGCTCTTTCAGCAAGCGCGGAAAACCATTCCGCTTATCCACGCCTCGGAGTTGTTCACCCTGCTCTCTCTGGAAAACCCCCAGTTTAAGCTTATGGACTTGCGGGAAACCGATGAATACCACCAAGGCAAAATCGCTGGAGCTATCATGCTCCCTCGCAGTCGCTTGGAAATACGCGTTGAAGCCCTGGTTAAACCCGAAGACACCCTGGTCCTCTATTGCTCCAGTGACGTTCGCTCCGTGCTTGCTGCTCAAGTCCTCCTTGACATGGGCTTCCCTAATGTCTCCGCTTTGAAAGGCGGCATCACCCAGTGGATTGCCCAAGGCTACCCTTGTGAGCCTTGCTTGAATGAGCACTACCTGAAACGTTTTGAGTCCCACATCAACCTCCCTGAAATAGGTGTCCCGGGACAAACCCTTCTGAAAAGCGCACGGGTGCTAATTGTCGGTATGGGAGGCCTGGGCTCCCCCGTCGCCCTCTACCTGGCCGCCGCAGGCGTGGGGGAGTTGGGGTTGATGGATGCTGACATTGTGCACCTGTCCAACTTGCCCCGACAAATCCTCTACGGTATGCCCAGCCTCAACCTCCCCAAAGCCTGGAGCGCGGCTTATACGCTCCAAACCCTGCGCGATGACTTGAAACTGAATGTCCTCAATGAGCGCCTCCACGCCGGCAATGCATGCCCCATCATCGAAAATTTCGACATCGTCGTCGATGCTTCTGACAATATAGAAACACGCGAAGTGATTAATGCCGCTTGCGTGGATACCAACACCCCTTGGGTTTATGGCTCCGTCTCCGGCTTTGAAGGCCAAGTCTCTCTCCTGGACGCACAAAACGGCCCCTGCTACCGCTGCCTCTGGCCTAACCCCCCTCCAACCCCTCTCTCTTCTGGCCCTCTCAATACCGCCGCGGGACTTATCGGCCTCCTCCAGGCCAATGAAACCCTCAAACTCCTGCTCGGACACGGAGAGCCCCTCTATGGCCGCTTGCTCCTATGGAATTCCTTGGAATGCCGCTTGCGTGAAATTCAATTCTCCAAAAAACCCAACTGCCCCGTCTGCAGCACCAACGCTTGAGTGTGCCTCGGAAAACTTCAAGGGACGTAAATCAAAAAACTCGAAAGGTCCACCGTCACTTGCGTCATCACCCCCCCCGGCTTCACTTCCACTCGGAAGGCTACCGGCCCCCTCAACGCCTTCCCTCGAAACTCAAGCTCGTATACCCCTTCATAGAGGTGTATGGGTAGGCCTACCATCGCAAATGGCCCCTGCGTCCCCTTGCGAAATATTTCAACCCCAACAATATGCTCAGGCTCTGTGAGTATTTTTAGGCGCCCTTCCTCAAACCTCTTCTGAAACGAAAAAACCTCCCCCTCCCCCAATAGGGGCAACACCAATTCATAGTGTATGCCACTCGCTTCGTTCACCAGCAAAAGCTTCCCCCCAGCCCCCCCTCTAGAGCGCCCCTCCCATGGCGTCTCCCCCAATAAAACCCTCTTCCCCTCCCCTTGCACCATGTAAACCTGCGTGGAGGGAATCGTCGAAATGCTTAAACGCAAAGACTCTCCTGCCGGCCCCAACAGCTTCGCCCCCACCCCAATCAACAACAAAACCACCCCCAATATGCCTGCATATACCTGGGCCCTCTTCCTAAATACCAAAGAAAAATACCGGCCCCCCTGCCT
>WQTM01000136.1 GCA_009786315.1 Pseudomonadota bacterium | reverse complement strand
CCACCCCCTCCAGGCGCCGTATTTCCGCCACCCCCTCGGGGGCCCCCTCTTTGCCAAACAACAGCCTCTCCCCCACCCTCAGGCCCTTGCTGGCCCTCCCCATGCAATACCAGGCCACCTCCCCCAGGGGGCGCGCCAGGCCCTCCTCCATGGAAAGGCCCCCCAGGGGGGCTACCACCAACAACTCCACCTTCCCCCCTGTTTTCTGCTTGCGCCCCAGGAGGCGGGCTTTCACCACTTTGGTGTTATTAAACACCCACACGTCCCCGGGGCGTGCATATTCGGCGAGGGCGGAAATGGAGCGGTGCAGGGGTTTTTGCCCTCGGCGCAAGCAGCAGAGGCGGGCCTCCTCGCGGCGTGCAGGGGGGTATTGTGCAATTTGGTGGGCCGGCAACTCGAAGAAAAAGTCCTGTGTGTCCATAAAAAGGGGGGGGGTGGGGGCACCAGCGTGGGGGCACCCTAATACAAAACCATGAGGCGGCTGCCCGCATAGTAGTGGTACAAAATTTCTATATAGGTTTTGCCGTCTTCGGCAAGGTGTTTGGCCCCCCACTGGCACATGCCGGCCCCATGGCCATAGCCTTCTCCCTCCAGCAAATAGCCCCCCTTCTCCTTGCGTATGCGGAATTTGAGGCTGCGTAGGCGTGTGGTACCCAGGCGGCGCCTAAACTCCGCGGCGGCAAAGCTTTGGCCACCCACGAGGAGGGTTTTATAGCGGCCGGTGGAGGTGAGGAGGCCCTGGGCGAGTTGGGGGTTGGCCACGCCAAACAGTTTTTTCAACTCGGCTTCGCTGAGGTGGGTTTGCCAGCGTGCGGCTTTTGTGTTGCGGCAGGGGCATTTTTGGGCGCGCAAATAGGGCAAGTCCCTCGTGAGGGCCTCTTTGCCGGTTTCTGTGAGGCCGCCGCAGGAGGCGTGGAAATAGGCTTCCACCGGCTCCACGCCAAACAGCAACACTTGCCCGCGTGTTTGCGTCACGGCCTCGTGGGTACGTGCGTCCTCGGCGGCCAGGCCGCCATATACTTGGTGCAGCACGGAGGCGCCGAGGTGTTGTTTTTCGTCCAGGCGTTGCAGTTTTTTTTGCAGGGCATAGGTGCGTGCGGCAACGGCCTGGGCTTTGAGGGCCTCCATGGGGAAGCTTTTGGGCATTTCTCTGCCCAATACGCCCATGAGGTAGTCCTCGAGGGGGAGTATATTAATGGCGGAGAGGCCCTGTTTGCCGGCGTGCAACTCCAGTTGGCCGCGCAAGGCCAGTTGGCCCAGGCGGAGGGGGTGGGTACCTATTTGGCCTTTTTTGCCTGCGCCAAACAGCACAATGGAGGCGCCGGTGGGTTTGGAGTTAAGCCACAGTTTGCCCTGCTTCCAGGCAATGTGCACCACCTCCCCGGGGAGTTCCTGCCATAGGGGCTCCTCGCCCACCGTGGTGGAAAACCACAACTTCTCCCCCCCCAGGGCCAAACTCCACACTTTTTCCTGTACAACAATACGCACCGTCTCCTCCGCCCTTGCGTGGAGGGCGCAGAGGCTTAGGCATAGCAGCAGCTGGGGAATACGGCGCATGGCGCCCGGCAGCCTAAACCAATTTCATTCACCCCCGGGGGGGTTTTTGAAATGTTTTCTTTATTTCGTCAGCGGCGGGGGAGGCGTTGGTGCCTAGAGGAGGGAGAGGGGGAGGTGGTTTCAGCCAGGGTGGGGTGGTGGTGTTGGTGGGAGAGGAAGAGGCGGTCCGCGGCGTTGAGGATGTGTTCCCCATAACGTATGTTTTTACGAAGGCGAGGAGCAAAGCCCCCCACGCCGAGGCTTGAGCCGAAGAGGGCCCCCAGCATACCGGCAGAAACATCGGCAGCTCCCCCTAGGCGCAGCACCATATTAAAGGCTTTGCGCAAGTCATCCGGGGAGCGCATCATCGCGAAGAGGGCGGTCAAGAGGACGGGGGCCACGTGCTCGGGGATACCGGGCTCTTCCTGGCACTGTTTGCTGGGCACCAAAACGGTACGCAGGAGGCCCATTGCGCGCTCGCTGTCCCAGGCCAAGGCTCTGGGGAGGAAGCACAACTCATCCGCCAGTTGTGTACTGGAGGCGGAGGCTGCATAGGCGAGGGCTTGGCAGAAGGCCAGGGGTGTTTGGGGCTCCTCTCCGAGGCAGAGTTGGACGGCCCTTGCGAAGGCGGCGCAGGCGGCGGCGCACATAGGGTCCTTATGGGTGGGGACAGTGAGTATGGTAGCGCGGTGGGCGACCACCCCCGGCACCCGCTCTTCCCACAAGCCAATAACAGCTCCGCGAGAGAGGCAAGAAGGCTCGCAGACGCCGAGGTTTGCGCCGCTGCTCATCCAAGGCACGCCGGAGAGGAAGGACTGTATAGAGTGGTTGAGGTTGAGAGGGGGGTGGAGGATAACGCCGTCCCTCCATAGCCAGGAATACTGGGCCATAACGGCCTTGCCATCCATGCGGCCTTGGGACAAGACGGCTTCAGCTGTTGCGAGGAGCAGTTGCGTATCATCCGAGAATTGGCCTTTTTCAAAGCGGCCGCGGGGCCTGGGCGAAAAATCATCCGCGAGGCAGGCGGCGCGGCGCAAGGCATTGGGAGGGAGTCCGCGCAAGGCGAAGCCGAGGGCGTCGCCGATGGCGAAGCCGAGGAGGCACCCTCGGAAACGGTCCTGTGGCGTCGCTAGGGTGGGCACAACCTCTCACCGTGGATTTGCATGTGTATTCGTTTATTAGCGCTCAACGTCCGGTGACAGGCTAACACCGGCGAGGGTGAATTGGAAACAGCAACTGGGCGAAATGGAAACTCATAGAAAATGCAGTAATTGAGCCAAATAGGTGCGAAAGAGCGACAAAGTTGCTAGAGGGAGGCGTGCAACTAAAAATGTTTTCGAAAAAGTTTGAGAATGCGCCTTCTGGTTTTTGGATACGGCACAGGTTTTTTTTATGTGTGGCGTTAGGGGTTTTGCTATTGGACCAGGGGAGCAAGTTTTGGGTAGTGGACCGTCTTTCGGAGGGGTTTTCTGGGCTTTCGGGTTTTTCGGAGAAGGCGAAGAAGTTTTTGAAGGACAACCCGGAGCAGGGCTCTCGGGGTTACCACTACATGCCCAAGTCGGCGATGGAGATAAGTGCTTCCTATTTACGTTTCAGTTATGCGGAGAATACGGGTGCGGCATTCAGCATATTTGCGGACTGGCCGGAGAAGACGCGGCGGTGGTTTTTCAACATTATTGCCATTGTAGCGATTACGGCCATTTTTTATTTTCAGCTAAAGTTACCGAAGTTGGCCTCTCGCAAGGAGGTTTGGATACGTTTGGGGTTGCCGTTGGTTTTGGGGGGGGCGTTGGGCAACTATGCGGACCGTCTGGCGCGGGGGTTTGTTGTGGATTTCATTCAAGCGCACTGGCAGAACAAGTTATTTTGGCCTTCGTTTAACATAGCCGACATTGCCATTAGCGCAGGGATGGTTTGCCTCATTTTGGATGCTTTTATACGCAAGGAAGCCTAAGGCTGCCTTTGGGGAGGAGTTAGGAGACAGTTATGCTACCCGTTCTTTACCGTCTTTCTGGGAACACGCCAGCTTCGACGGTTGTGGTTTATGTTTTGGCGTTGTTGTTATTTCTCTATGCCCTATGGACGGGGTGGAGGGCTTGTGGGCCCAAGGGCAAGGTGAAGGGTGCGGCGCGGTTTTGGCCCCTTATACGCAATGGGGCCATAGGCCTAGGGGCCATAGGCCTAGGCCTTTGGTACATTTTGCCAGAGGTACCGTTGTTGGGGAAAACCAAAGGGGCAGAGTTACCGATTCCCGGCTATGGTGTTTTGGTAGCTTCGGCTTTTTTGGCGGCAGCCATATTCAGCTCTCAAATAGCGGGTTGGGAGTGGTTAGGGGAGGAGGGGAAGAAGCGCAAGGCCCAGGTATTGGACTTAATGTTTTATATACTTGTTGGGGCCATTGTAGGCGCGCGTTTGTTATACATTCTCGTCAACCTTGGCGACTATGCGAAAAACCCGCTGTCCATTTTCAATTTGCAGGGGGGGTTGGTGTTTTATGGTGGGCTTGTGGGAGCTGTTGTTGCCTCTTTTTATTTTGCGAAAAAGCACAGCATTCCTTTTTTGCGTTTGGCCGACATTGGCATGCCGGCTGTTTCGCTGGGGCAATGTTTGGGGCGTTTGGGGTGTTTTGCGGCTGCGTGCTGCCATGGCCGTATTGTGGGTGAAGACGCGCCCTTTGGGGTGCATTTTCCTGGGGAACAGGTGAAGGACTTGGCCGGCAACCTCGGGCAGATTCCGAGTGTGGCTTTTTCGACGCATGCGCGGGACATGCGCTGGGTGGACTTGGCCACCGGCAAAATAGGCGCGGTGTTTGAGCCTGGCATGGTGCGTATTTCAGAGTGGGCATTGCAGAACGACCAGAGTTTGGCCGTGCACCCGACACAGCTTTATGAAGCGGCAGGCCAGTTGCTTTTGTTTTTGTTTCTTCTTTTCATGCGCTCCTGGCGAAGGTTTCACGGCCAAATTTTTGGCATGTGGCTCATCTGCTATGCGTTGCTTCGCAGCACGGTGGAATTGTTTCGCGGCGACTTGGAGCGCGGCACCCTATACCACCTTCTGCATTGGATGAACATGCCGGGCCTTGCCGCCGAAATTCCGCTGGAGGCCTGGTATAACATTTCGACGAGCCAGGCCATTTCGCTGGGGATAGCGGCCTTGGGGGTTTGGGTACTTGCCCGAGGGTGGCAAAACCGCAAGGCGCAACTGCTCCCTCCCATTTTGCCCCCCAAAGCCCCCGCCCCACCGACCCATATGCCGGTGTCTTCCTAAGTATACAAATTCGTTGGTTTTCCGTTGAATACCTATGAAGGCTTGTTTTCATTGCCTAATATGGATAAGCTACACCTGCAAGCTTGTTCTTGTGCCGGGGGAGCAGGTTTGGAGTGGAGGGCGTGTGTCTGTTCTTTGGCCGGGAGAACAGACTTGGAAGGGGCAATGCTGGAGAGTGCTTTGGAGTCGAAGGAGGCTTCACAAGGGGCATGCTTATGTATTGTCGCTGTTGGGGATTCAGCAAAAATATATGAATGTATCTGGAGGATTATGAAAACAAACAATCTTTTCGCAGCGGGCGTGTTTTTGCCCCTGTTTCTAGCAGGAATAGCTGAGGCGTCCATTTGCCCAGACACGTTGGGCTCTTCGTCGAGTGTCATTACCATCACTCCCAAGAGCAAAGAGCTGGATGCTATCAGTTATGGCAAACCTCTTCCAGCAGTCACGGACCCTAACTATTTCAGCACGCATGTTTTGACCATTAAAATACCCACCTACTATGAGCTGGACTCCATTGAATGCTCCATAAAACGCCCTGGCGAAACACCTGAATTCTCAAAAGCGGCCTGCGGAAAAATCGAAGGCACTGGAACCATAGGAACGCTGACTCGAAAATTCAAAGAGCTTCATGTGCAGCAAGGCCTCAATGAGTTTCAAGTGAAAGTCACAGCGAAACTCAAGGACCTCTATAAAAAGAAAGGGTGTGCACCCGGGGAGCTGAGCTCCATATTCAAAAGCAGCTGGTTTGTGCACACTCAAAATCCGGATGCGCCCACACCAAAGTATCGCAACGGCGACACCATCCTCGCTATTCCCGGTGTGGATGGTACCTGCACCCCGGTCGTTGTTTCTATCAACGTGGAGCACCAGGCAACAATCCATTACCAGGTTAACAACGGGCCAACGCAAACAGCACAGGCTCCCACCTGGCCTCTCCTTCCCCCTCCTGGTTATGTGGACTTTGACTTAGTGTTGGAGAACGTATCCCTCGCAGCTGCTCAGTCGCTTGAGTTAACGCTATGGGTTGCAGACCATATTAGAGGTGCAACCTCAACACCTGTCCAGTGGTTCGTCCATTGCCCCTCGAGTGCCTTCGCTATTATTGTCCCACCATTCCCACCGAAGAACAGCTACCTGTCCGAAGCCACCTTCCACCTCTCTACCGTAGGCAGTGGTGTTGGCATTGAGCTGCGGTGCAGCTGCCCCAATGAGCCCTTCTCCCCGTGCCAGAGCAGCACCTCTCATACCTGCTCAAACCTCCAAGCCGGCGACAACATTTTCCGCGTCTATGCTGAAGTCACTCCTGGTATTGTGGATGAATACCGCTGGACGGTGTCTGCGCCCGATGTGAATTTCTTGAGCATGCCCGGCGACAGCACGGAGACAACAGCCATTTTCGAGTTTGAAACAGTTAGCGAAAATGGACTGCCGGTGCCGGCGGACTTCTACTGCAGAGTGGACGGTGGAAGCTTCTTTAGGTGCACCTCACCCTTCTCTATTGACGACTTGGTGGTGGGTGAACACAGCCTTGAAGTCTACGCCCAAAACAGCCTAGGCGCAGGAACATATGCCCAGCACACTTGGGAAGTATTGGAGAAACCTGCCCCTAGCAAGGACAAAACCAAAGACAAGGACACGGACAAGGACAAGGACAAAGACAAGGCGGACAAAGCTTGCTCCGCTGCTGGCGGCTTGCCTTTGAGCTTTGCTGCGTTGCTCGGCTTGTGGGCAACCCGAAG
Organism: Pseudomonadota bacterium; assembly: GCA_009786315.1. GTDB lineage: Bacteria > Myxococcota > Myxococcia > Myxococcales > Myxococcaceae > WRKR01. The sequence goes on along the minus strand of WQTM01000136.1, from coordinate 1,232 downwards.
ACGGCGCAGCTAAGGCTTGTCGATGCTTTTCAGACGCCCGACCACAAAGTGGTCGGGCGTTTTTGCGTGTGGATGGGGCCAAAAATGCGGAGCAGAAATTAACAGTGCTTCAATGCGAAATAAAAAAAAGTGTTGCGAGAAAGAAATTTTCGATTCTGAGCAAAACAGTCTATAAGCTGTTGTACATTTGAAGGAACTACATGTGAAAACAGAAGAACTCTTTGAGCCAAAAGAGAGCGTGGAATTATTTCTTTTAACTGCCTTGTTGCAAAAGTGACGAAACGAAAAATGGAGGGGCCATGAGAATAAACACATTTTATAAGTGGACGATGTTGTTGTTTGTGGCTTGGTTTTATGGGGGGGAAGCCAAGGCACAGTTTCAAGCAGAAGCACCAGCGAAAGAAGCCCTTTATGGGGACAATCAACCTGGTTGGAACAGTTTGACGGTGAGTGCTCGTAACATAGGTTTGGGAATTATTTCTCATTATGAATGCGCTGTTGGGCCTGAGGGCTATGTCGCAGCAGAAGCGGATTTTAGTGAGGCGAATTGTGGTACCCAAGGGGCAGGTAGCACTCGGGTGCTGACGAATATTCCCAACATCCAACATGGAATAAACGTTGTTTGGTTTAGAGCGGTGGCGAGAGTGCTGCTCATCACCCTTCAACCTCCCTATGTTTCTATTCAAGAGGAACGCTCTGCGCCCGGGGTTGTCTCTTGGTTTGTTGACGCGCAGATAGACTTGCCGATTCCACAATATGTGGATGTGAATGGTGAGGTTGTACTTATTGCCGATAGGCCGGGCGGTACTTGTAACCCTGTCGTTGTCCCCATTGTTGTGGAGAATGGCTCCCGCCTCAATTATCGCGTGGGCAATGGGCCTGTTGAGGCGCTCATGACACCTGTTCCGGTTCCCGAATCCCCACCTTATTTGTCGGATTATAACCTGCAACTTGACGGCTACAGCCTGAACGAGGGCGAGTCCCTTGAGTTGTATGTATGGCTTGCTTATGACCGCTTTGGCCACCACGACACAGCACCCGCCATACCCTGGATTGTCCGTTGCCAACCACCACCTCCTCTTCCCGCCATTGCAGTGGACACCCCTGTTGAGGGAGCAACCTACGCAGCACTTGCCGAGGCAACAGGCATAGCCTCTGCGGACGTGACAGAAGTTGTCCTCTGCTTGGATGGGCAAACCGGTGCGGAGTGCACGCCTTGCACGGTGGCCAAT
>WQTM01000135.1 GCA_009786315.1 Pseudomonadota bacterium | reverse complement strand
CCGCCGATTCCTCGGAATGGCCCCCAGCCAACTCCAAGAGCCTCAACGCGCCCTGCAACCCTTCTCCCCAAAACCTACCCCCTCCCCCGCTGCCACCCCCAATGGGCCCAATACCTTAGACAAACCCCCAAACCCAAACCAACCTAGACACCCTAAAAAATAGGGCACCCCCTCTAAAAAAAACCACTTTGGAGAAAAATACCCTAAAATGTGCCCCTTCCCTCCAGAGGCCGGACGCTTTTCTTGTGCCCAGTTGCTCAAGCATCTGGCTCTTGGGGATAAAATCCGCTATGGTGGGTGAAGTTCGGCGAAATTCGTGGAAGGAGTTTGCCTGTGTTTGGACTCAGAACCTCAGAGCTGCTCATTATTTTTGCGGCGCTTTTGTTGTTGTTTGGCGCAACACGCCTGCCTCAGCTTGGGAAATCCCTGGGCTCTGCCATTCGCAACTTCAAAAAGGGGGTTTCGCACGACGAAGAGGATGAAACAGCCGACAGCCCTGCCAACAAGGCGACTGCCTGCAAAAATTTGGAAGCCAATTTGGAAGCCAATACTTCAACAAGCGCTTCTGAAATGAATTCCTCCAAACTCGGCTCGAAGAATTAGGCGAATTCAACACCGTCGCCAAAATATGCCCGCCCCTTTTGTGAAAAACGCAGCTCCTGCGGCATGGAGTTGACAATTTCATGCGTTAGGGCAAAACGGAAACGGTATTTCACCTTTATTTCACACTCAAAAGCAGGCACCTATGGGCACGGACAAAGCCAACGCAAGCGCAGAAAAAATTTGGATGGATGGCAAGCTGATTTCTTGGAATGACGCTCAAGTCCATGTGTTGACGCACGGGCTCCACTATGGCTTGGGCGTGTTTGAGGGCATTCGCGCCTACCGCACCCAAAGTGGCCACCTCGCCGTCTTCCGCCTCGCAGACCATATGCGCCGCTTGCTCGAATCCGCACATATTTGCCAATTGGCCATGCCCTATAACCAAAAACAACTTGAAGAGGCTTGCCTGGAGCTTTTGCGGGCCCAGTCAACAACGTTGAAGGACATGGTTTATATACGTCCGGTCGCCTTCATGGGCGATGGCGCTATGGGTCTGGCCGCCGTCAACCAAACCCGCGTCGCCATCGCCGCTTGGCCGTGGGCCTCCTACCTCGGCGAAGAGGGCCTTTCCATGGGCATTCGCGCAAAGGTGAGCTCCTATGGCCGCTCGCATATTAATACCACCATGTCCAAAGCCAAAATTGCCGGCAACTATGTCAATTCCATCCTTGCAAAACGCGACGCCGTCTCCTCCGGCTGCGACGAGAGCATTTTCCTGGACGTGCAAGGCTATGTCTCTGAAGCCTCAGCTGAAAACATTTTTGTTGTTGACCGCCACGGCACGGTGAAAACCCCCCCCCTCTCCATGCCCATCCTCGACGGCATTACACGCGACAGCGCCATCCAAATCCTCCGCAATGACATGGGTTGCAAAGTCGAAGAAGTCGCCCTCACCCGTGACGAGCTCTATATCGCCAAAGAAGTCTTCATCTCCGGAACGGCAGCCGAAATTACGCCCATCCGCGAGGTGGATGGCCGACAAATTGGCCAAGGAGGGGTGGGCCCCAAAGCCAAGGAGCTCCAGGAGCGCTACTTCAAAGTCGTACGCGGCCACTACCCCCAACATGAAACCTGGCTGAGTTATGTCTAGGCCAGGGCGGTTGTGGATAAACACACCACCATAGTATGGCTGTTGCCCATTGTCTTCATGCTGCATGACTTTGAGGAAATCATTTTCTTCAAGTCGTGGCTGAACAAAAACAAAGCATATTTGGCGAAGAGGTTCCCCCAAATACCCCAATGGGTTTGGACGCACGCCGACAGCCTCTCCACGCCTGCATTTGCGTTGGCTGTGGCAGAAGAGTTTGTGTTGCTCAGTCTCATTGTATGGGGCTCTGTGCTTTGGGGTAATTATGTGTTGTGGCTGGCTGCATTTATGGGGTTTTTCATCCACCTGCTCGTCCATTTGGGACAGTGGGTGGTTTTGAGGCGGTATATACCCGCCATTGTTACGACATTCCCTTCCCTCACCTATGGCGCCTATGTCTTGTATACCCTGGTAACCCACCACCTGTTTCAAATTTCAGAAATGGCCTTATGGGCCCTTGTTGGTTTGGGAATACTGGTGCCCAACTTGGTTGTTGCCCACAAATTGGGCGCGTGGTTGGACAGGAAACAGAAACATATGCAGCCAACCTAAAAATGGCTCTATGCATTCAAAGGCCTACCATGTAAACTGTGAGGCAAACAAAATAACCTTCAACCAATGAAATGGGAGAAGAAGATGGGCCTTGGAAGAAGAAGCTCAGCTCGGGGGTTGCCCCTGGTGGTGACACTGGCTTTTGTAGCCTGTGAAAACAACAGCAACACCCTCGGAGACGTTGAGTCGCCTCCCGCTGAGGCGCACGCCTATGCCGGGCCCACCATCCACAGTTTTGAGCCCCTTGAGGCAAGCTATGGCGCCACCCTCACCATTTATGGAAGCAATTTCAGCACGCTTCTCTTGGAAAACAGCGTCACGTTGAATGAAGTGCCTGCTGAGGTACTGTCGGCCGAAGAAACTGAGTTAACTGTTGAGGTGCCCCAAAACAAAGCTTGCACCGGCCCCATACGCGTCACCACAACCAACCCTGGGGGGGACAAAACCGCCACCTCCACCACCCTCTTCACCTATGTTCCAACGGTGAGGGGTGTCAGCACATTTGTTGGTTATGGCAAGTTGGGCTTCGGCGGCGACTATGCCGACGGCAAAGGAATTGCCGCACTGTTTTATTCTCCTACGGACATTGCCATAGACGTGAAAGGCAACCTCTATGTAGCCGACTCCGTCAACCACTGCATTCGCGTGGTAACACCGGAGGGGGTGGTGGGCACCTTCGCCGGCCGTTGCACCCAAAGCGGTTATGCCGACGGTGCAGGAAGCATTGCGCAGTTTCATTTTCCTCGAGGCCTCACCATGGACGCGGAAAGCAACCTCTATGTCGCGGACGAGTATAACCACCGCATCCGCAAGGTGACGCCGCAGAGTGTTGTCAGCACCTTTGCCGGCAGCGGCCCAACGGGCTATAATGACGGAGGTTGTGTCGACGCTGGGGGAGACACCGCACGCTTCAACCGGCCTTCCGGTGTTGCAATAGACTCAAAAGGCAACCTCTATGTCGCGGATGAATATAACCACCGCATTCGCCTTATAACACCGGACAGGGTTGTGCGCACACTGGCCGGCAACGGCCCGACAGGCCAAGCCAAAGGCAGCCATGTTGACGGCACGGGAATGGACGCACGCTTCAACCACCCTGTCGGCATTGTAATAGACGCAGAAGGCAACCTCTATGTGGCGGACTCCAACAACAGCCTCATCCGCAAGCTGACGCCTGCGGGAGTCACCACCACCTTTGCCGGCAGTACACCCGGCCATGTGGATGGTTTGGGAATGGACGCACAGTTTAAATACCCTGCCGGCATTGCAATAGACGCAGGAGGCAACCTCTATATAGCGGACACTGGCAACAGCCACATCCGCAGGGTGAAGCCGTCGGGAGCTGTCGACACCCTTGCTGGCGGTTTAAAGGGCTATGCCGACGGCACGGGAAACACCGCACGGTTTAGCCACCCTGCCGGCATTGCAATAGATGCAGAAGGCAACCTCTATGTGGCGGATACACTCAACCACCGCATTCGAAAAATAACCTTGGAATAAGCGAGGGAGAGAGAGGGGGGAGGGGTTGTTGTCCGCTATGAGAAAAGCTTCATACACAAAAAGGACATGAGGGCACTCAAAGGCAGGGTGAGTACCCACGCCATGACAATGTTGCCCGCCACACCCCAGCGTACGGCGGAGAGGCGTTTTTGGGCGCCGACACCCATAATGGCGGCATTAATGCAGTGGGTGGTGGAGACGGGGATGCCCATTTGGCTGGCGGCCAAAATGGTGAGGGCGCCGCTGGTTTCGGCTGCAAACCCCTGTAGGGGGCTAATGCGTATAATTTTGCTGCCCATGGTGCGAATAATCCGCTTTCCACCGGCCATGGTACCGGCGGCAATGGCGCTGGCGCATATAAGGACAACCCAGAGGGGGACATGCCTTCCGTCTGTCGGCACCATCCACTGTGGCAAGGTGTCCGGGTGACTCAACACAAACGAGGTGAGGGCAAGTGTAATAATACCCATAACCTTTTGGGCGTCATTGCTGCCGTGGCTAAAAGCCATAGCGGCGGCAGAAACCAGTTGCATACGCCGGGAGGCTTTTTGCACATGGTTGGAGTGCATAGCACGCACCACCCACGTCAACCCCACCATGACCCAAAAGGCCAGGAAGAAACCCATGAGGGGGGCGGCTACCAGAGGAAGCAACACCTTATTCACCAGGGCGGACCAATAAAACCCCCCTGTTCCCGCATGCGCCACAACAGCCCCCGCTAACCCACCAATAAGGGCATGGGAAGAGGAGGAGGGAATGCCAAAATACCACGTAATGAGGTTCCACACCGAGGCCCCAAGCAATGCCGAAAGCACAACCGCCTGGTTGACGACAGCAGCGTCCGCAAGCCCTGAGGAAATGGTGTGCGCCACGGCCGTGCCCGTAATAGCCCCCACAAAATTGAGAATGGCCGCGAGCAATACCGCCGTACGTATGGGCATAACGCCCGTGGAAACCACCGTGGCAATGGCGTTGGCCGCATCGTGAAAGCCGTTAATGTAGTCAAAAGCAATAGCAGCGAGGACAACGGCCATCAACAAACCCGCACTAGCCATGCTTCACCGCAATGTTAGAGAGGGTTTCTGCCGCGCCGTCGCAGGCGTCTATGGCGTTTTCCAACCCTTCGAGAATTTCTTTCTTCTTCAACAACTCCTTAAAACCAATGTGCTCATTGGAAAACAGCGCGCTGACAGCCTGGCGGAAAATGGTGTCCGCGGCTTTTTCGTGTTGGCGCGCCTGACGGTTAATTTCAAGCAGGGCCCCATATTCATGCTTGCGCAGGCAACCCACACCTTCACAAAGCAAGGCGGTGGCTTTGGTGAGGGTTTCGGAGAGGGCCTGCATTTCTCGGAAGGGGGCCTCAAGGCCATAGAGGTGGGCGGTACGCACGGCAAGGTTTATTAAGTCCGTCACGTCCTCAAGTTGCCCCGAAAGCTGCCTCAAATCCTCCCTGTCCAAAGGCGTCACAAAAGTTTTGGCCAAGGCCTCCTCCATCCTTAAAACCTGTACGTCCGCCAAATGCTCCAAAGCAGAAATTTTCCCCCGCACTTCCACAAGCGGCAATGAGGTGGGCGGAAACAGGAGGAGCAAAGCCGTGGCTGCTTCGTTGCACAAAGTGGCCTGCTGCTCGAGGTTCTCATAAAAATGGGTTTCGCGAGGCAGCAACCAACGTACAAAAGCTTGAATGGGCATGAAACGCTTATTTGCGCCGGGCGTCTGCTTTTCTCAAGCTTTGTTTTTATGAAATGAAAATATTTGAAAAATTCTAAGCTTCCCGCTTGTGCCCCTCTAAAGCTTGCAGCGGGACTTTGCCGCCTGTACGGTGTTGTGCATCAGCATGGCTATGGTCATCGGCCCTACCCCACCGGGTACGGGTGTCAACCACGCCGCCTTCTGGAAAACTTCCTCAAAAACCACGTCCCCGCATAACTTGCCACCCTCCCCTCGGTTCATCCCTACGTCTACCACCACGGCACCCTCCCTTATCCAATCCCCTCTTAGCAACCCTGCTACCCCTACGGCTGAAACCACTATGTCCGCCCGCAAAGTCTCCGCCCTTACGTCACTCTTGGAGTGGCATAACACCACACTCGCACTCGCATTCAACAAAAGCGCTGCCATCGGACGGCCCACTATGTTGCTGCGGCCTATAACCACCGCCCGCTTGCCCTCTACCTTATAGCCAATCTCCTCCAACATCTTCATAACACCCAGGGGGGTGCAGGGTACCAATGTGGGCTTCCCTTGGAATAAACTGCCCGCATTCATCGGGTGAAACCCATCTACATCCTTCTGCGGCAAAACGGCCCTCAACACAGAGTGCGTGTCCAAATGCTTCGGCAAGGGAAGTTGCACCAAGATGCCGTCCACAGCCTCCTGCGCATTCAACCCCGCAATCAGGCTCAATAATTCCGCTTGCGTCGTGTGCTCCGGCAAAGCGTGCTCCCAAGAGTTGAGGCCCAGGCTTTCCGCCGTACGCTTCTTGGAGGCCACATATATTTTGCTGGCGGGGTCCTCCCCCGCCCTTATGACGGCAATACCCGGCGGACGCCCCATGGCGTTGGCAAACGCCACCACCTCCCCAGCAAGCAAAGCACGCTGCCTTCCAGCAATCGCCTTCCCGTCAATCAACTGAGCTACCATGAATAATCCATATGCAGTATGCTGCCCACGCTGCAAGGACTTATGCTTGAAAAAGGACTCGCCTCCCAACCCCCTCCACCTTGTCGGGCACCAAAAGGGCCTGTAAACCACCCGTGGTTTTTGAGAAACCTTCATGAGTTATTGGCGTTGGATTCGGCCCCTCCTCTTCTCCCTGCCCGCAGAGTTTGCCCACAACTTGGGTATGCGCGCCCTGTACATGCTGGGTGTCGCGAAGCCCCTCGCCCACTATTGGCACCAAAAAAACCGCCCCCTCCGCCCTAGGTTGGCCTCCCACCTCTTCGGCCTCCCCTTCCCCAACCCCCTGGGCCTCGCCGCCGGCTTGGACAAAAATGCCACCGCCATAGCCGGCCTCTCCACTTTGGGCTTCGGCTTCATCGAGGTGGGCACCCTCACCCCCAAACCCCAACCCGGCAACCCCAAACCACGCCTGTTCCGCCTCGCCCAACATGGCGCCATTATTAACCGTATGGGGTTCAATAACCAGGGGGCCGAGCGCGCGGCACGCCGCCTGGCAAAACTCAAATACCGCCCTGTCCCCGTCGGCATTAACCTCGGCAAAAACAAGTGGACGGCGTTGGAAAATGCCGCCGAGGACTATGTTGTCGCGGCACAAACCCTCGCCCCTTTTGCGGACTATTTGGCCATTAACCTCTCCTCCCCCAATACACCGGGGTTGCGCTCCCTGCAGTCCCCCAAAACCTTGGAGGCCCTCCTCCTCCAACTCAAAAAATTGGACACCCCCAAACCCCTCCTCGTCAAACTCGCGCCGGACTTGCTTGAGGAGGAGTTGAGAGAAATCAGCGAAGTCCTCCTCTCATGCGCCGTGGACGGCATTATTGCCACCAACACCACGCTGCAAAGGAATGTGTCTCACAAACTGGCCTCACAAACTGGGGGGCTTTCAGGCAAACCGCTGCGCGCGCTCTCCAACCGTTGCATAGGGCAAATTTATGGGGCCACGCGGGGGCGTATCCCCATTGTGGGGGTGGGGGGGGTTTTCTCCGCCGAGGACGCCTATGAGAAAATAAAGGCCGGCGCCAGCCTCATACAAATGTATTCAGGGTTTATTTATGGCGGCCCCGGGAGTGCCCGCCGCATTTTGGACGGCCTTGAGGCGTGTTTGCTCCGTGAGGGGGTGAAGCACTTGAGTGAGGTGGTGGGGCAACAAAAATAAAAGGGGGGGGTGCCCTGGCGGGTGGCTTTTTGTTGCTGGGTGGTGTTGTTTTTTTTGGGCCT
>WQTM01000134.1 GCA_009786315.1 Pseudomonadota bacterium | reverse complement strand
CCGTTTTTGAGGAACTTTTTGGGCGAGCAAAAAGTTCCCCGCCGGAGGCAGAATGCCCGGAGGGAAAAAAAGCCCGGGCCGCAGGCCCAGAAAAGAACAATGCCTGGAGGGCGAAAAGAACCCTTTCAAAAAACGGCCCGGGCCGCAGGCCCAAAGAGAACAACACCCGAAGGGTGAAGAGAAACATTTCCAAAAATGGCCTGGGCCGCATGGCCCTTAAAAACATTGTCAGCTAAACAACCCGCCCCAATGGGCAAAAAAACACCCCGCCAAAAACATGCGGTTGTTGAGGCCCCCCTCATAGGGGGCCCCACCCGTACCTATAGGCCCAGGGCCTTCTCAAAACCACCGTGAAAAGCCTCACTGAACACACTCAGCGGCGCCTCCAATATGCCTTCCCCTATGCTGAGCTTTTGCCCTCCCACCTCCCCTAACCGCCAATAGGGCAAGTTGTGGCTTTTGCATAGGGCTTCCACTGCCGCCAACACCTCGGGCTTGCAACTCACCAGGGCCCTGGAGGGCGCTTCGCCAAACAGCAATTGCGTCATGGAAAGCTTGCCCCGAGGAGGCAACTGCACACGCACGCCCATGGGCTGCTCTTTGTCGGCAAGGCAACACTCGGCCAACGTCACCAAAAAGCCGCCTTCGGCCATGTCATGGGCTGAAGCCAACAGGCCCTCACGTACGCCTTGGAGCAATACTTGCTGCAGGGCTTTTTCCAGCTTCCAGTCCAATGGGGCCAACTTTCCACCGGCACTCTTCCCGTGCGCCCACTGCAACCAAGCACTCGCCCCCAACGCACCCTCCAGGGGGCCCAACCATAATATGACGTCCCCCTCCCTCGCAAAACCCAGGCCCACCGCTTTGTCTACGTCGGGCACAAGGCCTACTACGCCTATAATGGGGGTGGGGAAAATGGCTTTGCCGTCGGTTTCATTATAGAGGCTGACGTTGCCGGAAATGACGGGCACCTCCAAGGCCTTGCATGCCTCGGCTATGCCGGAAATGGACTCTGAAACTTCCCACATAATTTCAGGGTTCTCAGGGTTGCCAAAATTGAGGCCGTCTGTCAGCCCCAGCGGGGTGGCCCCTACACAAGCCAGGTTGCGGGTACACTCGGCTACGGCTTGCTGCGTCCCCTCAAATGGGTCGGCATAAACGTGCCGCGCATTGCAGTCTATGGAAATGGCCAGGCCCTTCTGCGTGCGCCGTACGCGCACAAGCGAAGCGTCCGCTTTGCCAGCACCCAACACAGTGCCCAAACCTATGCCCGCGTCAAATTGGCTATATAGCCAGGCCTTGTCCGCAATGGAGGGCGAGGCCAACAAACCCAGGAGGGTTTTGTCCACAGGAGGGGTGGGGAGGGCGTCCACCTCCACCGCCCACTCCTCGTCCAAACGCTTGGGCCTTCGCGTCGGGCGCTCCAACAAGGGCGCTCCCGTCGTAAGGGGGCCTATGGGCAAATCAGCCACAACCGTGCCCGCTTCAAAAATGACAACACGCCCCGTGTCGGTAACGTGCCCTATAATGGCTCCCTCCAGGCCCCACTTGCGGCAAATGGCCAACACCTCCTCGGCACGCTCCTTCTTCGCCACCAACAACATGCGTTCCTGGCTCTCGGAAAGCATAATTTCATAGGGCGTCATGCCTTTTTGGCGTATGGGCACTTTGGAGAGTTCCAACTCAATGCCACTGCCAGCACGAGAGGCCATCTCAATGGAAGAGGAAGTCAACCCCGCTGCCCCCATGTCCTGAATGCCCACCACCGCATCGCTTTGGAATAACTCCAGGCACGCCTCCATCAACATTTTCTCTATGAGTGGGTCCCCTGCTTGCACCGTTGGAATGTTCTCCGCCCCCTTCTCCCCAAACTCGGCTGAAGCCATCGTCGCCCCATGTATGCCGTCAGCCCCTGTTTTGGCGCCTACATAAACAATGAGGTTGCCATGGCCCGAGGCCGTCCCTTTGAAAATTTTGTCGGCACGCAACAGGCCCAACACAAAAGCATTCACCAGGCAGTTGCCGTTATAGCTGGCTTCAAAACTCAACTCCCCCCCTACGCAGGCAAGCCCCATGGCGTTGGCATAAAAGGACATGCCCGCAGCGCAGCCCTTCACGAGGAAGGCCGTCCGAGGGTGCTCCGGCAGGCCAAAACGCAGGGAGCTCATCCCCGCAATGGGCGTCGCCCCCATCGTAAATACGTCCCTCACCACACCCCCTATTCCGGTGGCGGAGCCTTGGAAGGGCTCCAAATAGGAGGGGTGGTTGTGGGACTCCAATTTGAAAGCCACCGCATCCCCATCCCCTATGGAAACCACCCCCGCATTCTCCCCGGGGCCTACCAATACTTGGGGGGCCTGCGTCGGAAAACGTTTGAATAGCTTCCGCGAGGACTTGTAGCAACAATGCTCACTCCACAATACGGAGAAGAGGCCCAACTCCAACAAATTGGGCTCCCGCCCTATCTGCTGCCGAATGCTGGCATATTCTTCTTGCGTTAACCCATGTTCAGCGAGGACTTGCGGCGAATGACTCACAACTTTCTCTCCTTTGGCACTGCCACCTTGGAAGGCGACACCACCTCTATGCTATCGTCCAGGGCAATACGCCCGGCGGACTGAAAAAAATACCCCACCAAACCTAGCAAAACATGGAAGCCAAAAGCCTGCCCCCATCCCCGTCCAGGTTCCTCTCGGGTATGGGTAACATGCCAAAAACATTGCCCCTTGCGTTGACAACAGCTGCCACTCCACTCTCCGAGAAACCATTCTCATCCACAAAACGCAACGCCACTCGCGCAGCTTCAGGCGCTATGCCCGGGGGAAATATGTAGTTGGCATTGGGGCTGGCAACGTGTAACTTCAAAAAACTACACGGGGCCTGCTTTTGGAAAAAAGTGTGGCTGTGGTCTACCACCTGGCACCTCACCTCCGCCGAGAGAAATTGCGCCCTCTTGTTGGGCAACAACGCCCCCGGCAAAAGTCGCAACTCCGTCAACACCGCAAAACCATCCCCTATCCCTACCACCCGCCCCCCCTCCAGGGCAAAATCCTTTATGGCCTTGGCCAGGGGCGTTTGGGCTGCCAAAGCACCCGGACGGTAATAACCTCCAAAACTCATGGAAAATGGCAACACCACCACCTCACAGCCCCCCAAGTCGCTCTCCATATGCCCCAATACCTTCGTGGCCAAACCCAATCGCTTCATCGCAAAGGCTATGTCCGAGTCCAGCTGCCCTCCAGGGAAAAGCGCAATGCCTACACCCTTCATTGGAAAACCTCTGCCTTGCATATTCTATAGGTTTCAACAGCCTCATTCACCAATAGCTTCTCACACATCTGCTGAATGCGTTGCAATGCCACCTCCCTCTCCTCCTCGCTTAGGTCCATTTCCAACTCTACTACTTTGCCCACGTGTACGGACTGTACCTCACCAAAACCAAACTGGTGCAACCCCTTCTTCAAAGCTTGCCCCTGTGGGTCCAAGACACCGTTTTTTAGGCTAACAACAACACGAACGCGCATAGAACACCTTTTTGGTTTAGAACGGGGAATACATGCCCAGTTGGCTTTTTATTTCTATCAGCTTCTTCATTATCCTCTTGCGCGGCCTGTTGGGGGCCGCCGAGACGGGCTTATATGGCATCTCGGACTTGCGTGTACAAGAGTTGCTGCAACTTTTTCCTAAGCCAGGGAAACGCTTATGGCTTTATAAAGTTAACCGCGAAAAAACCGCCTCCTCCATACGCCTCGGCATGGTGTTCGCCAACGTCCTGGCCAGCTTCTGCGCGGCCTTCGTCGCCCTGCGCCATGCCTCAACCTCGGCCCTATACCTGGAAACCCTCTTTGCTCCTAACCACCCAACCCCCCCCTGGCTTTTCGAAAATATGGATTGGATTCTGGGCGCCACCGCTGCCCTGGCTACAGCCCTCTTCGCAACAGCCGTTGAAACCAGCTTGCGCGCAGCAGCCATGGCCAAACCCGAAACCTGGGCCAAGGCCCTCTCCGGCCTCATCCGCGCAACAAGCCTCCTCCTCTCCCCTTTCGTCCTCGTGGTTGCAGGCCCCCTCAATGCACTCCTCCAACCTATGGGCCTTCGCGCCAGCTTTGAAGCCCCCCCTCTCCCCCTTGAGGACTTGGAAAAACTCCTGGCCGCCCAAGCCGCCAAAAACGAAGTGGACAAAGTCGCTCCGGAGCTTATTCACTCCATCTTCGAGTTGTCCGACAAACGCTGCCGAGACGTCATGGTGCCAAGAACAGACGTCGTCTCCGTTAACTTGCATGCCCCTACGCCCGAAATCCTCAGAGCCCTCTCCTCTCAAAACCACTCGCGTATGCCTGTCCTCGGCGACGACGAAGAAAGCATCCTCGGCATCCTCCACGTCAGGGACTTGCTGCCTCTTGTGGGTACCCCAGAGAACATCGTCCTCCAGGAAATGATTCGCCCCGCCGTCTATGTCCCCTGGTTTAAGCCCATCGGAGACTTGCTGCGCGATATGCAAAAACAACGCATCCACATGGCCATCGTCGTGGACGAATATGGAAGCTTCATCGGCATCGTCACCTTGGAGGACATTCTCCGAGAAATTGTCGGCGACATTGGCGACGAGTTTGAAAAAGACGAAAAGTCCATTGAAAAAATACACGACGGCAGCTTCCTCGTGGACGCCACTTTGTCCCCGGAAGAGTTTACCAAATACTTCGGCGTTGCGTTGCCCTCGGGGGACTTTGAAACCCTCGGCGGTTACCTCAGCTGGACAGCAGGCGCTTTGCCCGAAATCGGCGACAAATTCACCCTCGCCCACCTCCACCTCGTGGTTCACTCCAAAGACGGACCTCGCTTGGAGCGCATCCGCATTGTACGCCCCAAAGGGGCCTCCTTCGCTAACCTCGCCCCCGCTGCACCCCCTCCAGCATAACTGCACACCACCCCCGCAAAAACACCCCACCACCCCCGCAGAAACACCCCACCACCTCCCACCCTGCTGCCCTCCCAAAACCTCTCTCAATCCCCCCATAACTGCGCTACCAAAGTAGAATCCTGCCTTAGGCCCATACGGTGTACCCACGCGTCCAAAGCCTCCAAAAATACCCTCGCTGACTCAAAACGCCTCTCCGGGTGCACCGCCAAAGCCTTGCGCAATATTAACTCCGCAAAAAAAGGAACCCCAGGGTTGTGGCGCGTCACAGGGGGGACTTGCGCATTCTTCACCTTGTGCATGCGCTCTACCTCCGAGTTGCCCTCAAAAAGACGACGGTTCGCCAACAACTCCCACAACAATACCCCCACCGCATAGAGGTCCGCCCTCTCGTCCGCAGGGTGGCCTAACATCACTTCAGGACTCATGTAGGCAACTGTGCCGCCCAACCCGTCCTCTTGAAAAATACCCCCACCCAACAAACGCGCAACCCCAAAGTCAATAAGCTTCACCTCCCCCTCCTTGGACAACAACAGGTTGCTGGGGCTCAAATCCGCGTGCGCCAGGCCCCGCCATATGCCCTCCTCGGACAACTCGTGTATGTAACAAAGGGCAAAAAGCAACTGCCTCACTATAAATACCCCTGCCTCCAATGGGAAACTTCGGCTGCCCCCACGGCTCCTCTCCTGTACCCTCTCCAATGTCTGCCCCTCTACCCACTCCTGTACCAATATGCAGTCCTTGCCCTGCTCAAAATAGCCCATCGTCTCCACTATATTCGGGTGCTTGAGGCGCAACATCAGCCGCCCTTCCTCCAAAAAACGGCGTACATACCTCGCATCACGGCGAAATGCCGGCAAAAGCCGCTTCAAAACAACAAACTCCCCTCGCCGTGGCTTGCCAAACAAAGCCGCCTCCGTCGCCTTCGCACAAAAAACCTCCGCCTGCCCGCCTGCAGCAATACGTGCACAAAGTTGGTAGCCTCCCAGTTGCTTCCCCGGCTGCACATTCACCTGCCTGCGCTTGTCGCGTCCTCGCCCGCACCCAGCAGGCTTTCATAAAGTGCCTCATATTCCTTCGCCGCATGCTCCCAAGAGAAGTCCTTCCCCATCGCCCGCTTGCGCATGCCAAGCAACAACTTGGGCTTTTTGAAAAGCCCCAACGCCCTCCTCAACGCCCCCTCAAACGCTTCCAGTGAAAACTCACCAAACTTAATGCCCGTGGAAGTCTGCTCCCCTCCCTCCACCCCTGCGTCTATTATGGAGTCCTCCAGACCCCCCACTGCCCTCACTACGGGAATCGCTCCATAACGCAAAGAGTAGAGTTGGTTCAGCCCACAAGGCTCAAACTTGGAAGGCATCATAAAAAAATCACTCCCCGCCTCCACACAGTGGCTCAGCGTCTCGTCAAAACCTATAAATACCCCCACCTGCTGCGGAAAACGCTGCGCCATCTCCCTCAACGCCCCCTCAAAACGCCCCTCCCCTGTGCCTATTATTATTACACGGGCCCCCGCCTCCACCAACCCGGGTATGGCCCCAAGTATAAGCTCTATCCCCTTCTGTTCTACCATGCGGCTTACCATGCCAAATATGGGGGGACGCTTGGGGGCCGAGGACAAACCAAATCGCTCCAACAACGCTTCACTGCACACCTCCTTGCCGGACATGTCCTCCCTAGAGTAGCGGGCTGGCAAAAACACGTCCGTCGCAGGGTTCCAAAGCTTGCTGTCTATGCCATTCAATATGCCCCGCAATACGCCCGCCCGCTTCTGCAATATGCCCTCCAAACCAAAACCATATTCGGGCGTCTGTATCTCCTGCGCATAGCGCCGAGAAACTGTGGAAAGAGCGTCTGCAAAAACAAGGCCCGTCTTCAAAAAGGACAACTGCCCCCAAAACTCAAAACCGTCCGGAGAAAACAACTCCCACGGCAATCCCAACTCCTCCACCGCCCACGAGGGAAATATGCCCTGGTAGGCCAAATTGTGTATGCTCAGCAACGTCTTCGCCTGGCCCAACGGCGTGGACTCATAGCCCCGCTTCAACGCCAGCGCCGCAAGGCACGTCTGCCACTCGTTTAAATGTATCACCTGCGGACAAAGCCCCAGCATTTGTGCCGCGGACAAGGCCGCCATGGAAAAAAAAGCAAAACGCCGGTGGTTGTCGGTATATTCCACCCCACCCTCCGCATAAAAACCCCCCCTGTCAAAATAGGCCGGCTGGCGTATAAATAGTGTACGCAAATTCCCCGCCCTCACCTCCCAAACCTCCGCCCACTGCGCTCCAAATGGAAAATGCAGCCACAACGTCCCTCGCAGAGACAAACCCTCCGTCGGTACCGTCGCATAGCGCGGCGTCACCACCACCACCTCGTGTCCCCTCTTCGCCAAAACAGCCGGCAACGCCCCGGAAACGTCCCCCAACCCCCCCGTCTTCGAGTAGGGGGCCACTTCTGATGATAAAAATAAAATACGCACACCCATAACCTAGCTCATACGCGCGAAAGAGGACACCCGCTTTTGCATTGCCTCTTGCTTCTCCCCCCCATTTTCGACAATCTCCCCCCCACCATGGCCCTCTCCCCACTCCCCTCCCCCTTCTCCCTCTTCGCCTCCC